>CANQZC010000038.1 GCA_947628235.1 uncultured Bacilli bacterium | reverse complement strand
CGTCTGAATAAAGGTAATTGTCCACCTTCAAATCCAGGTCTTACTCCTCCACCAGTTCTAGCATTTTGTCCCTTATGTCCTTTGCCGCTTGTTTTTCCGTTTCCAGAACTAACTCCACGACCAACTCTATTTCTTTCTTTAATAGCACCTTCAGGTTGATATAATGTATGTAATTTCATATTAAATCAAATCCTCCACTTTCTTACCGCGTAGTCTTGCTACTTCTTCTACACTTTTTTGTGCTTTTAAAGCTTTAAGGGTTGCATATGCCATATTAATCTTTGTATTTGATCCTTGTGATTTAGATAGAATATCATTGATTCCTGCCATTTCAAGCACTTTACGAACTGGTCCACCAGCTTTTACACCAGTACCTTTCGCAGCAGGTTTCAACATAATTTTACTAGCGCCTTCTACACCAATTGCTTCATGTGGGATAGTACGGTTATCTACTAAAGCTACACTAATCACATTTTTCGTAGCAGCTTGCGTAGCTTTCTTAATAGCATCTGGTACTTCATTTGCTTTTCCAGTTCCTAATCCTACTTTACCTTTTCTATCTCCTACTACAACAACAGCTGAGAAACGGAAATGACGCCCACCTTTAGTTACTTTCGTAACACGGCCAATTGAAATAACATCTTCTTCATAAAGTTTAGGTTGTCTTGGTTGTCTTGGTTGTCTTGGTTGGCGTTTTTCTCCTCTATTATTATTACGAGGTTTAGCAGGTCTAGAAGTTTTTTCTGTAGTTTCTACAGCTTCTGTTTCTTCTTCTGAAACTTCAACATTATCTACTTTTTCGATTTGCTCTTCCATCATTACCCTCCTCTAGAATTCAAGTCCGTTTTCACGTGCTGCATCTGCCAATGCTTTTACACGGCCATGATAAAGGTATCCTCCTCTATCGAAAACTACTTTTGTTATTTTTGCTTGTTTAGCTCTTTTAGCTAATAGCTCTCCTACTTTCGTCGCTGCTTCAACGTTACTACCATTTTCTAGCTTTAACTCTTTATCAATAGAAGAAGCACTAACTAAAGTAACGGCTTTTTCATCATCAATGATTTGTGCAAAAATATTACTATTTGATCTAAAAACATTTAATCTAGGTACACTAGCAGTACCTGATACTTTTGCTCTGACACGACTGTGTCTTGCTTGACGCGCTTCATTACGAGCTACTTTTTTTATCATAGTTACTCTCCTTTACTATTATTTAGAAGCTTTCTTTCCTTCTTTACGTTGAACAGTTTCATCAGCATAACGAATTCCTTTTCCTTTATATGGTTCAGGTTTTCTAATTTTTCTAATGTTAGCTGCGAATTCTCCAACTAATTGTTTATCAATACCTTTAATAAGTAATTCTGTATTACTTGGTACCTCTACCTTAATACCTTCTGGTATTTCAGGTGTCCATGGATGAGAGTGTCCAGCAGTGATAATAAGTTCATTTCCCTTTAATTGGAAACGGTATCCTACACCAACACACTCTAATTTCTTTTCAAAACCTTCTGTAACACCAACAATCATATTTTTGATATTAGCGTTAGCAGTTCCATGATATGGTTTATAATTATCATTATCTCTAGTTAATGTTAACTCAGATTCTGCGATTTCAACATGAATATGTTCATTAATTTCAGTAGAAAGTTCTCCTTTAGGACCCTTTACTGTAACTTGATTGCCATCAACAGAAACAGTTACACCGGCTGGGATTAATAATTTTCTATTTCCAACACGACTCATAAAATCATCCTTTCTACCAAATATAAGCTAAAACTTCTCCACCAAGTGATTGTTTTCTAGCATCTCTATCAGTCATCACACCTTTTGAGGTAGATATAATAGCGATACCAAGTCCGTTCAATACTTTTGGAACTTCTTCAGCTTTTACATAAGCACGTAATCCTGGTTTAGAAATTCTCTTTAATCCAGAAATAACGCGCTCTTTATTTTCACTATATTTAAGTGATAATACAAGAATATCTTGAACATTGTTTTTCTTAACTTTATAGTCAACGATAAAACCTTCTTCTTTTAATATTCTAGCAATTTCTACTTTCATCTTTGAAGCAGGCATTTCTACTTCTTTATCACGCATTTGATTTGCATTACGAATTCTTGTAAGCATATCTGCGATTGGATCTGTTACCATATACTTCCCTCCTTTTACCAACTAGATTTTTTCATTCCTGGGATTTGTCCTTTGTAAGCTAGTTCACGAAAACAAATTCTACAAATTCCGTATTTCTTAAGTACTGCGTGTGGTCTTCCACAACGAGAACAACGAGTATATCTACGTACTTCAAATTTTGGTTCACGACTAGCTTTTACTATTAAACTTCTCTTAGCCATAAATTTCCTCCTAAGTTTTATTTCTTAAATGGCATACCGAAACCTTTTAAGAGATCATGTGCTTCTTCATTGGTCTTTGCTGTTGTAACAAAAACAATATCCATACCACGAACTTTCACAACATTATCATACTCAATTTCTGAGAAAATAAGTTGTTCTGTAAGACCTAATGTATAGTTTCCTCTACCATCAAATGCTTTATTAGATATACCTCTAAAGTCTCT
This sequence comes from uncultured Bacilli bacterium, assembly GCA_947628235.1. Lineage (GTDB taxonomy): Bacteria > Bacillota_I > Bacilli_A > RF39 > UBA660 > UBA5578. The sequence goes on along the minus strand of CANQZC010000038.1, from coordinate 409 downwards.
TACACGTGGAAGTGTAATACTAATTAATTTATCTAAGAAGTTATACATATTTTCCCCACGTAAAGTTACCTTACATCCAATTGCCTGACCCTCTCTTAATTTGAATCCAGCAATAGATTTTTTTGCTTTGGTAGCGACTGGTTTTTGACCTGTAATAATCTCTAAGTCTTGCATTGCTGCCTCTAATAATTTGGAATTACTAGTAGCATCTCCGCAACCCATGTTCACTACGATTTTTTCTAACTTTGGTACTTCCATAACACTTTTATATTTGTATTTTTCCATTAAACTAGATACGATCTCTTTATCGTATTTTTCTTTTAGGCGGTTCATATATACCCTCCTTCCAATTAATCAAGGCTCTCATTAGATTTTTTTGCTACTCTAATTTTCTTGCCTTTTTTATCAG
>CANQZC010000037.1 GCA_947628235.1 uncultured Bacilli bacterium | reverse complement strand
AATCCTTTTTTATGACGAGTTCCTTGGTAAGAATTGATTTCCATCTTTGTCTTGATGTTCATATTTACTTCACGACGTAAATCTCCTTCTGTCATATATTTATTAACTTCGTCACGAATAGCATTTAATTCATCGATAGAAAGGTCTCCAGCTCTTTTATTAATATCTACTTTAGCATCTGCTAAAATTTTATTAGATAAGCTTCTACCGATTCCATAGATATAAGTTAATGCTATTTCAATTCTTTTATTATTTGGTATATCTACACCTTTAATACGTGCCATAAAAACCTCCTATTAACCTTGTCTTTGTTTATGTTTAGGGTTTGAACAAACAACCCTAACCGTACCTTTACGCTTAATAACTTTGCATTTTTCACACATTGGTTTTACTGATGCTCTAACTTTCATAAAATCCCTCCTATTTTCGATAAATAATACGACCATGTGATAAATCGTATGTTGATAACTCAACCGTTACCGTATCTCCAGCTAAAATACGAATCATGTTCATTCGCATTTTACCTGATACATGTGCCGTAATAACATGTTTATTCGCTAATTCTACTTTAAAATAGTAGCCAGGAAGTACTTCTAGTACTTTCCCTTCCATCTCGATAACATCTTGCTTTGCCATTTTATCACCTCTTCGTCAATATTGTATATCCTTCTTTTGTAACTAATATTGTATGTTCAAAGTGAGCTGATGGTTCTCCATCAGCGGTTACTACTGTCCAATCATCATCCAGTAAATAGACATCCGCTGTCCCTAAGTTTAGCATAGGTTCTACAGCAATTACCATTCCGGCTTTTAAGACTGGGCCCGTATTCTTTTTTCCATAATTTGGAACTTCTGGATCTTCATGGAGATGATTTCCTACTCCATGACCCACTAATTCTTTTACTACACCTAAATGATGTTCTAAGGCATAAGTTTCTACTGCCTCACCAATATCTCCAACACGAGCACCTTCTTTGATAACTTCTAAACCTTTATATAAGGCTTGTTCAGTATGTTTGAGAAGATATTCTTTTTCTTCACTAATTTTTCCGACTGGATAAGACCAAGCAGAATCGCCATGATATCCTTGATAGCAAGCACAGATATCTAATGTGACAATATCTCCTTCTTTTAGCTTTCTTTTACTAGCAATTCCATGAACAACTTCTTCATTAATGGAAATACAAATATTAGCAGGGTAGCCTTCATAATGATAACAAGAAGGCGTAGCACCACGACTAATAATGTAATCTCTTGCAAGATTATCAATTTCTTGTGTCGAAATTCCTGGTTTTAAATAAGGAATCAAATATTTATGTGTATCCCCAACAATCTCACCAGCAATACGCATAAGTTCGATTTCTCTGGGGGATTTAATACTAATCATTTTGATCTCCTAAGATCTTTTCTACTGCTTCTACAGTTTCATCAATATCGATAGAAGGAACCTCATGTAATACACCTTTTTCTTTATAATAGTCAATAAGTGGTGCGGTTACACGGAAATAAGTTTCTACTCTCTTTTGAATTGCTTCTTCTGTATCATCACTTCTCTGGTAAAGTTCTCCATGACAATCATCACAGATTCCTTCTTCTTTTGGCATAAACTTTTCAGAATAAATGTTATAAACTTTTCCACAATTCCGACAAGTTCTACGACCAGAGATTCTCTCGTAGATAAGTTCTTCTGGAATAGTTAAATGAATTACTACTCCAATATCTTTTTGAAGATCATTAAGAATTTTATCATAAGCTTCAGCTTGCGCTAAATCCCTAGGAAATCCATCTAAGATATATCCATTTTCACAATCTGGTTGAGAGATTCTTTCTTTCATTAATTCCATCGTAATTTCGAATGGAACTAACATTCCTTTATCTTGATACTCAGCAATGATTTCAGCTCTTTTAGAACCATCATTACGAGCATTTCTAAGAACCTCACCCATAGAAATATTCACATATCCATACTTAGATTTTAGGACTTGCGCAAGCGAACCTTTTCCTGCCCCTTGAACCGCTAATAGTATAACGTTCTTCATTATCTTCTTCTCCCTTTTCTTCCTTTAACATAAGTTCTACTAACTAATTGACTCTCTAATTGTTTATAAGTTTCAAGCATAACACCAACAACAATCAATAATCCAGTACCACTAATGGTAATACTTGTTTGTAGAGTTGAGAACTTACTAAATAGAATAGGAAGTGCGGCAAGTACTGCTAAAAAGCAAGCACCAACAATGGTTATTCTCTTTAATACTTTCTTAATGTATTCTTCTGTTTCTTTTCCTGGCCTAACACCTGGAATATATCCACCATTCTTATTTAAATTATCTGCAAGTTCACTTGGTTTCATTTGCATAAAAGTATAAAGATATGCAAAGAAAATAATGAATATAATATACGCTGTAAATCCTGTTACAGATTCATAAGTTACATACTTTGTAATAAACAATGAAAAGTTCGCGTTTCTTACAAAACTTGCAATAATTTGTGGAATAGAGATTAATGCTGATGCAAAGATAACAGGCATAACACCAGCACTATTTAATTTAAATGGGATATAATTTTGTTTTCCTAACATACTAGTAGATTTATTGGCATATTGAATTGGAATTCTTCTTTCAGCACATTCCTCAAAAATAACTCCAACAATGATTCCTAAGAATACAACAACAAATAATACAAATGTTAAAATTCCCATAAATCCATTACCATGTGTAATTAACTCAGACCAAAGTCCTGAGAACATAGATGGTAAAGTTGTAATAATACCTGCCATGATAATCATAGAAGTACCATTACCAATTCCTTTTTGAGTAATTTGATCACCCAACCAAAGTAATAAGGCTGTACCTGCTGTGATAACTAAAGAATAAAGCATATAATCCATTGGATTTCCACCCTTAATATAAGAGAAAGAATACATATATCCTTGGATAAAGGCAAGTACAATACCTGTAATTCTCGTTATTTGATTTAGTTTGTTTCTACCTACACCACCTTGTTTACTCAACTCTGATAAATAAGGAACAATGTCCATAGATAAAAGTTGAATAACGATAGATGCTGTAATATATGGCATAACACCTAAGGCAAATATTGAGGCTTTTTCAAAAGCTCCCCCACTCATTGCGTTTACAATTTCTAGGAACCCTAATTTATTCGTATCTAGAGTAACTCCAGGTACGGTGATTGTCGTTCCTATTTTAAAGATGAATAAAACAGCAAATGTAAATAGGATCTTCTTTTGAATATCTCTATTTTTGGAATTAAATATTTGCTTTACAGTTGCAAACATATTAAATCACCTCTGCTTTTCCACCTAATTTTTCTATTTTTTCAACAGCAGTTTTTGAGAATCTATTTGCTTTTACAGTAATCTTTTTAGTTAATTCTCCATTTCCTAAAACTTTAATACCGTCTAATTGTTTTTTAACGATTCCCATTTCTTTTAATAATTCTGGAGTAACAACAGCTCCATCTTCAAATTTTTCTAAATCACTTACATTGATAGTAGCATATTCAATTTTAAATGGTGCGTTAGAGAATCCTCTCTTTGGTAAACGTCTGAATAAAGGTAATTGTCCACCTTCAAATCCAGGTCTTACTCCTCCACCAGTTCTAGCATTTTGTCCCTTATG
>CANQZC010000036.1 GCA_947628235.1 uncultured Bacilli bacterium | reverse complement strand
TTGTAAGGCAGGTGCTCTAACCAACTGAGCTAATCGCCCGGAAAAAAACATTGACAGTATAAAATATATCATAGCAGCCATTATTTGTCAATACTATTCGCAGGATTTTTTATTTTTTTAACGCCCTCTTCTACCCATTTTGGTAAGTGATATGCCAAGGTAGAAAAACCGAGACTTGTCTCCTTAATTTTTTGACGTCTAGCAACGTTCTGTTTTTTATAATCTATGTTCTTAATACTAAGTTTCAACTGTCCTAAATTTTCATCTACTTCTAGGATTTCTACATTAATGACATCGCCTACATTTACATAGTCTGTAATATTTTTTACAAAACTATGCGAGATTTCTGAAATATGAATTAAACCGCTATAATATTCGTCACACGAAACAAATACTCCATAGGATTCAATTCCTGTAACGGTACCACGAATGATCTTTCCCTTTTTATATTTTGTCATCCCAACCACCAATGTCATTATATCACATGTAAAAAAATAAAAAAAGCCTTTACTTTCCTAGAAGTTTCTATTATAATAACAATCGGTGAGACGATGAGTACAGAAGATAAAATTCAAGAGATTCTAGATAAATTACGGCCCTTTTTAGCAGGTGATGGTGGTGACCTAGAATTCATAAAGTATGAAAACAATGTAGTATATATTCGAATGATGGGGGCTTGTGCCAATTGCGGCATGATAGATTTCACTCTCAAAGATGGAATTGAGGCCGCCATTCAAGAAGAAATTCCTGAAGTAACAACTGTAGTAAATGTTGGGCCATACGATTTAGATTTAGATGATATGTAATTAGAAAGAATTGGTAGCCATTGCCAATTTTTTATTTGTCATTTTTTAGGAATCTATTAGCCAATCTATTTTGGGTAAAAAAACATAAGGAAGAAACTGATAATAAAGTGTTTTTAGTAGTTCCTCATAGGCCTCTCGTTTTTCAAAATAGCATTCCAAGCAGCAGTCCTCTTTTCCCATCATGATGGCATCATAGCAGTCAAAATAATAGGAAGGAAATAGCATTCTAGCATAAAAAAGAAGATATTCTTCTTTGGTAAAATGCATTCTTCGAAAATAAAGAAAAAGGTCTTGTATTTGAAATTTTCCTTCAAAAAATCTCCGTTTTGTATACTCTGCAATATCCCTAGCACGATAGTCTAAAGTAAAATTTAGGGGATTCCAATAATCAAAATCACTATTCATTCGTTTATGAGAAAGATAAAGTGGTTCCTCGTGTTTAATTTGGCGATAAAAAGAAATTGCATTTTCGGCAAGTCCCTCATAATAGAAAAAACTAGAACGGAGAAGAGCACTACTAGAAAGTTCGATATACTTCTCATAGGAATCCACTTTTTTCATCCATAATTCGTGCCATGGTAATTCCTTTTTTTCTGCCAAAATCCATGTGAATTGCTCCAGTATTTCATAATTTACATCCTGCATCTTTGTAATTTTTAAAAGCATGTATGTTTTTTTATCGATTGGTGTTAAATAGTTGTTTTCCTTATTAGGAAGAATTTCGTACATAGGAAAATGCCACTGTTTTAAGTATTCATAAAGAGAAAGATCGATACTAGAATCCACTTCTACTAAAAAATAATTGTCAAAAAAATATTTTCCATCGATAAATTCCAAATCATTTACTTCTAATTCATAATAATATCGAATCGCATTCTTCATACCATATTTTATACAAAAAGAAAACAAGCTATGCTTATTTTCCTAGTTTACTTATAAAATACATCATATAAATAAAGTCCATTAGCAGGTGCCGTTTTTCCGGCCTCCTGACGATCTTCTTTTTTAAGAACGGTTAAAATGTCTTTACTTTTTCTTTTTCCCTCGCCGATTTCAATGAGAAATCCAACAATATTTCTTACCATATATCGCATAAATCCAGATCCTACGAGAACAATAGTAAAACGATTAATGTCCCCTCTATCGCGAATAAGGTCTGCAGAATAAATTGTCCTCACATAGGTTTCTTTTTCTTCATCTACTTTTGTAAAAGATTTGAAATTGTGCGTCCCTTCTATATATTTTAAAGCACGTTCCATTTCGGCTAAATTTAGAGGGGCATTATATTGATATACATAATCAACCTCAATAGGATTATATTCTCCCATATTTATTTCGTAATGGTATTCTTTCGCAGTAGCAGAAAAACGGGCATGAAAGTCATCCTCTACTAGTTCCACTTTACTAACATGAATATCTTTTGGCAATAGTTTATTCATGCTCATTTTTAAACGGTCTAAGTCCCACTCTTTTTCCAATTCAAAGTGGGCCTTCTGACGAATAGCATGTACGCCGGCATCCGTTCTTCCAGAAGCAGAAATGGATACTTTTTTTTCACTATTCATTTTTGTTAGTACTTTTTCTACTTCACTTTGAACAGTCTTTAAGCGAGGCTGCTTTTGATACCCTTTATATTTTGATCCATCATAGGAAAATGTTATTAAATATTTCATAAATTCCCCCTATTCTTGTCTTAAAATATCCTTTACCAAATCATTTACATCCGATTGATATCCCAACCGAATTTTCTTTTTATCTAATGCAAGTTCTCTAAAAGATACCATATCTGGCAAAGAAAATCCTTCTTTGACTAACCCCTTAGAAGCAGCAAATATCTCCTTTTTCGCCCCTTGTTTCCATACTTTTCCATCTTTTAAAATGACAATCGTATCTGCTATCTCATTGATAAAATTCATATCCTGACTCACGATAAGGATTGTTTTCTTGTAGCGTGACTTTAGTCGCATAAGTAAATTGATAACTGTTCTTTTTCTTTCTTTATCTAACCCAATGGTAGGATTTTCCAAAATTAAAACCTTGGGATTGTGAGAAAGAGCAATGGCTAGTGAAACAAGTCTCATCTCGCCACTACTTAAAGAAAAAGGATCTCGGTATAAATAATCTAAACTAAGTCCTACAATCTCGAGAGCATCTTCTATGTGTTTTCTTCTTTTAGCAGGATTATAATGAAATTTTTCTAATTGCGCTAAAAACTCCTTTAAAACAGTATCATAAGAATAATTTTCTTCTGGGAAAGAAGAAACATATCCAATTTGATTTTCATACTCTAGCACATTTTGGAGCATTCCTCTACTTGTAATCTCATAATCTCCTACGAAAATAGAGCCTTTTTTAGGAAGTCGAATCAATCGTAATAAATTGACAAAAATAGATTTTCCACTACCATTCTTTCCTAATAAACAAGTAATTTTGCCAGACGGAATAGTAACATTGAGAGAATTAAAAATGGTTTGGTTTGGAAACATATAAAAAAGATTTTGAAATTTTATTTCCATAGATAATCCACCAACTTTCTAGAATCCATCTCTACTTCTTGGATGCGATCATAATATCGTAGTTTAAGAGATAAATCTAAACTAAATGGTAACTCGATATGATGTTTTTCTAATTCCTTTTCATGGGCAACTAAGTTTTTCATTTTGTCTTGAAAAAGAATTTTTCCATTATCTAAAAGAAGAATCTCTTTACTCATAGGAGCTTCACTTAAAGAGGAAGCCGTCTCCACAATTGTTACTTCTCCTTTTTGTTCTTTTTTATATATTTCTAATAAATGATTCTTGCGACTAGTTTCCACTTCTGTAAATGCATTATCTAAAAGGAGTAATTTAGGAGATGTGATAATCGCTGTTAAAAACGCAACAATTTGTTGTTCTCCTCTACTTAATTCCGATATTTTCCGCGGTAATAAATCTTCTATTTCATATTTTTTAGCAAACTCTAAAATGGTCTCTAAAATGTGGTTAGCGTTTCTTCTTTTTAATTCAAATTCTAATTCCTGAGAAACCTGATTCGTCACAAATTCGGTTCTAGAAGATTCACTAACGAATCGCACTTTGGAACGAATTTTTTCCATGTTCTTAGGATTTAAAAAATCGCCATCTACTTTGATATAGTCGTGGGTGGGTTCTAAACCAACTAAAATACGAAGAAGCGTTGTTTTTCCAGAACCAGTCGGACCTACTAAAGTATAGAAATTTCCTTCTGTGAACTCTAAATCTAACTTATCGAACAGAAGTTTTCCGTTGTAAGAGAAAGATAAATTTGCTATCTCTACTAGTTTTCCCATTTACCTCACCACACTTTTCACGCTTTATTATAAGTAAAAGTTGAATTAAAGTAAAGAAAAAATTGCATTTCTTCAAAAAAAGCATCATGGATTTATCCATTTTAAAAAAATGAATGGTTGTGTTAAGAAGATGGCGTATGTTATAATTTAGAAGAGGTGAGAATATGAAAACAGATATCGAAATTGCCCAAGAGGCAAAACTACTTCCTTTAGAAAAAGTAGCAAAAAAAATAGGAATTCAAAAAGATGAATTAGAGTATTACGGGGCGAATAAAGCAAAGCTAAATATTCATACCAAAAGAGAGGGAAAGGGAAAATTAATTCTTGTCACTTCTACCAATCCGACTCCTTATGGAGAAGGTAAAACAACGATGAGTATTGGTATTGCAGATGCTCTTTGGAGATTAAAAAAGAAGACCTTAGTCACTTTAAGAGAACCTTCTTTAGGACCTGTTTTTGGAATGAAAGGTGGCGCTACGGGAGGAGGATATGCACAAGTTGTTCCTATGGAGGATATCAATCTTCATTTTACCGGAGATATCCACGCAATTACGGCTTGTAATAACTTACTATGTGCTGCCATCGATAATCATCTTTTTCAAGGAAATGAATTAGCTATTGATCCAAAAACAATCCGTTTCCCACGCGCTATGGATATGAATGATAGATCTTTAAGAAACATTACGATTGGGCAAGGAAAAAATAATTTTGAAAGAGAAGATTCTTTTGTCATTACAGTTGCTTCTGAAATTATGGCAATTTTCTGTCTAGCAAAAGATTTAGACGATTTGAAAAAAAGATTAGGAAATATTCTCATTGCGTATAACCAAAAAGGAAGTCCTGTCTATGCGAAAGATTTAAAGATTGCAGGAGCGCTTACTCTTCTTTTAAAAGATGCTATTAAACCAAATTTAGTTCAGACACTAGAAGGAAATCCAGCTATTATTCATGGTGGTCCTTTTGCCAATATTGCTCATGGATGTAACTCTATGATTGCTACAAAATTATCGTTAAGTTTAGCGGATTATGTCGTTACAGAAGCTGGTTTTGGTAGTGATTTAGGAGCTGAAAAGTTTTTAGACTTAAAATGTCAATTAGGAAATTTAAAACCTGATGCGATTGTTGTTAATGTTACCATCCGAAGCATGAAGCATAACGGATATTGTCCAAAAGAGGAGTTAGGGGAAGAACATCTAGATTACCTAGAAAAAGGAATTGAAAACTTAGATGTTCACATTGAAAACATGAAGAAGATTTGTAATCATGTTATTGTCTGCATTAATCACTTTTATAAAGATACGAAAAAAGAAATCAATTTTGTAAAAAAGCATGTAGAACAGTTAGGTGTCCCAGTAGAAGTATCTAAAGCCTTCGAAAAAGGTGGAAAAGGTTCTATCGATTTAGTGAAAAAAATCTTATCTCTTTTAGAAGAAGAAAGTACTTTCCAACCAATTTATCAATTAAGTGATTCTACTACTACCAAAATTGAGAAAGTAGCAAAAGAAATTTATCGAGCAAAAGAAGTTATTTATTCTGAAGACGCGAAAGAAAGTCTTCGTAAAATAGAAAAATTAGGAGTTCAGAATTTACCAGTTTGTATTGCTAAAACACAGTATTCTTTATCCGATGATCCAAAGAAACTAGGTCATCCAAAAGATTTTGCTGTTACTGTTCGTGATGTAAAGTTATGTTCTGGAGCCGGTTTCATTGTTGCTTATATGGGTAGTATTATGACAATGCCTGGTCTTTCTAAAACTCCTGCTTATGAAAAGATGGATATTGATAGGAAAGGAATTATTACTGGATTATTTTAAAAAGAGACATATCACAATGATATGTGGTTGTATTATAAATAGTGTTGGTGAGAAAAATCACTGACACTATTTTATTTTATAAAAAGACATAAGTTTGATAC
>CANQZC010000035.1 GCA_947628235.1 uncultured Bacilli bacterium | reverse complement strand
ATTGAAACTATGTAAGTATGTTAGATGACGACTCTGTCGTTTTAGTTCTATGACATCTTGAATGGTATTGAAACATTACTGCTATGTATTAGATGGCTTCTAGAGTTTTAGTTCTATGACATCTTGAATAGTATTGAAACTAAAGAATCGCAGATATCATCTATGGGATAGTTTTAGTTCTATGACACAAAAAATGAAGGTGCCTATCACCCAACGGGTAAAGACACCTTCATATAACCGCATTGTATAACATTATGTGCATTATGTCAAATTTTCTTCATTAAATAAGAGAAAATATAATATCAACTTTTACTTCTGCGGTACTTTATTTAGCATCGAAATATTAATTCTGAAATAGAGGAGGTCGTAAATGAAGGATATAATCAGGGGACTAGTAGATATAATGAAGGAAAAATTTCCAAAAAGAAAGACATTATCAATTCTGAATTTGTTGGATACTCCAGAGGAAGCACAGCAACTACTAGATTGGATGAAACAACAGGATATAGAGAAACTAGAGGAACCAGAAATATTAGAGAAAATACACGAGATACAAAAGAGGTAGAAAGCGCTTCTTTTAATTTGGATAAAAGTAAATATCGATAAAAAAGTGGTGAGCTCCTTAGTCCCTTCGGTCCGTGACAACTCACCAAATACTATTATATCAAAGAGAATATAAAATACAATTCACATGGATATTGATTTTTACGGTTTTTTTGCCATCCTAGTAAACTTTTCCATTCATTTTATGATACAATAGAAATATAGATAGTAGGGTGGGTATTATGAAGGAAGAAAGAAATTTACTGATCTTTACCTCATTATTTAATATATTAATTGGGATTATTAAGTTAATTGGTGGTGTATTATTTCATGTAAATGCACTTCTTACAGATAGTATTTATACATTTAGTGATTCCATTACAGATATGATTGCCTTAATAGGCGCTAAATTAGCAAAAAAACGTCCTACAAAGTATCATCCTTATGGATTTGGTAGAGTAGAATATATTACGAATCTTTTTATTGGGGTATTGATGTTTTTAGTAGGTGGTTTCTTATTAGTTCATAGTTTTGAAAAAAACGATATGATTCCTCCTCTTTATACATTACTTTTTGTTCTAGCTTCTATTTTAATGAAAGCTTTTGCAGTAGCGCTTATGAAGAAGAAAAATAGAACTTTAAAAAGTCCCATTGTGGAGGATAATATTGAAGAATCTAGATTGGATGTGATTTCTTCTTTATTTATTGGAGTGGTTATTCTTTTATTAACGGTAAGTGATAAGTTACCAATCTTAAAATATAGTGATATGGTAGCGAGTCTTCTTATTTGTGTTTTAATCTTTAAAACAGCTTTTCATCTCCTTAAAAACAATATTTTAAATTTATTAGGAGAAGTAGATGTTACTCCAGAGTTAGTGGAAGATATTAAGAAAGAAATGACTAGAGTAACAGATGATGCTTTTATCTCTAAGGTAGAACTTATTAAGTATGGAAGATATTATAAGGCTCATTTAGTGATTACTTTTGATAAAAATTGTACTTTAAAGAAAGCAAAAAGGATCCAACAACAGGTTATGAAGGAACTAAGATACTATAAAAAAATTAGTATTAAAATCGTAAATGTAGACTTAGAACTTCAAAATAAATAGAAATGTAAAAAAAGTAGGGGAGTTAACTCTTTCTTTACACTTGACAATTGACATAACCGTGATATAATGATAATAGGAGGGTATGAGATATGGACAGATTGAATGATATCCTACATGAATTAGGTATTTCAAAGGTAAAATTAGCAAAATTTTTAGGTGTTTCTAGACAAATGATCTATAATTATCTAGATTTAGATGATATTAATAAATGGCCAAAGGACAAAAAAGTATTATTATTAAATTTATTAGGGATTAAGTCTGCTGATGAATTAGATTCTATTAAGGTAGATACAGATTATATAACGGCTGTAGAAACTAGATTAAATGCAATGTGTAATGATGCACCAACCATGTTAGATGCTGTAGATGCTGGTTCTATTTTTTCTGGATTAGGAAAGAAAGAAAAAGAATTGATGGTTAGTATCATTGATTTAATTAAAGAGAAACTAGAAGATGATAAAGATCCTAAAAACTATGCGGCTATGAAATATCTATATCATTTCATACAATCTATGGATTCTTCTAAAGAATTGAAATATATTCTAGGATATGTAGCAAAGGAAACTGGATTTGTAAAACCTTTAGAATTTGCTTTTAATGAAGAAGAACAGTTTGTTTTTGAGAGTATCATGTATTCTGCATTTGTACTATATAATAGTGGCGGTGCTTCTAAGACAAAATTAGCTGAATGTCATAAGAGATTTATCAATCAAATTGAACAAAAAATGGAAGATAAGTTAAGTAGAACACTAGAACTTAATAATATTAAAGTACAAGCTTTAAAAGAGTTAGGATATACAGAAATTAATGAACATAATGCTTCTGAAGTATTTGAAAAAATTGCTGAAATTCAATCTAGAAAAGTTGGAAATTAGTCCCCTCTTTTCTAGATGTTAAAAAGTAGGGGAGATACCTGCTTTTTTAGTATTTAAACCCATTTTAAGACACTTTTATGAATCATCCTATCATTTACCTATTCTAAAGGATTTTATCTCATAAAAGCAGAATAAGAATGTTCTAGATTGCATCGAGATATAAAAAGATGAATAATCAATCATCTAGATACAAAAAAAGGAATAAGTCCCCTTTTCTAAAATCTTGATGAAAAGAGGGGAAAAGGATGTTTTCTAATTTGCATCGAGAAACGAAAAAGTGATAGATTAATCATCTGGATTGCAAAATAGAGAATAGAAAAAATATACTTTAAATAGAAAAATGAAAAAATAATTGAAAATATATAATTGATAAGTTCATTTTAAAATTGTAAGATAATTATCATAAATATATATTAAATAAGTAATAATAAGTAGAATAGATAATAAATGAGAGTGAAAAAAGTACTTAGATAAGCATATTTATAGGAATTCTTAAAAGAAACATTTAATTCCTATAATGTATATTATGTTAACTTCTTATGGTTAATATTTTTCCATCCTTATCTTCTATTTATATAGATACTGTATTATATAGAATTACCAATCGGTAATTTTTTATTTCATATAATGATATCCCTATTTATAAAAAACCGAAGAATAAATTCATTAGAAAATATTCTTCGGTCATTTTTATCTTTGTTCCTTATATTTAATGAGGGCTTTAGCAATCTGATCAGGACAAGAAGTACCTCGGTTACGACAAGGAATACCATGGAGTAGTTCAATTACTTCATCTACTGTTCTTCCTACACACAATTTAGATACTCCTAAGGTATTTCCAGGACATCCTCCCACTATCTCTAAAGATAGTATTTTATTGTCTTCTATTTCAAAGTTCATTTCACTAGAGCATGTTCCTTCTGGATGATATTGATATTTTTCGATTACTTTTTCCATTGTAATACTCCTTCTTTCTCTTCTTTGGAAATTCTAGTAGATTCTCTTATTTTCTGAATGGCTTTATTTTGAATCCAAGGACTTAAAGAATTATTCTGCAAATAGAAAATGGTTTTTTCTTTTTCTTTTATATAACAAATAGATAATAACCAGGCCATTGCCATTTTTACATAATATTCTTCTGTATGGGAATGTAGTTCTAATAAGGAGAATATTTCATCTATATATTCTTCTTTGATATAATAAGTAAGAAGTAGAACATACCCTACCCTTTCTTCCCAAGGATTTTTAGAATGTACTAGTTTCTTTACTGTTTTCCATCCATCTTGGAGATGTTTTTTCCAAATTGATAGATGACTTACGGTAAGATCACAAATAGCCCAATTATCAATATAAGGTAAAAATTCTAAAAAGAGTTTTCTACTCTCTTCAAAATCCCCTTTTAATTGACCAATGACTAGCCCATGGAGAAGTTTTTCCTCATAGGTTTGATGAGTATTTAGGGCTAGAAAAGAGGTATAGTCCCCTTTCGTGATTTCTTTGGCAAGAGATACTAAAATAGGTGTTCGAACACCAATCATAGTTACTTTGGAAATCCCTAAATTGGCTTGAAAATCACGATACTTTAAATCTTGATAGGAAGAAAGTTTTTCCATAAATAATTGATAAGTCTTTTGATTCCATACTTCATTCATAGTTTCATTTTACCATATTCTTTTAAAATAGTAAATGTGAGATAAGGATGGTAAGAATACCTAGGAAAAGAAATAGAATGGTATGCTTTTTAGAGTAAGAAAGAGATTCTGGTAAGATATCAAAGAAGACAAGCGAAGTCATAATTCCTGCTACCATAGCTAGTAACATTCCAAGAAATTGACCAGTAATCTTATCCTTTAGGAAAAAAGCAGCGAAAAGAGCCCCAATAGGTTCTGATAATGCCGATAGTAAGACCATTTTAAAGGCTTGTTTTTTACTTTTCGTAGAATAGTAGATAGGAACAGCAATACAGATTCCTTCCGGGATATTATGACAGGCAATAGAAATCGTCAGAAGAAGACCTGTTCGATATTCTATTGTTGTTGTTAAATAGGTAATAATTCCTTCTGGAATATTATGTAGCATGAGCGCTAACATCGATAAAAAACCAATTTGATAAAGGGAATCATAGGAAGAATGAGAGTGAATACCTTCCTTCATAAAAACAGATAAAAGAACTCCTAAAAAGAAAAATAAAAGACAAAATAAAATATGAAATCCAGCGATATAAGTACTTTTAAAATATCCTAAAGAGGTTGGTAATAAATCAAAGAAAGAAACAAATAACATTACCCCAACAGAAAATCCTAAAGAGCAAGGAATCATTTGATCTTGCCATTTTTTTCCAATTACAAAATATCCTAATATCGTAGAAATTCCTGCTAGAAAAGTAAGGCATAGTGCTTGTATATTCATACCATTCCCCTTCTCTATTAGAACTTATGTCATTCTTTTTTCTTTCATTCCCAAAAAAAGAAGCTTTTATAGCTTCCCCCACTCTTGTTTCGTTAATACTTTTGCTTTTTCTCTAGATTCTGGTGTAATTAATACTCCATCAGGACTCGTTTTTATTAAATTTTGGACTGCTAATTGAACATATTCTTGGGCCTTTAAAAGATAAGGGTCATTGATACTAGATGGATATCCTTCCTCATCTACTGTATTCTCCCCTGCTCTTTTCCATATCTTATCAAATCCTTTTGAATGTTCAAATTCTTTTAAGGTACAAACAAGACTCATCTGTCTCATTAAAAGTCCATATCGTAGTAAGAAACCATTGTTTGCTGTCCATCGATCTTGTAGCCGATATTTTTTGATATGAATATAGCGAAAGTTTATGAAATCATCCCAAACCTCAGCATCGGCAAATTGACTTGGATCAGAACTAACGACAGGAATCCAAGCACCACTAATAATATTTTGTAATAACTCTAAACAATCCATCTCTTGTAGAATCGCTAATTTTAAAGCAATTAATTGATTTTTTAAGTTTTGATCTTTTGCTTTTAAAATTTCTTCTAAGGAATACTCTTGAAAAAGATTAGTCAATTCTGTAATAGGAATTTGGTAGTTTCGATTACGGATAGTCGTATGTTCACCAATCACTTCTGTAAATACTTTATCATAAGAGGATGGAATTGGAAGAATTTCTCTTAATAATTCTTGATGATTGGTAAGAAGAATTCTCTTTCCTAAATTTCCATGATCTTTATAATGGATAATCTTTTCAGAATCAGCATCTTTTAGCGTACCGGTTGCATAGTATTGTAAGAATCTACCAATATCATGAAAACATCCTTCTAAAGCTGCCGATAAGTAGTAACTTTCATTAAAGAAGCCACTTTCTCTAGTAGCTCCTTCTACAGCATTCATCATAGAAATTCCATGCGGTAATTTAATTTCGATATCTCTAGAAAGCATTCCATATTTTCCTTTTATTAGATGAAGGTATTTGGTAGCATATCTTTCATATTGTTTTTGAAACACCTCTTTGGGTGGTAAATAAATCACAATAATCCTCTCTTCTTTATAGCGCATTTATTCTAACACATTCCGATAGAATAAGTCAATAAAAGGAGTATTTCTACTCCTATAGAATATGTAGTGTTACAATTGATGTGAGACCTCAAATATACAAATAAAGCGATAAATCTGTTAAAATGTAATTTGAAAC
>CANQZC010000034.1 GCA_947628235.1 uncultured Bacilli bacterium | reverse complement strand
GGTATCAAGACACCATAAATGTATCATATTTGAAGGAGGTTTGTCAAGATGAAAGAATATAATATTGGACTAGATATTGGAACGAATTCTGTTGGATGGGCTGCTGTTTTAAAAGATTCATATAAAGTTATGAGAAAAGGAAATAAAGCCTTGTGGGGAATTCGTCTTTTCGATGATGCGAGTACAGCAGCACAAAGAAGAAGCTATCGAAGTACTCGTCGGAGAATGGATAGAAGAAAAGAAAGAATTCTTTTATTACGCGAAATATTTGCAGAGGAAATAAACAAAGTAGATCCACATTTTTTTGATAAGTTAGAAGAATCTTTCTATCGTAGTACAGATAAAAAACATAAACACTACCCATTAACAAAAGAAGATAAACTTATTTTAAATAAATTTAAAACCATTTATCATTTACGAAATCATATTATGGAATCAAAGGATAAAGAAGATATTCGTCTAGTTTACTTAGCGTTTCACCACATTGTGAAATATCGTGGTAATTTTCTTCATGAAGAAAATGATTTCAATGTAAAAAATATTGATATTGAAGGTGAATTAGAAAATACTTTTGAAGAAATTTTTTCAAGTTGTGATGAACTCAGTCAAGATTTAGTATCTCCTGAAGAAATGGATTTTGCTTCTATAGAAGAAATTTTAGATGAAAAAAGTAAGTCAGATAGAAGAAAAAAATTAGAACTTTATTTGAAAGATTTTAGTGGTGAATATCCAAAATTTGCTGCAGAATTCTCTAAGGCAGTTGTTGGTAATAAGTTTTCGGTAGCGAAATTTTTCCATATAGAATTAGAACAAGATCAAAAAGATGTAGAAGTTTCTTTAGATGGAAGTTCTTTAGAAGATAAAGGTGAAGAACTAGATAAATTGTTAGGAGATAAAATTTCTGTTTTAGAAACCATGAAATCTCTTTATGAAATGATTTATTTAAAGAATATTTTTAAGGGAAGAAAAGATACTAGTATTTCTCATCTAATGATGGAAAGATACGAAATTCATAAACAGGATTTAAAAGATTTAAAGGACTTATTATCCTTAGATACTCCTATGAAAGGATGCGTGAAATCTAGTGCTTTTCACAAAGTCTTTAGAACTAGTAAAAAAGATAAGGAACTTCGTCTTTATGAGCAATATTTACATAATAAAATAACATTAGATGAGTTTGTAAAAGAGTTAGAGAAGATTTTAAAAGATGTTAAAAATACATTGATTGCTAATGGGGGAGAAAACTTATTCCATAAAGTAGAAGAACGAATGACAGAAGAAGATTACATGCCACGAATTACTTCTACAGAAAACGGCAGCTTCCCATATCAACTAAACTTATCCGAATTAGAAAAAATGATTGAAAATCAAGGAAAGTATTATCCATTTTTATTAGAAAAAATAGGAAAAGATTATAAAATATCCAAACTTTTATCTTTCCGCATTCCATATTATGTTGGACCACTTATTGAAGATGAGAAACATCCTTTTGCTTGGATGAAAAGAAAAATAAAAAATGTGAAAATTACGCCTTATAATTTTGATGAAGTAGTTGATAAAGATGCTTCAGCAGAAAGATTTATTACGAAGATGTTGCGTTCTTGTAGTTATCTTTTAAAAGAAAAAGCAATGCCTGCAAACTCATTACTTTATTCTGAATATAAAGTTTTAAATGAATTAAAACAAATTCGTATCAATGGACATTCCCTTACGGTAGAGATGCAACAAGAGATTATAGATGAATTCTTCCGGAAAACGCCAGGAACTTTAACGGATAAGAAATTTAAGGAATATCTAAATCAAAATCGCAATTTTGATATGTATGGAGGAAACTTTGAAATTACTGGTTATTCGGCAGAAGAAAAGTTTGCCAATACACTTACTTCGTATATTGATTTTTATGGACCTGAAGGATTCTTTAAAGGAACTAGTTTCACAGAAGAAGATGCTGAAACCATTATTCGTTGGATTACTATTTTTGAAGATAAGACTATTTTAAAGAAAAAATTAGAAACAGAATATCCAACATTACTTCCTGTAATCCCTAAAATTTTAAAGAAACGCTATAGTGGTTGGAGTAATCTCTCTAAAAAACTGTTAACAGAATTACGCTACTTTGATCCAGAAGATTCTAACTATAAATCTATTATGGATTTGATGTGGACTACATCAGATAACTTCATGCAGATTTTAAACGATGAGAAGTATGGTTTTCAAGATATGATTGCCAAAGAAAATGGGGTTTTAGAACAAACTAAATTAAATTATACTTTAGTAGAACAATTAACTACTAGTCCAGCTACGAAAAGAGGAATTTGGCAAGCACTTCAGGTTGTAAAAGAAGTAACAGATTATATTGGTTATGATCCTAGCAGTATTAGTATTGAATTTGAGCGAGGAGACGAAAAGAAAGGAAGAAAAGATAGTCGAAAAGATTACTTAAAGAAATTATATACTGCGAATAAAGACTTTATTTATGACTATCAACGCCTTTCTCATGAGTTAGAGAATACCAGTGAGGATGAGTTAAAAAATAGTGAGAAACTATATTTATATTTCATCCAAGAGTCAAAAAGTCTATATTCAGGAACTCGACTTACTCTTGACCAATTAAAGGATTGTGAAGTAGATCATATCTTACCAAGAACGGCCGTTAAAGATGATTCTATTGATAATAAGGCATTGGTTCTAAAAAAAGAGAATCAAGAGAAGGCTGCTAACCTAGTACTTTTCCCTAAATGGCAAAGTTCATGTGAAGGTTGGTGGAAACATCTAGAAGATGTGAAGTTAATTTCTAATAAAAAATTTAGACGTTTAATGAGGAGACAGTTCAAAGAAGAAGATATAGAAGGATTCATTAATCGTCAACTTGTTGAAACAAGACAAATTACGAAACATGTTGCAAATATCTTGCAAGGACTTTATCCAAATTCTACAATTAACTATATGCCTGCCTCTTTAGGACATAATTATCGAGAAAAATTTGAACTATTTAAATTCCGTGATTTAAATGATTATCATCATGCCCATGATGCTTATTTAGCAGCTGTCTTAGGAGAATATAAAAGTTTCTGCAATTTAAAAGTTACTTTAGAAGATTTAAAAGAACTTAGTAAGAAATTATGGGAAGAAAAAAAATATGATGAATTGCGATATGGTTATGTTATCAATAGCATAGATTCTGATTTTCCTCATTTTAATGCGAAAACAGGAGAGGTGTTAGATATTGATTATTTTACAAAAACCGTAGCAGATCATCTATATCGTAATGATATTTTAGTAAGTAAGAAAACAGAAGTTCGAGAAGGGGAGTTTTATCAACAAAATGCTTCTAAAAAAGGAGTAGGTACCATCCCATTCCATAAAGGATTAGATGTAAAACTCTATGGAGGATATACAAGAGCAAACCCAAGTTATGCCATGGTAGTAAAATATACTAAAAAGGGCAAATCTTCACAAAGAATGATAGGATTACCTATGTATGTTTTATCTCAAAAAGATGAGAATTTAACAAAAGAATATATCCGAAATCTTTTAGATTTAAAAGCAGAAGATTCCATTGAATTAGTTGGAAAGAAAATACCTTTTTATACCTTATTAAATTGGAAAGATCAAATTTGTTATTTAGTAGGCGCTAGTGGCAAAGTAGAAGTTTGCAATGCCAAAGAATTTCAATTAACAAAGACAGAATCATTAGAATACAAATATATGTTATGTAGACTTTTAAATCACCGCAAGAAGATTATTGATGATGTTACCTATACTCAAAAATTAAAAGATTTCCTTAAACTTCTTATTTCTAAAATTGAAAAAGAATATCTTCTTTATCAGAAGTTAGTACCAAAAATGAAAGAACTTTTCTTTCCTGTAATTGAAGAGGAAAATATGGAAACTATGGAAAATACAATTATTCAAATGTTATATTTATTAAAATGTAATAGTACTAATGCCAATTTAAAATTTTTAGGTGCTTCTACTGTTTTTGGAAGAAAACATGATAAAATTATTGAAAATGGTACTATTATTCATCAATCAGTAACTGGTATAAGGGAACGAAGATATGAGTTTTAGAACCGTTGTGATTACCAAACAATCTAGAATTAGTTATAAAAATAGATTTCTAGTAGTTAAACAAGATATGGATGAAAAGTATATTCATTTATCAGAAATAGATACCATTATTGTAGATTCAATCTCTGTATCTATTTCTGCTTATCTTTTAAAAGAATTGTCTGAAAATAAGATTAACATTATCTTTTGTGATGATAAACATAATCCTTTTGGGGAATTAAAAAGTTTTTATTCAAGGCACAATTCTAGTAAGAAGATTTTAGAACAATCGAAATGGACAAATGCGAAAAAAGAAAATTTATGGATGAAAATAGTTCAAAATAAAATAGCTAATCAAGCCATTGTTTTAAATAAAATGAAGAAAGAAAATTACGATTTAGTTAGAAGTTATATTAGTGAGGTAAAAGTAGGGGATAAAACCAATCGTGAAGGACATGCTGCAAAGGTATATTTTAATTCTTTATTTGGAAAAAGTTTTGTAAGAAATTCCGGAGATAATATTAATGCTGCTCTAAATTATGGATATGCTGTTTTGCTATCTACTATCAATAAAGAAGTAATTAATAATGGATACTTAACGCAACTTGGTATTCATCATAAGAATGAATTTAATGAATTTAATCTTTCGTGTGATTTGATGGAACCTTTTCGAATGATTATCGATTCATTTGTCTATTATAATCAAGGAAGAGATTTTGATACTTCTTATAAATTAGATATTGTAAATATCTTTAACGGTAAATACAAATACAGTGGAAAGAATTATGTATTAAAAGATCTTTTAAAACTGTATGTCAAAAATACATTAGACTGTATGGAGAAAGGAACAGAGTATAAGGAATTTATTATTTATGAGGGATAAAGTTATGAGAACATTAGTCTTTTTTGATTTACCAAACATTTTCATGAAAGATAAAAGAAATTATTTAAAGTTTAGAAAATTTTTATTGAACGAAGGATTCATTATGCTTCAAGAATCTGTATATTCTAAGATTACTTTAAACTCACAACAATGCCAATTATTAATTGAAAGAGTTCGAAAAAATGCTCCTCAAACAGGCATCATTCAAGTTTTAAATGTTACTGAGAAGCAATATGCCCAGATAGAATATATTATAGGCGAACCGAATAGTAAGATTATTAATAATGAAGATAGGTTGATTGTTTTATGAAATTAAAAATTACATTTATAGAACAAGATATTATGATATCAGACGATATCATTCAAAGTATTGAAGTTGAAAATAAGAAACAATTTTATAGATTAGTAAGTGGTATTTATCAATTAGAAAGTGGAGAAAAATTAGAAGACTTTCAATTTTATAGTGAAGAGGGAAAAGAAATAAATCCTTCTATTCAAATTATAAGTGATTACTTTTCTCTTGAAATAGATAGTAAAAAAACAATAAACGAATTATATAAGTATATTGAATCTTCTATGGAAGAAGATCAATTACAAGAATTAACCAAATCTTATCAAAAAATTTATAAATCTTTACAAAAAATTTTAGGAGATATTGATCTTCCTTTATCAATACAAGAAAATTTTGATGTTGAATCTCTACTAAAAATGGTGAAAGTTTCTATTCAACATCAGGAAGATATCTTAAATCAGTTATTTTTGTTAATAGATGTAGAACGATTACTTAAAATTCACGATGTAATTTTTCTTGTAAATTTAAAGCAATATTTAAGTAAAGATGAACTATTAGAACTTTATAAATATGCGATTTATAATAAAATAAAAATTGTTTTATTAGATAGTCAACCATATGGTATTGGATTAGAATTAGAAAGAAAACTAGTAGTAGATGAAAATCT
Source organism: uncultured Bacilli bacterium (assembly GCA_947628235.1). GTDB lineage: Bacteria > Bacillota_I > Bacilli_A > RF39 > UBA660 > UBA5578. Next base: position 903 of record CANQZC010000034.1, on the reverse strand, counting down.
AGATGAATTTGTGCTATAATATACATATGATGTCATATAATTTTACCATTCAAAATTAGTTATCTCTATTACGCTAATTTGTCATAGAACTGTATTTGAGGTTTTAGTTCTATGACATCTTGAATGGTATTGAAACTTAAATCTAAATCACACAAAGATAGATCTAGTTTTAGTTCTATGACATCTTGAATGGTATTGAAACCCAGAAATTGAAGTAGCACCAAAGGTAACAGTTTTAGTTCTATGACATCTTGAATGGTATTGAAACCAGCTGGAGCAGAATCTAAATACACTACAAGTTTTAGTTCTATGACATCTTGAATGGTATTGAAACAATGCAAAAATTAAAAAGGAAAATAAACCAGTTTTAGTTCTATGACATCTTGAATGGTATTGAAACAAGTTCCAGTTGGCTTCAAATATGTTAATTGTTTTAGTTCTATGACATCTTGAATGGTATTGAAACCCAGAAATTGAAGTAGCACCAAAGGTAACAGTTTTAGTTCTATGACATCTTGAATGGTATTGAAACCAGCTGGAGCAGAATCTAAATACACTACAAGTTTTAGTTCTATGACATCTTGAATGGTATTGAAACAATGCAAAAATTAAAAAGGAAAATAAACCAGTTTTAGTTCTATGACATCTTGAATGGTATTGAAACAAGTTCCAGTTGGCTTCAAATATGTTAATTGTTTTAGTTCTATGACATCTTGAATGGTATTGAAACTATATGATTAAATATATCTAAAGCATACTCGTTTTAGTTCTATGACATCTTGAATGGTATTGAAACAGACTTTGTATACTTTAAATGATACTCAATGTTTTAGTTCTATGACATCTTGAATGGTATTGAAACTTTACTTTTCCATTATTAATTGATATATTTGTTTTAGTTCT
>CANQZC010000033.1 GCA_947628235.1 uncultured Bacilli bacterium | reverse complement strand
ATTTTCATTGTTTTAGCATAAAAACGATCAATCATCATTTTTAACTGACTACTCACATTGTAATAATAAACAGGAGAAGCAAAGATTATGGCATCAGATTCTAGTATTTTATCTAAAATCTCATTTCCTTTATCTCTTTGAACACAATCACCATTCATACCACAAGCATCACATCCCATACAAGGATGAATATCGGTATGTGCTAAATCAATCACTTCGACATCTTTTCCCGTATCTTTAGCACCTCTTACCAATTCATTCACTAAGGTATTGGATGTTCCATTTTTATGAGGACTACCAGCAAGAACAACTATTTTCATTTCACACCACCTAGTATCTTCTCTAATCCCATTTTTATCATTTCTTGATCAGTATAAAATTTATATTCAAGCTTGGCTTTATTTATGGCTTCTTTCATTTTATCCGTTAGAGAAGTGTAAGGATAAATTCCTACTAAAAATGGTAATATAGTAAAGGTAATTTCTTCGGCTTCACCATCTTTGACATTAAAGAATTTACATAAGCATTGTTCTAATAAAGAAATAGATTCTTTAAATGCTAATTTGAAATTAGTAATGCTTTCAACTCTACTATTTGCTTCTATTTCAAACATATTCATAGAAATAAGTTTTAATAAAATTTTCCTTTTCAAAAGGGAATTCGTAATTTTCTCTATAAAATCTGCTTTTGATAGTTTTTCATTTTTTAGAAGAAGATTAGATAAGTCTTCATTCCACTTTAAATATTCTCTTTCGAGAAGGGCTAAAAATATTTCTTCTTTCGTTTGAAAATAATTATAGATAGAAGTTCGACCAACACTTATTTGCTCACCAATAAGCTTAATATTTATATCTTTAAAATCTAACTTTTGATAGAGTTTTTCACAAGCATTAATAACTTCTTCTTTTCTTTCATCAACGAGTCGTTTTTCCATCTTTTGTATCCTCCTAATGACACACTGTCAATATAATAATATACCTATAATGACACTGTGTCAATATATATTATGCTATTTTGAATAAAAAAAAAGCTAATTTATAGCCATTTTAAATTTCATACAAATTGTCTTTTGTTTCATTAAATGATATATCAAAAAAGCAAATCTCATATAGAGCTTGCTAAGATTTGCTTACCACTTTCTTCAAGTCATATATTACATCAACATTATCACATACATTTTGAGAATGAGTTACAATAATAACACATTTCTTTTCTTCATGAGCTAATTTTTTAAATATTTCTAAAATATCGGCTTCTGTTTGCTTATCAAGATTACCTGTTGGTTCATCAGCAATTATCATTTTAGGATTATAAGATAAACTTCTTGCAATAGCAACTCTTTGTTGTTCTCCACCTGATAATCTTAATACTTTACGATCGGCATAAATTTCTTTTAATCCAACCTTTTCCATAAGTTCGATTGCTTTTCCTTTTTTATTCTTAATTTTTAGACCGTTGGCATCCATAGAAAGAATTATATTTTCACTAGCAGTCATAAAAGGGAGTAGATTATAACTTTGGAAGACAATACCTATATCACTATTACGATATTTATCTAAATTCATATCTTTTAGACTTTTGCCATCAAATATAATATCTCCTTCAGTACATCTTTCAAGTCCACTTATCAAAGATAATAAAGTTGTTTTTCCTGTACCACTTCGTCCTCTTATAGCATATATTTTTCCACTTTCAAAGTCAAAACTAATATTTCTTAGTGCATAATCATCTTCTTCGGCATCACTATATCTATAACTTGCATTTTTAATACTTAAAATAATGTTCTTTGTAGAAGTATTTTTTTCTTTATTTACCATTATTAAGACCTCTCTTTCAATATTGTAAGTGGTGAAAATCTTTGAATACTAACCATTGAAGCAATAGAACTTACTAAGACGAGTGAAAGTCCAATACCAAGTAATTCCAGTAAAACTTTAATATCTACTACGGCATCAATAGAATCGTATGCTTGAACAACTGGCATACCTTTACCTCGCATTTCGCCTCTATTTCCACGATCTGGCATTCCACCATTCATATTAGCTCCACCAAAGTTTTTACCAATTTCTTCAGTTCTTTCATTACTACTGTTTATTTCATTAGCAAGTAAAGAGTTACTTACTCCTTTAGAACTTACTGCCCCAATTCCTGCACCAAGTATAAGGGCAACAATGGAAACAATAACAAGTTCTGATACAAATTGCATCGTTAATTTAAACTTACTAATACCGATTGTTCTTAAAACTCCTATTTCGTATTTTCTTTCACGAATATTTATCATATTGATTATAAATAAGACAGCTCCACCAATAATAAGTGTTACAATCAAAAATGTAGTTGCAAATGAGTTAATATTTTCAATACTTGAAACTCCACTAGTTGCTTCTTCCTCATTTGTTTGGAGAACAAAGTTTTCATTTAAACCTTTTTCATAAAACTCATCTTGTAGTTTTTGGGCATTATCATAAGAATCTATTATAAAGGTTGGATTAATTGTGGCTTGTAAATCTTCATTACTGGTAGTAATGCCTGTAACAGCACTAGCATTTGTTACAAGTGTATTAGCTGAATTTGAAAACATTGACATTGCATCAGTACTTCCTTCTTCGTTTTCTTTAAAAATACCAATAATTTCAAATTCATAAGTATTTCCATCTTCATCATCTAGTTTTATTTTATCATTTAAATTTAAATCATTATAATCAGCTAGTTCTTGGTTAATAAATACATAGTTACCATCAAATGCTATATCCCAAGCATTATCAGTTATTTCATTCATAGTATAAGTACCATTTATAAATTCACTCATAGCATCTAATGAACTATAACCAGTTAAAGTGAAATCAGTAGACGACATATTGTTTTCTTTTCCATGCCCAAATCCATTTGGCATATCATTATTCAATTCAATTTCAGCTTTTTCAATATTATTGCCATTTAGTCCAATACTATAAGTATAATAATAACTTTCGATATATTCACTATCAGCAAAAGACTCAACATCACTAATTGTAAAACTCTCAATATTATCAAACTTTTCTCTCACATTTTCCCTTGATTCTGCCTGTGACGGATCAAAGCCCTTCATCATATTTTCTCTGTTGAAACTAATTGTTACTTCTTTGTCATAAGCACTTTTATAGGAATCGATCAAATAACCAGCTGTGTTTTTAATTGCTAATGTTATAGTACAAGCACAAGCAATAATTAAAATAATTATTCCTATTAAAATGTTCCTTCCTTTATTTCTTTTAATTGAAATCCATGCGTTTTTTAATATAAACATAATATTCCTCCTTGAAAACAATATCATTTTATTATATAAATATTAAAGAAACATTAAAAAACATTAACTTTTTTTCGTTAATGTTCATTTTTTTTTAATTTAACTTCAAAAGTTGTATATCCCTCTTTTGAATAAGCTCTAATATTACCATTATGGGCCTTTACAATATTTTTAGCAATGGCAAGACCTAAACCATATCTTCCACTTTTACGATTGTGACTTTTATCATTTCGATAAAATCTTTCAAATATTTTTTCACATTCATCACTTGGTATAGGATCACCATTATTAATTACTTCCAATTTTATTTCGGATTTATCACTCATTAAATTAATTTTTATTGTACTATTTCCTTTACCATGACTTATAGCATTATCAATTAAAATAGATACTAATTCATCTATGCTTTCCTTATGACAAAGAATGTTTACTTTTTCGGCAATATTCGTTTCTATGGTTATATTTTTTTCGTATGCTAAACTTTCAAAAGTGAGTGCTCTTTTCTCTATGATCATAGAAATATCATTTTTACTAAAATTCTCTTTTTTTAAGTATTCCGTTTTAGATAAGTCAAGTAATCTCGCTATCAAATTACTCATTCGATCAGACTCACTTTTTAAATTGTTAATCCATTTTTCATTTTTCTTATTAACATCTAAACAATCAATACTTGCCATCATGACTGCAAGTGGTGTTTTAAGTTCATGAGAAGCGTTAGCAACAAATTCCTTTTCTCTATTGAAACTTTCCAGAACAGGTTTCGTAATCCATTCCGTTATTTTTTTAGAAATGAAATAAATAACTAATTCCCCAATGCCAACTAATAATAAAGAAATTAGTAAGTTAGTAATTAACATGTTTCTAGTATTGGAAATATCTACAATAGTTAAAGAATTATTATCATCAAAATTATAAGCATAATTTTCTAAATATAAAAGACCGATTTTTACTTTGCTTTTGTTATTATTTGCAATAATATTTTTAGCCTTATTGATAATCGTATCATTAATATCATTATCACTATGACTTATTTGATCGACAATATCATTATTATCATTTAAAATAAATGTATAAACTTCATAATCCATAACTTTTCTATTACGAAGATCATCATTTATCGGTTTCATTTCTTTATCAAAAGGTTCAGGTCTTGGATTAGTTAAATTTCTCATTCTTGTTAAATTATTTAATATGCCAGCATATTCTCTATGATATGTTTGAACATTAAAGAAAGTAGCGAAAAAAAGAGCAAATAAAGAGATTATAATAAAAATGGTAAAAAATGTTTTCTTCTTTAAATTTTCCATATCCTTTATTCCTCCATTTTATAACCTAAATTACGAACGGCTTTAATACTTACTTTTGATCCGATAATTTTTATTTTCTTTCTTAAAAAAGATAAGTATGCCTCTAAATTATTGGACTCATAATCCGTATCAATTCCCCAAACTTTATCATAAATTTGTTCTTTTGATATAATTTGTTCCTTATTATTCATCAAATATTCAAGTAGTAAGAATTCCCTGTAAGGAATATTGATTGATTCATTTGTAAGTTTACAAGTTAGAGTAGAAGTTCTAATGTTTAACGATAGATCGCTATATTCTAATATATCTTTAACTTTACTATTACCTTTATTTCTTAATTGAACATTTACTCGAGCGATTAATTCTTCGATATGAAACGGTTTCGTTACATAATCATCTGCTCCAGTATCAAAGCCCTTTAATTTATCATCTATTTCCGATTTAGCAGTAAGCATGATTACTTTAGCATTTATATCATTTTCTTTTATCTCTTTTAGTATTTCTAAACCATTCATTTTAGGCAACATTATATCAAGAATGATTAAATCATATATATTTGTCATAGCATTATATAATCCATCTTCGCCATCAAAACTCGTATCAACCTCATACTTTAAAGTTCGGAGTTTTGTTGCTATAACATCTGCAATTGTTTCTTCATCTTCAACAACTAAAATTCTCATCTTACCACCACCATTGTTAATTTATCGCTTTACCGTTCACGTACAATGTATAACCATTAAAATCAATATTACTATTACTACCATCAGCATTATCAAGAGAAGTTATATAACTATCCCCTGTTAATTTGATTTTAGATGTTTTATCTAATGTTAATTTTATCTCTTTCGCGCTATTTTCACCATTTATTGTTCCTTCATAATAAGAGTCTGTATTCATTGTCATATCAAGAGTAGAAATAGAATCTATAACAATATTTCCGTTTGCTTCTTGATTTTCCATTAATAGTTCTACAATACCACCATTGGTATCAGTATTTCCCCAAGAATCCTTTTTAGCTCTCAAAAAATTACCGGTAGAATCATTATTTATAAACTTATTATTCTTTAAAGTAATTTTAGAACTTGTATTCGTAATATAGAAAGTATCACCTTTATTTGTCGTTATTGTAGAATCAGTAGAACTAAACTCTGATACACCAGTAGAAGCATCTCCACTCATAGATTGATATAGAAAAATATTTTTATAAGTAGTAGATTGGCCGTTTAATTTATTATTAGTATCAGTTAAAGTTACCTTTTCAAGAGTGATTTTATTCTTTCCCTCAATTACTACACCTTCTGATGCAGTAGCAATTAAAGATGCATTTTTGACTGATATATCGGCAGTTGAATAAATAGCAGGAGAACCTGCACCAGTTGTCTTATATGTTCCACCATCAACACTTACTGTTCCTCCTCCACGATCAGATCTAATGGCTGCACTTGATACACCGGCAGTATTGATAATAAGATTTTTAGCAATCATAGTTCCTCCACCTGTTGTCATAATTCCACCTGAATTATCTTTTGTTGTCGTTATCGTAGAATCACTAATTGTTACTTGTGTACCATCACTATTGGTATTATTTGTTGTTGCACTTCCTCCATAAATAAATACACCATTGGCACCAGTAGCATTGGTATTTACCGTTATATTTTTAAGTATTAAATTAGCTCCAGCTTTGACAATGATACCTGAATTAATACCATAAAAACTAGTGTTATCTCCACCATCTGAATCGCCACTTTTATCTACTTTAATATCTGATAGCGTTACATCAATATTACCACTAACTAAAATAGCGTTTTCATCTTTATTTATACTTTCATATTCGTCACTCGTTTCCGTTGTTGATTTAGTAATTTCATTTACAGCCGAATAAGATATATTTGTATTTTGTTCTGCTCCCATCCCTTGATCAGGATTATTATTAATAGTTGCATTATATTTATATTTATCAGCGACTAAATTTGCCGTAAAAGTAAGCCCACTTGTTAAAATAATTATTCCTAAAATATAAATTAATATTTTATCCGTATTAGCAAAAGTTTCTCTCAAAGACTTTTTATTAAATCCTGACATTATTAAATAAAGTACAATGATAGATAAAGTTAAACTTTCTATTCCAAAAAGAATTAAGTAAACATAATTATTGTTGGTATTATTCTCTGGTTGTTCCCCCATTTGTTCCATACTACCATTGTTGTTTGGCATATCTGGTGGAGTTCCCATATTATTATCTCCATCAGGTTTTTCTGGTGATTCTTCCATATTGGAATTACCATTCCCTTGCACACCATTTATTTCACCTTCAGGTTTTTCTGGGGGCTCTTGATTATTACCATTAGGCATTTCTGGTGGTTGATTTCCATTTTGACCCATATTTGGAATATTATTACTACTATTAAGATTAGATGGTTTGGCGCTTAAATATCCAGTCAAAACAATACTTCCACATAGTAATAAAATGATAACAAAAGATATAATATTTTTGGTTTTTCTTTTCATAATTTTTTTCCTTTCTTTCTCAACAATCAAAGTATAAAATACAAAGGTTAAAGAAACATTAAAAGCATAAATTATAACAACAAAACTTTCATATTAATTATACCAAACAAAAAGCAAATCTCATATAGAGTTTGCTTATACAAATATGATTTGTACTATTTTCTAATTATCTAATTTATGATATTCTTCATTAGTTACAGATTCTAATCAAATATTTTCTGTTTCTTCACCTAGTACTTCTACTACAATATGACTAAATCACATTTTTTGTCAAATGGTTCAATCAATTTTCTTAATTTTAAGTTATTTATTCAAGTTCAAAAACACCAGTATATAACTCATAATATTTTCCTTTTTCTTTCATCAAATCTTCGTGATTTCCACGTTCAATGATTCTTCCATTTTCTAATACCATAATCGCTTGAGCATTACGAATGGTTGATAATCGATGTGCGATGACAAATACTGTTCGTCCTTCCATTAATTTATCCATTCCATCTTGAACATCTTTTTCCGTACGTGTATCAATACTGGAAGTAGCTTCATCTAAAATCATAACAGGTGGATTACTTACTGCACATCTTGCTATTGCTAGTAATTGACGCTGTCCTTGCGATAAATTATCACCATTATCTGCGATGATTGTATTATAACCATTTGGTAATTTCTCAATAAATTTATCTGCATTTGCAAGTTTTGCTGCCTCAATACATTCTTCATCACTAGCATTTGCTCTTCCATATCGTAAATTTTCCATAATGGTTCCCGTAAATAAATTAACATCTTGTAACACCATACCAAGTGATTTTCTTAAATCATTTTTATTGATATCTTTAATATTAATACCATCATAAAGAATAGTACCTTCTTCAATATCATAGAAACGATTAATTAAATTAGCAATAGTTGTTTTTCCTGCTCCAGTTGCTCCAACTAAAGCAATTTTTTGACCAGGCTTTGCATATAAACTAATATCATCTAACACTTTTTTCCCTTTTATATAAGAAAAATCAACTAAATCAAATCGAATATCTCCTTTTAATTCGATTAATTCCTTACTATTTGGATTTTTCCATGCCCAAATACCAGTATAAGTATCTGACTCTTTTAATGTTCCATCTTCTTTACGGGAAGCATTTACTAGAGTAATTTTTCCATCATTTTTTTCACTTTCTTCGTCAATTAATTCAAAAATTCTATTAGCACCTGCTAATGCTAAAGCTATTGAATTATATTGTTGTGATAATTGATTGATATGCATTGTAAACCCTCTTGTTAATAGTAGAAAAGATGCAATTGCACCAACAGATAATGTCGTTGTTTTGATGGCAAGAAATCCACCTAAAATGGCAATTACTACATACACTAAATATCCTATATTCCCCATAATTGGCATAATGATATTAGCATATATATTAGCATTTTTTGTATTCTCATATAAATCTTCATTTAATTCATCAAATTTTTTCTTTGCTTCTTCTTCATGAGTAAATACTTGAATTACTTTTTGACCATCTATCATTTCCTCTATATAAGCATTTACTTTTGCTACTGTCTTTTGTCTGGCAATAAAATAGGTTGCTGATTTTTTACCAATATATCTTGCTATAACTAGCATAATACTAACACTAAAAGCAATCACCATAGTCAAATATACATTTAATGTTAACATCGAAATAAAAGCAACTAAAATTAATACTCCATTAGATACACAATTTGGAATGCTTTGAGAAATCATTTCTCTTAAAGCATCTGTATCATTAATATAATAACTCATAATATCACCATGATTATTATCATCAAAATAACGAATTGGTAATGTTTCCATGTGTTCAAACATATCATCGCGAATTTGTTTTAATACACCTTGACTTATATTTACTGTTAATCTTGAATATAACAACGTTGTCAAAATACCAATGATATAAACCAATGACATAAATCCAATTGCTTGAAATAAGGAATTATAGATAGGATTTTCTTCTCCAATTAATGGAGTAATATAGTCATCAATTAACGTTTGTAAAAATAATTGACCATATACATGGCAAATAGAACTAATAATAATCGCTAAAATAATAATAACTAATTGTTTTTTAAATCTCGAAAGTATATATTTTAATAAACGTAAAAGAGTGTGTTTTTTGTATTTTTTATTCATCAGAATCACTTCCTTTTACTTGAGAGTAATAAACTTCTTGATAAATTTTGTTATGTCTTAATAAATTTTTTGGAGTATCAAAATCTGAAATTTCTCCATTATCTAAAACAATAACACGATCACAATCTTCTACACTAGAAATTCTTTGAGCAATAATTATTTTTGTTACCGTTGGAATATATTCACGAAATGATTTACGAATCATTGCATCTGTTTTTGTATCTACTGCACTTGTTGAATCATCCAAAATAATAATTTTGGGACTTTTCAATAATGCCCTTGCAATACATAGTCTTTGTTTTTGACCACCACTAACATTGGTCCCACCTTGATCTATATAAGTATCATATCCATCTTTTAGCTTTGAAATAAATTCATTGCAACAAGAAATTTCGCACACATGTTTTATTTCTTCTAACGTGGCATCCTTTTTTCCCCATTGTAAGTTTTCTTTTATCGTTCCACTAAATAATACATTTCTTTGAAGAACAACTGCAACGGAATCACGAAGAACGTTGATATCATAATCTCGCACATCTTTTCCTGACACTTTAATACTTCCAGAAGTTACATCATAAAGTCTTGGAATTAAATTAACTAATGTACTTTTACTAGATCCAATTCCACCAATGATACCAATCATTTCACCAGATTGAATCGTTAAATTAATATCTTTTAATACCGGTTTATCTTTTACATAAGAAAAACTCATATGATTAAACTCTATTTCACCATTTTCTACTTCTTTAATAGGTTTTTTTATATTTTGAATCGTTGGATTCTCTTCCAATACTTCCATGATACGTTTAATAGATGGAATTGAAATAATACAGGTTACATAAACCATAGATAACATCATTAAGCTATTTAAAATTTGAGCTGCATAAGTAATAACTCCAGTTAATTCTCCAGTACTGAGAGATCCCTCTACAACAAATCTAGAACCTAAATAAGAAATAAGAATAATCGAA
>CANQZC010000032.1 GCA_947628235.1 uncultured Bacilli bacterium | reverse complement strand
CCAATTTTCCCACGACATATAACATAATTTTCTTCATCACTATATAAAACAACAGATTCACATTTTAGATTTTGAGTTATAAGAAAAAATTTATATTTATCTTTTTGAAATTCTTTTGAATAAAAGATTTTATTATTTACATCAATTTTTTTCATTTAATTAGAACTCCTCCAAATATTCTATAAACATTATATCATGATTTATTTTAACATGTGTATTTTAAAAATTTCTTTATCTTGGTAATTTTTATTTTTTTAGATAATATTTTGTCTATGACAAAATTATTAACCCCCTAGGTATTTTGACAAGTCTATCAAAATAACCTAAGGGGCTATCTTTTTATATAAATATTCGAAAAAGTTCGAATAGAAATGTCAATGGTGCGAGAAAGGAGATTTGAACTCCCACAGCATAAGCCACTACCACCTCAAAGTAGCGCGTCTACCATTCCGCCATCCTCGCAGGTAACAATATCATTTTACCACATTTTATGCCTTCCCTAAAGAGAAAATTGCAATTTTTTTGAGATTTTTAAAATTCCTAAGAAAAAGGTTTTCTTTTTGAAATAGTTTATGATAAGATAATTACTACTTGGGAAGTGATGATATGCTAGTAGAAAAATACAATGAACTAAATCGTGAAAACGCAAATCCTAAATTAGATAGATACTTTCAAACCAAAAGTTTGAAACGATTAGGAAATATTGGGGTTTTCTGTGGAATGGACTATGTCGCTGTTCAAAAATTGAAACCAAAAGAATTTTATTCTCGCCTAGATCATTCTAAAAATGTAGCTTATACTGCTTCCAAACTATCCGATGATTTCAAAGTTGCTTTAGCAGGTGCGGTTCATGATGTAGGAACATTAGCGTTTTCTCATGTAAATTCTTTTAAACGAGGAGATGCTTTAACACAGTCTCAAGATGAATGGAATATTCGAAATATTCTTTTAAAAGATGAAGAATTTCTTCAATACTTAAGAGAAGATGGAATTGCTTTAGAAGATATCTGTCATGCGGAAAAATATCCTCTCATTGATAAAGAAATCCCTGCCCTTTGTCTAGACCGCGCAGATGGAATTTTAACAACTTGTCTCCTTTGGCAACATACCCATTCTTTCCTTCAAATTCGAGAACTCTACTACATGTTAGGATACTGTGATAGCCTAAATGGACAAGCTTATGATCTTAGAAATGAGAGACTCGCTAACTTTCAGGGGGAAATGGTTTTGAATGAAGAAGGAGCTGCTGACTATGAAGATTTCTTTCAAGCCATTCATACTTACAGTAAAATTCTTCTCTCCAAAGAATCCCGCTATATGATGGAAGTTTTTGGTCTTGCTCTACGTTACTATGAAGATATTGGACTTCTTACCGAACAAGATTTATTCTCTTACAGTGAAAAAGAAATTATTGAAAGAATTTTAGATAGTAAAGAAAGTATGGTATGGAAAGATATTACCTCTATCGATAAGATTCACTTTGGACATACTGATGAAAATGAATTAGTTGTTCATTCTAGAACCAAAATAAGACAGGCAAATCCCCTCGTAATGGGACAGATGTGTGTCTGTGAAATTCAAGATATTTCAGGAATGTTCTATCGCGAATTAAATCCTATTGGAAAAGATATCTTACTGACAGATTTACCTATCACAGGAAATCTTTCTCCTGCTACGCAAAAGATTTTATCACGCTATCAAACAAAAAAATAAAAAACGGATGAAACCGTCTTTTTATTTTATGCATTACTCGGAATTTCGAGTTTGGCATCTATCTGGTGCCGCAAGCAAGAATCGGACTTGCATTAAAGCCTTACCATGGCCTCGTAATACCACTATACTATTGCGGCAAAGATGGTGCCGGATGTAGGAATCGGACCTACAGCTAATCATTACGAGTGACTTGTTTTACCATTAAACTAAACCGGCAACAATATCATTTTATCATAAAAGGACTTGGATGTAAATAATTCCTGAGAAAAAAGAAAAGAACAAAAAAATTTTGGTAAGAATTTTAAGAAATGTATTTACAACGCATATTCTAGAGTGCTACAATGAAAGAGAGCCTAGGAGGAGTTCTCCTAGATTTTTTATTTTTATGGAGGTTATTATGACAAAATATGTATTTGTGACAGGTGGTGTATGTTCTGGATTAGGAAAAGGAATTACAGCATCTTCTATTGCTCTTCTTTTAAAAGCGAAAGGTTATAAGGTATTCATGCAGAAGTTTGATCCTTACATGAATGTAGATCCTGGAACAATGTCCCCTATTCAACATGGAGAAGTCTTTGTAACAGCAGACGGTTGTGAAACCGACCTAGATTTAGGACATTATGAACGATTTATTGATGAAGAATTAAATTATACTTCTAATATTACGAATGGAAAAATTTATTCTAGTGTGATTGAAAAAGAACGTCGTGGAGATTTCTTAGGAGCAACGATTCAAATCGTTCCTCACATTTCTAATGAAATTAAACAAAAAATCTATGAAGCAGGCGCTACTAGTCAAGCTGATATCGTTATTACCGAAATTGGAGGAACCGTTGGAGATATTGAATCTTCTGTCATGATGGAGTCTCTTCGACAATTTCGAATGGAACAAGGTGTAGAAAATAGTCTCTTTGTTCACACAACTCTCGTTCCTTATCTTTTTGGATCAAATGAATTAAAGACGAAACCAACACAAAATAGTATTATTGACTTAAGAAGATTAGGTATTCAGCCAGATATTATTGTTACTAGAGCAAGTATTCCTCTAGGAGATAGTATTAAAAATAAAATCTCTCTATTTGGTAGTATTCCAAAAGAAAATATTATTGAAGCAATTGATGTTAACAATATTTATCAAATTCCTATTAACTTTCATAACCAGAATATTGAAGACATTATCTTAAATCAATTCCATCTTCCTGTAACAGAAAGTCATTTAAAATATTGGGAAGACTTAATTGATACCGTATCTAATTTAAAAAAGGAAATTGAGATTTCTTTAGTTGGAAAATATGTAGAACTTCATGATGCTTATCTATCCGTTATGGAATCTTTAAAACACGCTGGATATAAGCATAATCGAAAAGTAGTTATCAATTGGGTAGATTCCGAATCTTTAGAAAAAGAGAATGCCGATTTAGACGAAGTCTTTAAGAATTCAAAAGGAATTTTAGTTCCTGGGGGATTTGGTTCTCGAGGAATTGAGGGAAAAATTAAAGCGTGCGAATATGCGAGAACTCATAATATTCCTTATTTAGGTCTATGTCTAGGAATGCAGATTGCTGTCATTGAATTTGCTCGTCATGTATGTGACTTAGAAGATGCTTCTTCTAGAGAGTTTGATGAAACCTGTAAAAATCCTATCATTGACCTAATGGCGGAACAAAAGACGATTATTAATATGGGAGGCACTCTTCGATTAGGAAATTATGAATGTACTCTTCTAAAGGGTTCTTTAGCGCATAAAGTTTATAAAACAGATAAAATTTTAGAAAGACATCGTCATCGTTATGAATTTAATAATCAATATAAAGAATTGTTAGAAAGTCATGGACTTGTCTTCTCTGGGGTCAATGAACCAAGCAACTTAGTAGAAATGATTGAACTACCATCTCATCCTTTCTTCATTGCTTGTCAATTCCATCCTGAATTTAAATCTAGACCAACGAGACCACATCCTCTTTTCGATGCTTTCTTAAAAGCAGCTATAGATTACAAAAAATAAAAGGAGTTATCTCCTTTTTTTATGCAGCTTTTCTATTTTGATTACCTCTTAAAGTAAGTACTTTAGGGGGATCTATCTTCTTAGCAGATAGTTGTTCTTCCCCTATCACTTGACTACGCAATTTTTTTAGTTCCTCTAGTTCTTTTTGAATTTGCTCTAATCTTGTCATTTTCTCATCCTCTCTAGGGGAAAGAAGGAAAGAAGGCCTTGCTTTTCGAAATTGAAGTGGGCTCATTCCAACAACTTGATAGAATGTTTCAGAATAGTATTCTAAGGAATGAAAGCCATGATTTAAAGCAATTTTTAAAATTTTATCTTCGGTATGTAATAAATCTTCCATACTACTTTTGATTCTTCGATAATTGCGATATTGAGTAATCGTTAATCCTGTCTCTTTTTTAAATAACTTCATGAGATAGTAACGATTAAAATATAAAGTTCCAGCAATATCATCCATAGAAAAATCTTCTTCTATATTCGAATCAATATAATCAATTACTTTGGTTACTACCATCTTTCCCGTTTTCATAAATCCCCCTTAATGACAAATATTCTACTAAATAAATTGACAACTTTCTTAAACAATTGTGGCTATTGTATCAGAAAAGGATAAGAAAGGCAAATTAAAAAAGACTAATTCGTCTTTTTTGCAATACAGTAAGGGTATTCGATAGAAACAATCTCAACAGAAACATTCTCATGAAGTTTACCATAACTAGATTCTGCTTTAATCAATAAATAATTTCCGGTGTGTCCAATAAAGAATCCATCTTCTTCTTTTTCCGGAATAAAGATAACCTCTCGATGGAGAAACTTTTCCATATAAGCAATTTCTAATTGTTTACTAATCTCAATCATCCTTCTTACTCTTTCTTTTTTCGTTATTTCCGCAATATGGTTAAGGAGTTCTTCTGCTTTTGTTCCCTTTCTTAATGAAAAAGGAAAGACATGAATCTTACTAAAGCCAATTCTTTTGACAGTTTCCATTGTCTCCTCAAAAAGTTCTTCTGTTTCTCCTGGAAATCCCACAATTAAATCGGTTGAGATAGAAATTTCTGGACGAATCTCACGAATCTCTTCGATTTTCTTTTCAAAATATTCTTTATCGTATTTTCGATTCATACTCTTTAAGATTTCATTGGATCCACTCTGAATAGGAATATGCATGTGATCCACAATGATAGAACTGTCTCTTAATATCGATAAAAATTCTTCCTCTAATTCCGTAATTTCAATCGATGAAATACGAAGTCGTTCTAATCCTTTAATCTTTACAATTTCCCGTAGTAGTTGAGCGAAAGTATAGTCTTTTAAATCTGCTCCATAATGTCCTGTATGAATTCCAGTTAAAACAATTTCTTTATGACCATTCGCTACTAATGATTCTATTTCGGATAAAACCAAAGCTGGTTCTTTACTTCTTACCTTTCCACGCGCATAAGGAATAATACAGTAAGAACAATAATTCTCACAGCCATCTTCAATTTTAACAAAGGCTCTCGTTCGATCAAAGTTATTTAACTTCATTGTTTCAAAGGAAGATTCCATAATATTTTCGACCTTATAGATTGGTTTCTTTGTTCTTTGATATTCTTCTATAAGAGAGGCAATCTCCCCTTTATAACGATTTCCTAAAACGATTGATACTTCCTCAAAAAGAGGATTATCTGGACTCACTTGAACCATACATCCACAAACTACAATGATACCCTTTTCATTTTTACGAAGACATTGCCGAATCATTTTTAGCGATTTATGAGAACTAGTATCCGTTACTGTACATGTATTAATGATATAGATATCTGCCTTCTCTTCTGTCGTTTCCTCATATCCATTTTGAATCAATTTTTCTTTTATAACACTAGATTCATAAGTATTTACCTTACATCCTAAAGTACATATTTTAAATGTCATAGTATCCCTCCAACAAAAAAGCCTATAAAATAGGCTTATAAACTACTACGAAAATCTTTTAAAGCTTCTAAAAGTTCTTCATTTTCAGAAATTTCTCCTAAACCAATGTTTTCGCTTTTATCTTTTGCTAGAACTTTTTTATTTCCTGTGTTTTGAAGATTCGTAAATACGATAGCGTTTCTTGCCTCATCGCTTAATATACTATCATTTTTCTTTTCTTCTTTCAACTCTTTTGGAGGTTCTTCTCGTAGTGGCTCTTCCCGTGGTGGTTCTTCCCGATGAAATTTTTTAACACTCGTATAAGCACTGTCGTCTTCTTCTTTCATTCTTCCAAAGACTGGCGAAATAACTTCTGTTTTCTTAAATTTTCCATCATCTGGAATATTTTGTAAAGCCGCGCGAACAGCATTTTTAGCGAGACTTTCCATCTTATCTTCTTCTTTTTGTTCTTCGCTTTCTTCTTCTGTTTCTAAAGGTTCGATAGACTCTTTTTCGATAGGAAGAGCATCATCTAAAGAAGTGATTTCCTCTACTTTAGAAGAAGTATCTTCAGAAACTGTTTCTACTTCCTCTACCTCTTCAATTTTTTCAGCTCTATTTTGTTCTAATTGTTTGATAAGATCTGCCATCTCATCTTTTTTCTCTTCTTTTTCTTTCGTATGTTCAGGAAGAAAATCAGAAACGGTCGCTAAAGGCTTAGATTCTAATTCATCCTCATAAGAAGTATCTCTATTTTTAACAGCATCGACTAATTCTTGATAACTGATAATAGATTGTGCTTCTTGTTCTTGTTCAAACTTTCTAACAACTTCTTCTGGGGTCATTTCATTCGTCTCTTTTAAATCGTTTAAAGCTTCCTTAATCGTATCATTTTCCGTATACTCTAATTCTTCTTCAATCGCAGACTCATGTTCTTTATCGATTCTCTCTTCAATTTCTTTTTCATCGATATTCTCTAGTTGTTCTAATTTATCTGGAGTAGAATCTTCTACTTTCTCCTCGACTTTTTCTTCTTCCTCTTTTTGAGGAGCAACTTCTTCCTTCTTCTCCTCTTTCTTTTCCTCGATTGGTTCTTCTTTTTCTTCTTTTTTCTCTACCTTTTTGACAGGTTCTTTCTTATCTTCTTTTTTGTGTTTTTTAGCAGGTTTTTCGACAATGTCTTTGGTTTTTACTTTCTTTAAGTCATCATTTTCTACTTCCTCATCGTAGATATGAATCTTTTTCTTCTTTTTCGCACCTTTTCCCATAGACATTATAAGTCCTACTAAAACACCTACCAAAACAAGGATAACGATAACAAATACAACTGTATTTCCAGTAATTAAATCTAATATTTTTTCCATAGTATCACTCCATATACTCATATCGAATTACGCTTGATAAAAAGATTGGTACCGTCTCTACACGCATAATCTGAGTTCCTAAACTAACTTTGGTAAACCCCTTTTCTTCAAAGTACTTTTCTTCTTCTTTCGAAAGTCCTCCTTCAGGACCTATCATCACATTCATTGTATCACAGATATTTACATTTTTCAAAAGTTTTTTAATTGTTTTTTCTCTTTCTTGAGTACTGCATAAAACCTTATGGCCAGGCAATTCTAGTAAAGCGTTTAAATTCCTTTCAATTCTAACCATAGGAATAGAAGTACGCATAGATTGCTCAGCTGCCTCTTTACATATTCTTGACCATCTATCTATCTTACTTGACTCTTTCTTTTCATCTATCTTGACAATAGAATGATCCATCTCTATTAGAATAAATTCAGCAACCCCTAATTCTGTTCCTTTCTGTAAAATGAAATCCATCTTAGGTTCTTTCAAAAAAGGAAGGATGAGTACCAAACGAGGAAATACATCTTCTTTTCCTTCTTGTTTTTGTTCCGCTTTAACAAGAATCTCTTTCTCATGAAACTCTAATCCACAAAGAAAGACTTCATTTTGATAGACAACTTCAATCTTATCCTTTGAATTCATTCTCATCACGGTTTTTATATGGTAGTAATCCTCTTGTTTTAAAGAGAAATAATCCCCTTCTTTGGTTTGTGCGAAATATCGTTGCATCTAGTTCCTCCTATGAAGAAAGAAGCATTAAGCTTCCTTCAATTTCACATTTTTTAATTTTCCTTTAATAATCAATTTTTCGACTTGTGTCCTATCGACAAAGTTCTTATCAACTAATAAATCTAATGCTTCTTGATTAATTTCATCATGAGAGCCATCGTTCTCATACTTCTTTAAAATTTCTTCGAAATCATAGAAGACATCTAAAGTATCATTACAGAAATTCGATAAAACAGGAGTACTTCCTAAAATCTTTTGAGCGAGATTAGATTCTCCAATCTCCTTCATTTGAAAAATTGGTAAACTCATAAAATAAAGTAAGATAAAACAAACAATAAAGTTTTGAATCACTCCTACGACAGCGCCTAAAATCTTGGATGGGATTCCTAATACAATCGTCATCTTTAAAAGTTGTTCAAACGTTTTCGTAGTAGATTTTAATACTCGTAAAATACTAGATAACATGATATATAAAAAGAGAAAAGCAAGTACTTCATAAAGTAATAAATTTAAGGTAGTAATACCCGCTAAACGACCTGAGAAATTAAAGAATGGTAAATATTGATAAAAAATAGCAGACAAATATCCTTTCAAAAGGAAAGATAAAATCACAACGAGAACCGTTCCTACCGTATCTACTAATTGCCTTGTAAATCCTTTTTTAAAACCGATGAGCGCTCCCATCAACAACAATAAAATAATAACGACATCAGCAATATTCATAACAGCCTCCTTAGTCTATTTTGATTATACCACATTCCTATCTAAAGTGCCATATCAATTTTCAGGAAAATATGTTACAATAAAAGAGGAAGTGAGAACTATGACAATTACCGTAAAAGTAAGTGAAACAACAAAAAAAGAAATGGAAGAATTTTTTGAAGGAACAAAACGAGAAAAAACTCCTCCCTACGCTGTTTTTCAAGCCGATGATGCCGATTGCGTAGTCACTCTTTATGAATCTGGAAAAGCAGTCTTTCAAGGAATGAGTGCGGATATTTCTGCGCAACTATGGATAGAAAGAGAAGGACACTTAAATCCTACTCGAAAAGTCGAAGTTACCAATAGTGAAAAAGAGAAAGAAAAGAAGAAACAAGATCTTTATGTAGACCCTAAAATCTATCACTCTTCTAGTATTGGTTCTGATGAAGTAGGAACCGGAGATTACTTTGGACCAATCGTTGTAACCAGCGCTTATGTAGCGAAAGAAAATATTCCTTGGCTAGAAGAACTAGGTGTCAAAGATTCTAAAAAGTTAACCGATGAAAAGATTATGGAGATTGTACCTCAAATTATTAAAAAGATTCCTTATAAAAGTATGATTCTCACGAATCAAGAATATAATCAAAGATATTCTAAAGATATGAATATGAATAAATTAAAAGCCATTCTTCATAATAAAGTTTTATCTTCTATGGTAGAAGAAATAAAAGATTATGATTATATTGTTGTCGATGAGTTTGCCAAACCATACGTTTATTTTAGTTATTTAAAAGAAAGTAGTCATGTAGTACGCAATATTACTTTTATGACAAAGGGCGAAGATAAGTCATTAGCGGTTGCTTGTGCCTCTGTCATCAGTCGTTATATTTTTATTCATGAATTTGAAAAATTATGTAACTCTCTAGATATGTTTTTACCAAAAGGAGCTTCTACTTTAGTTGATGAGGCTGGAAAGAAAATTGTCGAAAAATATGGCAAAGACAAATTAAAAGAGATTGCTAAATACAGTTTTAAAAATACCGAAAAGATTTTAGGAGAAGACAGAAGGGACTAAAAAAGTCCTTTTTTTGTACCATTTTCTCACTAAAAATCCCCTATCCGATAGTGGACATTATGTAAACGCAAAACAAGGTACAATCGAAGCAAGAAACATTAAAACTAGCGTAAAATCTGCTAAGATTACACTAAGTGGCAATAAAACTGTTAACGCAACAGTTAAATATGCAAAACAAAAAGAAGTAGGATAAAGAATAAAAATGAGGTAATAGAAAGGAAAAAATATAGATGAAAAAATATGGTAAATTAATAGCCTTTACAGTATTAGCTTATTTCATCTCTGCTGCTCCTGCTTTTGCCAAAACCTTCACATTAGAAGAATTTGGTAAAAAGGTAGAAGCCATGAAAGAGAAAGAAGATAAATACGCTGCCTATGTTTATGTTATTGGTGACTATGCCTTTACATCTGCTCATACTTTAACAGTACAAGATATCATGTTAGCTGCTAGAAGTATTAAACTAGAAGATGGAAAAACAGTAGAAACTGATGAATCAGAAGACTTCGGTAAAATGGCTATTCAATACATTCAAAACGCCGGAACAGAATGGAAAGTTGGAACTCCTCAAATTGGTGATAAAACAATTCAAGGTACAGAGAACGAAAAATTCAATGTTGTTTATGTTGACTATGAATTAGTAGCTGAAAACTATATTGAAGATGATGTAGATCCTGCAGTAGATGCTGCTGTAAAAGAATTGAATAAAAACGCTACAGAAAACGGATTCAATGAAGTAACATTCACTGAAGAAAAAGTTAATGATAAAGTACAAAAAACAATTACTTTCGCAGTACATGATTTAAATAGAAAAGTATCAACATATGCAGAAACTGCTGCTGACATGTTTGATAAAGTCTTAAATAAGAGTGGACTTGAATTAAAAGAAGTTAAATATACTCTTAACAATGGAAGCGAAACAAAGAAGACAGTAAGCAAATCAGAGATTGCACAAACTTCAGAAATTATTAAACTTGCTAAAGAATTAATTTCTAGTATGACTGGAGTACAAGATAGTGAATTAGCAAACTTAACATATGCTTCATTAATTGGTAAGAGTGCACATGCTACTTTCGTATTTGAAGTAGATGGACATGAATATCAAGAAGATTATTATGTAACATTCACTTATGACTTTGAAGAAGATAAGGATGCAGATTTAGCTGAAGCTGCAAAAACTTTAGATAAAGCAGTTAAAGAAAACAAAGAATACGGATTTAGAGAAGTAACTTACGATGAAGAAATGAACACTGCTGAATTTGCAATTCAAGATGATAGTGTTAAGTTATCAGCATTCGCTAGTAGCGGAATTGTTGATATGTTTACAAAATATATCACAGGAGCTACGAAAGTAGAATACACTTATGGTAACACTAAAAAAGAAATTACATTTAATACAAATGGAAATCAACCAAATGCTACTAATGCTGTTAAATGGGCAAAAGAATTATTATGCTTAATGGCATCAAAAGATAGTGATAAAACAACTGAAAATGATAACGCTGATTCTTGTGATGCAACTAAATTAATTCTCGCAGATGTAGCTGGAAAAGAAGCAACCGCTAAAATCACTTATCAATTAAATGATGGTGAAACTAAAGAAATCACTTACACATTAAGATTTACTTACGATTTAGAGGATGTTAAAAATTATGAATTAACTGAATCTGCTTCTGAATTAGATAAAGAAGTAAAATCTAACGAAGCAAAAGAAAAAGATTATGGATTCAGTTCAGTAACTTATGATGCAGATACAAAAACTGTTGAATTTGAAGTATCTAATGAAGGTTCTAAATTAGTAAATTTCGCAACATCTGGAATTATGGAAATGTTCGTAAAATTCGCTGATAATGCAAAAGAAGCAGAATATACAATTGGTGATCAAAAATATACTGAAACAATTAATGATGAAACATT
>CANQZC010000031.1 GCA_947628235.1 uncultured Bacilli bacterium | reverse complement strand
GTTTTAATGTTTCTTGCTTCGATTGTACCTTGTTTTGCGTTTACATAATGTCCACTATCGGATAGGGGATTTTTAGTCAATTTTTAGACTATCGTATTCATGTTCTATTGTTTTTATGGATGGTTTGTAATATAATGAAATTACATTAATTGTAGGAGACAATTGATGAAGTAGAAAAGAAAGGAAGGAGAAAATGAAAAGATTTTTAAAGATGTTTACATGTTCTTTAGTTGTCTTTCTTTTTTCTATCATGCCTGCGTTTGCTAGAGAATTAACTTTCTCTGAGTTAACTCATGAAATAGAAAAAAGAGAAGGGGACGGATACGCTGGATATGTATACATCATTGGTAAGTATGTTTTTACCTCACAGCACACTTTAACGGTTCCTGATATTATGACAGGTGCTCGTACGATTGAAGTTGTAGATGAAAACGGAAAGACCAATCAAGATGATATCTATGGAGAAATGACAATTTCTTATATCAGTAGAAATCAAAATGGTTGGAAGATAGAAAAGCCTATTATTGGTTCTACTCAGATTGCTATTGATGATGATAAAATGATAGATATCACCTACATTGATTATGATCCTATCGGAGAACCTACGATGTATCAGGTAACCTTTGATAGTGATAATGGTCAAGAAAAAACGGTAGAGTCTGTTGAAGAGTATCACAAGGCTACCAAACCAGAAGATCCAACGAAAGATGGATATCAATTTGATGGATGGTATCTTGGGGAAGAAGAATATAAATTTGATACTCCTGTCACTGAAAATATAGAATTAAAAGCAAAATGGTTAAAAGTCATTGATACAGACAAATTAGTAAGTTCTTTTGCTGGAGCAATTCAAAGTGAAGATTATAAAGCAGATTATAACCAAGAAAAAGGTCTTCTTACTCTAGATGTTTTAAATAGTAAGGCAAATTTATTATCTATTACCAATACAGGGTTAGTAGCTGGTATTAGAAACCTTCTAAAAACAGGAGATATTAAATCTATTACAGTTACTTATAACAATGTAGAGTATATATTTAATGATTCATCTATGAAAGAAGGAGAAGATTCTGAAGCTTATAAGAAGTTAAAAGAATTACTACAAGCCTTAACTGGAAAGACTGATTTAGCAACTGCTACGCAAGGAGATTTAATTGATAAGTCATTAACATTTACTTTTGAATTATCTGATACTTCTACTTTAAAAGAAGATTGTAAGAAAAGTTATCAAATTGAATTGGTATCTACTGTATCTGAATTAGAAGTAAATTTAACTACAGAAGAAAATAATAAGACAACAGATGAATTTGTAGGATATAAAGGAAATGAGGATGGACTTGCGATTGCAACCTTAGATGAGAATCCTAAAACATTTACTTTTACAGGAAAAGTAAAATATTATACGGATGTTTATTATGAAGGAAGAGAAAATGGTAAACAACCTGTTCCAGGATATTATTTCTCTTATGTATTAAAAGTACCTCATGCGAAAGAGGGAGTCACTGTTGAAGTAAATGGAAAGAAACTTACGAAGGAAGATTTCGATACAGATGATTCTATTATTCTAGTTCAAAAAGCAGATAAGAATGGAAATAAAAAGATTACTGTTAAAGTCGATGCAGATGGAGATGGTAACTTATTTAAAGAAGAAACTTATGAATTAGATTATAGTCAAGTTGAATTCTTAAGAGAATCTACATTTACAGTATCTCCTATGGATGATCAAGAAGAAGATTTTGGCTATGGATGGTCTGAAAAAGAAGGATATTCTACGAAGGTAGAAGCAGTAGAAGGAGAAAATCCTACCTATAAAGTAACTGGTGTTCTTCCAATCTTTGAAGATACTGATTGGGAAGAGGATAATCCATTCGAGGAAAATCAAAGTGATACTTATTATTTAGGATTACTTCTTACTTTAACAGATGTTCCAACTCCATCTACAGGAGATTTAACAAGTACTTATACTTTTAAATTCTTCCATGATGGGGAAGAAGATAAAGATGGTGTGATTAAACTAGTCGGTTCTGATTTTGATAGAACAAATCAAATTTATGTACTAGTAGAACTTACCCCATTTAAATATGGTGTTCAAAAAACATTTGATATTGAAATTGATTTAGATGGTGAAGGAAAAGAATTTAGTTCTTATAAAGTAACTGTTGATTGGAGCGAATTAAAGTTCCAAGATCAATCTATTGGAAATGTCGATTTTGATCTTTTAAAAGAAGAGGATTTAACGGAAGGATCTAACGAAAAGAAAGAATTAGATTCTTACAGTTATCAAGCATCTGCTGATAAAGAAGTAAAGATTAAACAAGATTCAAGTCAACCAGATAGAGACCCATCTAATATTGGAATTGAAGGTACTATTAAAGAACAAACTTTAAAGAAAGGTACTTTTAAAGAAGATAAAGGATATTTTGTTCCTATCAAGATTGTTGCGCCTCGAGGTGAAGAATTTGAAGAATATAAAAATTCTTGGACATTAATTTTAAATACAGAAGAGGGAACAACAAAAGAATATACTCCAACAAAAGAAGAATATGAACAAGGTTGGGTAATGGTTCTCTTTAGGTTAAAAGAAGATGGCGAGAAAAAGATTAAATATTCTATTGACTTTGATGGACCTTATAATGCCGAAACAAATACAGGCGCTGTTTGGTTACCTTATGAATATGAAATTTCTTATGAAAGTTTAACTTTTGAATCATCTCATCAAGTAAGTTTTGAAGGATTAGAAGAAACAATTACTGTATGGGATGGAGATACTCTTACAAGTGATGTTCTTCCTAAAGAAGAACCAAAAGCAGAAGATGCTTATCATGATTTTGCTTATTGGACAGATGATAAGGGTACCAAAGCAGAAGAAATTGAAATTACAAAAGAGACTAAAGATATTACTTTAGTACCTCATTGGAATTTATATTCTGATAAATTTATTAGTGATGTCATTGATGATTTAAATAGTACGGAAGAAACTTCTCAATCAGGAGATTTCTCAGAAAAGTTTATCTTTGAAAGAGACCCAGAAGATGGAAGTAAGATTACCATTCGTATTATTGATCCAGAAGTTACTTTAAGTGAAATGAATAACACTAGTATTCCTGGCGCAATCGCTTATATTTTATTAAAAGATGAAATTCAAGAGATTACTTTAGAAGTAAATACTGAAAATAAAACTACCTTTGTAAAAGGGGATAATACAGATAAAGATACTTTAAAAGGAGAAATTCAAAAAGTCGCTAAAACTTTATATGAAAAAATATTAGAAACGGCTGCTAGTGGAAAGCCTGATACCGAAGTAAAATTAAGTGAATTAGCAGAGATGGAAGAGTATAATCAATTTACTTTAAAAATGAATCCAGATAAA
This sequence comes from uncultured Bacilli bacterium, assembly GCA_947628235.1. GTDB lineage: Bacteria > Bacillota_I > Bacilli_A > RF39 > UBA660 > UBA5578. Next base: position 9,345 of record CANQZC010000031.1, on the reverse strand, counting down.
GTTGCTAGTTCTGTAACCCTTGCAGAAACACCTGCAGTAAGTGGCGCTATGCTTATGGCAGTATCTGCTGTACCACTAGAATATACTTTTAATTTTGAAGTAGATGAAAGTATCAAAGCAATTAAAAGTGAAAAGGCTTTAGAAGAAGCCCTTAAAGATAATACCGTTGAAGAGATTGTTATTGCTGGAGATTTCCAAGTAGAAAAGAAACAAACAGTTAGTAGAAATAATGTTACAATTACTTCTGCTGGAAATAATAATCATACTTTAACAGGTAAAGAAGGTATGGATACCATCTTTGATGTTATAGGAACAAATGTAAAAATTGAAAATTTAACATTAAGTGGAGCAAAGACAGGAATTACTGTTGAAAGTAGTGCTTCTGTTACTGCTCATGATGTAACATTTAGTAATATGGGAACAAATTCTGCCACTCGTGTTTCTAACGAGGAAGAAGGTTCTGCTGTTCTTGTAAAAGGAAATGGATCTTTCACTGGTTCTAATTTAACTTATAGTGATGAGAAATATATGAAGCCATTAGTTAAAGCAGAAAATAATGCTACTGTAAAAGTTACTTTAGAAGATGGAAGTGAAGCAAAAGCAACGACAGTAGAAGAAGTGATTCCATATGACGGTCAATCTCAAGGAACTAATAACAGTATTGGCGATACGAAAAAAGCAAAAGATAATTATAATTACAAACATTATTATTTAAGTAAAGATGTTGCCAATAGATGGATAAAAGTTACCTATATTGGAAATAGAGCTGTAACACATGCTCCTCTTACTTATGTTTTATATCACGATAAAGAATCTGGGCAAGAGTATTTAAGAGAACCTGCGAAAGATATTAATTATCTTACAACCTATTCTAATGGTAGTGCGACTTATGCAATTAGTAAATGGGTAACTTTTGCAGGAGAAACATATGAATCAGGAAAGATTCCCGTATCTTCTATTAAAGGAAATGAAGCAAGTTTCTCAGCTGAGTTAACAGCTACTTATAAAACTCATGTAAAAAGAGTAGAGACAGAAGAAGAGCTAAAAAATGCTTTACAAGAAGAAGAAATTACTACCATCATTGTTGCGAAAGAAATTGATCTTCAAGAAAAGTTAGTCATTGAGAAGGATAATGTAATTATTTCCGGAACAGAATCAGGTTCAAGAGTAATCACAGGAACATTAAAAGGACAAATCGAAGTAAAGGGTAACAAAGTAGTTTTCTCTGAGATTAAGATTGTTGGTTCTGGCAATGAAGTAACGAATGGTTCTGTAGTCAAAGTTATGGGAACAGAATTTGATTCAAGTGAAGTAGAATATAGTGTTGAGTCTGGAACTTTTGATAGTATTTTATACTATGATGTAGCAGATCCAGATAGTGTTCTTTTCTATAATACATTTAATGGTAATGGAAAAGTTTCTACTTATATTGAATTTAGTAAAGAAGTAGATGGAAATGTAGAAGAAGGGGAAGAAGTTTCTAAAAATGGTTCTTCTCTTACCGGAAATTACTTTGCAGATAATGGTAGTGCGGTTACCTTTATTAAAATGAAAAATATTAAGAATAATACAAGACTTAATGTAAGACAAACAGAAGTTATTTTAAATAATGCTAGTACAAAATTCTTAGAATTCGATGCAGCACCTGCAGGATCTAATATTTTGTTATACTTTGGTTCTTTCTGGGTAAAAGGGCAAGAAACGGCTACTGTTTATGTAAATAACGGTACACAAGATGATGCTTCTGGTATTACACTTAGTATTCCAGCATCTGTTGTTCCTAAAGTTAAAGTAGAATATACAAAAGAACCAGAAGAAGGAAAAAAAGTCATTATTAAAAGTTAGAAAAAGGTCAAAAATTTTGACCTTTTTTTTGGTAAAAAATGGCAATCAAAATACGATATAAAATTGTGGATTAATTCTTTCAAAATACACTCTAATTTCATTGACAGACAAAGACAAAAGTACTATAATGAAATTGCATCAGTTGTAGTTGAACAATAGATTTATAAAAAAAGAAAGGGAGGAGAAAATGAAAAGATTTTTAAAGATGTCTACATTTTCTGTCATTGCCTTTCTTTTTTCTATCGTTCCAGCATTCGCAAGAGAATTAACACTCTCTGAATTAACGAATGAAATAGAAAAAAGAGAAGGGGATGGATACGCAGGATATGTATACATTATCGGGAAATATGTTTTTACTTCACAACATACTTTAACGGTTCCTGATATTATGACAGGTGCTCGTACAATTGAAGTAACCGATAAAAATGGAAAAACCAATGAAGATGATATCTATGGAGAAATGACAATTGCTTACATCAGTAGAAATCAAAATGGTTGGAAGATTGAGAATCCTATTATTGGCTCTACCAAATTAGTTGTGGATGAAGAACATTACATTAATGTTTCTTATATCGATTATGACCCTATAAAAGATCCTGAAAAATATAAGGTTACTTTCGATAAAGATAACGATACCGAAAAGGAAGAACAAGAAGTTATTGAAAATCGAAAAGCTACCAAACCAGCAGATCCAACAAAAGAAGGATATAAATTTGATGGTTGGTACTTAGAAGAGGAAGAATATGACTTCAATACTCCAGTAACTGGAGATATCACTTTAAAAGCAAAATGGTTAAAAATCATTGATACAGATGAATTAGTAAGTTCATTTGCTAGTGCTATTAAAAGTGAGAAATATAAAGCTAACTATGATGGAGAAAAAGGACTTCTTACTTTAGATGTTCTAGATACGAATACTAGTTTATTATCTGTTACAAGTACTGGCTTAGTAGCTGGTATTAGAAATGCTTTAAAAACAGGAGATATCAAAGCTATTACTGTTGCTTATAATGGAGTAGATTATGTATTTGATGATCCAAAATTAGAGGGGGAAGAATCTGAGGCTTATAAGAAGTTAAAAGAATTATTAAAAGCTGTTACTGGAAAAGAAAAGTTAGAAGAAGCAACATATAAAGATTTAGTTGATAAAGATTTAACTCTTACATTTGAGTTATCTGAAACTTCTACTTTAAAAGAAAATTGTAAGGAAAGTTACCAAGTAGAACTTGTTTCTACGGTATCTGAATTAGAGGTAAGTTTACCTACAGAAGAAAATAATAAGACAACAGATACCTTTGTAGGGTATAAAGGAAATGAAAATGATTTAGCTGTTGCTGAAGGAACAGAAAAAACATTTAAATTTACTGGAAAAGTAAAATATCATACAGATGTATATTTCAATGGTAAAGAAGAGGGTAAAGACCCAGTTCCAGGATATTATTTCTCTTATGTATTAAAAGTACCTCACGCTACAAAAGATGTAACGATTGAATCTAATGGTAAGACACTTACAAAAGATTCTTTTGATACAGAGGATTCTATTGTCATTGTTCAAGAAGCAAAAACTGATGGAGAGAAAAAGATTACTATTAAAGTAGATGCAGATGGATCTGGAGATTTATTCCAAGCAGAAACTTATACTTTAGATTATTCTGAAGTTACTTTTGTAAGAGATTCTGTATTTACTATTGCAGGTGTTGATAAGGCCGATGCAGATAGTGATAATACAACTTCTTGGGATGGTTGGACAGAACAAGAAGGATACCAAACTACTTTTACAGTAGATGAGAAAGATCCAACGAAAGTAAAAGTAACAGGATTACTTCCAATCTTTAATCAAGAAGATTTTACAGATGGAAGTGAATATACAGAAGATGCATTATATTATTTAGCATTCAAATTACAAACAGAATTAGGAACGAAGACATCTTCTACAATTACTGTTAAATTCCTTCATGATGATACAGAAGAAACAATGAAGGGTACAGACTTTAATGAAGAAAAAGTTCTTTATATCTTAAAGAGTTTAGATCCAACAGGTGCTGATGGAGATCCTATTCCAGCAGAGGATAGAAAGTTTACAATTACTCTTGATTGGGATGGAGATACAACAGAAGCAAATAAAGAACAATATGAACCATATACGATTACCGTAGATTGGAGTGAATTAACTCTACAAAGCTACTCTATTGGTGATTTTGGTAACTATGATGTTCTTACTGAGAAAGATTTAGAAGACAATAGTTCAGAAAAAACGACTTTAGATGGATATCAATTTAAATTTGATGCCGATTCTAATGTTGAAGTGAATATGAATTCTTCTCAAGAAGATAAAGACCCATATAAAGATGGAATTAAAGGAACGATTAAAGAACAAACTCTAAAAGAAGGTACATTTAAAGAAAACAAAGGATACTTTGTACCTATTAAAATATCTTTCCCTGGAAAAGATGTTAAAGAATTAGAAAAGTATCAAAATACTTGGACATTAATCTTAAAAACCGAAGATGGAAAGACAAAAGAATATACTCCAACTGAAGAAGAATATAAACAAGGTTGGGTAATGGTATTATTTAGAGTTTATGAAAATGGTAAAGATAATAATGATAAAACAATTAGATACCAAATCGACTTTGATGGACCAGTAAAAGATGGAAAAGGTTATGACTTCTTACCAGAAGAGTATACTATCTCTTATCAAGATTTAACTTTTGTTGATGAAGAGACAATTACTTATAAGTATACTGATAATAAGGGAGAAGAACATACTGAACAAGTTAAAGTTTATGAAGATGCTGAACCTAAAAGTTTAGCTACTGAAAATACTGACTATCGTACTTTTGATGGATGGTATAATGGACAAAATGAGAAAGTAGAGTCCCTAAAAGGATTAGAAGGACAAACTTTAACTGCTCATTGGAATTTAAATGTAGAAAAATTTATGGACGAAGTAGTAAAAGATTTAAATTCTTCTGATACTACTTATTCCGATGATTTCACAGATAAGTTCCATCTCACTCAAGAAGGAAACGCGATTACAATCCATTTGGATAGTGCTAAGGTAGCATTATCAGAATTAGCGAATACTAGTATTCCTGGAACTATCGCATATGTTCTTCAAAAAGGAGAAATTAAGAGTATTACTTTAACAGTAGGTGGAGAATCTGTTACTTTCGATTCTACAAATACTCCTGTAGCTGCTAATATCTCTCGTAGTTCTGATAGAACTTTCTTAGATGAAGATGGGGAAGCTTTAAAAGCAGGTGTTGTAAAGAGTGCGAAAGAAACTTTTGATAAAACTTTAAATAATCAAGAAGCAACTGCTACTTTAGATGAATTAGAGTTTGATGGAACTTCATTTACTATTAAAATTGATGGTGCCAAAGATTCTACTATTAATTTAGTAGATTCTGATGGAAAAGCACTAGAAGAACAAGAACAAACTTATACATTTACTTTTGATTCAGACTTCGTTGTTGTAGATCAAGATGGTACATTAGGTGCTAAAGATATTAAAGCAGCAGTAGATAAAAATAAATATGATACTATCTATATTGATGGTGATTACACTGCTACAGATATCATTACTGTAACTGCTAATAAGTCTGTTACAATTGAACCATATACAAACGCAAGTTCAATTAGTCTTTTAAGTGATGCTTCTGTTCCAACAATTACAGCAACTGATAAAGATTATGTTATCGATGTTAAAAAAGGCGATGGAACAGTAACTCTTAAAAACTTAAAACTTACTGGAGCTAAAAAAGCAGAATTAATGGTAGAAGATGGGGCTACTGTTGTTGTTGATAATGTTGATGTTTCAGGAACTCTTGAAGAAAATAAAGAGAGTGAAGACAATGACGACATGCATGCTGCTATCTTAGTAGGAGGAACTTTAACTGCTACGAATATTACTAATAGTAATGAAGATTATAAACATCCTACCATTGCTCGTGTAACAAGTTTTTCTCATCCAGGATTAGTATCTGGAGAAGAGGAAGAAACACCAGGTAATGAGAAATTGCATCCAAATGCTAAAATTACTGCTCAAGGAATGACAAGAAATGGTATTTATAACATCATTGATAAGACTAATGATAAGGCTCATAGAGTAGCTGAAGCATACTATGGAGATTTCTATTACATAAAAGAGAATAATTCTAAATTATATTTCTTAGCTGTTGTCGATAATGAGAATGGAAATCGTCCATATCCATATGATGTTATCAATATTTATTACTATGGAGAAAAAATTAATTACAAAAAATTAGGTTACACTGTAGGAGAAACATGTTTATCAACAAAAGGAAATGTATTTCAAAAACTTGTATTAGGTAGTTCTGCTTCTGATAAAGAAATAACTGACAACACCAATGCTGAAACCATTTTAACTGCTCACAACACCAATGTTGCAACAGCTATTTATGGTGCAAAAACGGCTGCTAATGTTCAAACTAGTGGAGTATCTGGATTACAAATGAATGGATCAAAACTTTCTGGTACTTTAAGTACTCAAAATGAAGATGGAAGATTCTATATTCCAGTTACTTTAACTTCTCAATTATTCCAAGATGGAAAAACAACTGTAGAAGTTACGAATCCAAATGGAGAAAAAGAAGAATTTACTTATCGCTCTAATTCTAAAAATGGAATTGCTACGGTAAGTACTGTGAAAACTATGAATCTACAATTAGAGGCTATTAAGTCATCTGATATCACTGGTTCTAACGGTAAATTATATACACTTGAGTTAGATATTGATGGAGATAAAGAAGCAGATGAAACTTATGCTGTAGATTATAGTGAAGTAGAAACTTTAGAAGAAAAAATTAATCAAGCTGCTAAAAATACCCAACAAGCAACTAGTCTAACAATGAAAAAAGATAATAATGTAAAGGGTAGAGTTGAAAAATTTACTTATCAATATGATGGTAAAAATGAATTAACTTTATATAACGATAATTATTATACTTTTAGACTTAGAAATACAGTAACTTCTCATGTTGGACCAATGATTATTGCTGTAGAAAAAGCAGAAGAAGGTTATACTTGTCAAGATAAAACTTGCAGTCCAGTTATAAATGGTTGGATGTTTGCGAACTTCTTTAAAGAAGTAGGAAATGCTACTCATGAATTATCTTTACTTCAAGATGTTATGAAATCAACGAAAGAAGCAGATACAATGAATGCGATTGAAAGAGTAAAAGCGGTAGCAGGAAAAGAACATACTTATATTGTTACTTTAAATTATGATAGATTAAATGCTTGGTTAGATGATGTCTATATGAGTAATGCTAGTCAAGCTCAAGCAGGAACTGCTGAGACAAAAGATACTGTCGAGGTAGAAGTTGTTCTTAGTGCTGATGAAAAATACATTGTAAGTATGAAAACAGTAGAACCATTTACTATGGTTGTAAACGGTAAAAATTATTCTTCTAATCAAATTTCTGTAGAATATTCTAAGATTAATGAAACGGTTATTGAAAAACCAGTTACTTTCTTAGGTACTTCAAATGAACCATTGACAGTAGAGGATATTCAAGCCTTCTATGAATCTTGTAAGGCATTCCACAATCGTAATGGCGCAGAAATTTATGAAGGTTAAAAAGTGTGATGAATTCACACTTTTTTCTTGTCACAATTTTCTTCGATATGTATTGGATTTTTTTTAATTTTATGATAACATTATAGTAGTATAAAGAATAAGGAGAATGGATATGCAACAAGCACGTGAAAAAAATGGTCAAGCCGGATTAATTATTTTATTGTTATTGATGATTGGCTTTGCCGTATATCAAATTGTTATTTCACCATTGTTAAATAAAGAAGAAGGACCAAATTCTAATTCTAATGAAGCAGGAGAGACAGAGGAAGAGAGAATTAATCGTTTAGGAAATGAGTTTTATAAAGGATTTTCTCTTACGATGGAAGAAGAGAGTGTTTTATCCCAAGAAGATAAGTCTTATTTGACAGAAAGATTATCTCTTTATCGTATGTCAGATGCTACCAAGTTATATTTAGGTTTTAAAAATTTGGAATCTAAGTATATTACAAATGATGATGGATATAGTTTAAAAGAAGCTGTTCAAAATTCTAATGGTAACTATTATTATAGTGGTAAATATGTCATGGTAGAAGCATTAGAGAATTCTCTTAAGAAGATTTTTGGAGATATTCCTATTAATCATGGAACTTTTACAGTTCAAAACAAACGATATGTTTATGATGAATTTAAACAGAGATATGATATTTGGTCTACGAAGAAGAAAATTGAGACAACTGTAGAAAAAATTACCTATAAAGAAATTGCTCATAGTCAAGATGAACTCTATATTACAGAGTATGTAGCGTATACGGATTATAAAGATCCAGAGAATTTAGTAACTAGTACAAATCATAATTCTGCTTTGGAAGTAGTCATTACAAAAGATAATGTACAAGAAAACTTAAAGTATATGGATAAATATCGTTATATTTTTAAGAAACAATCTGATGGAAATTACTTGTTTGAAGCTGTTGAATATGTATTAGAATAAAAATTTAGGAGAAATCCTAAATTTTTTTTGAAAATACAAAATTTGTTATTTGGTAAGAAAAAGTTTGTTAGGAATTTAGTTTTAGAGCCGAAAAAGGCACTTTGGAAGGGTTTCGGCGCCTCCAAAATTGAAAACTAGCTTTTTCCCTTTTTAGAAAGGATTTGTTATGATGCTTTCCAAGGAGGGATTTTATATGATTCGAAAATATCTCCCTTTAAGAGATAGTACTTTAGATTTATCGAAAGTAAAAGAAATCTCTTATGAAAAGGGAAGTCGAATTGAAAGATTTAAAAAGGGGTCTATTATTCCAATTACGAATGATTCTATGTTTAAAACCTTATTCTCTAGAGAAGAAAATATTAAGTTTCCTTGTAAACTACTATCTTATCTTTTGGATATTCCTTATGAAGAATTATTAAAACATCTTCACTTCACAAAAACAGAAACCGGAAAAGAAAGAGTAGATGATGTAGATTATCGCCAAGACTTAGTAGTCGAGATGGACGGAGTCTATGTGAATGTTGAGATGAATAATAATCCTGATGAGATTATCAGGGAAAGGAATCTATCGTATCTATTACGAATTCGAGAAGATAGAAGAGAAAAAGAGGAATATCATCAAGTAGTCCAAGTAAATCTCAATAACTATTGTTATAAGGAAGATAGTACGATAAGAAGGGATTATGCGATAGTAGGAGAAGATGGAAGTATCTTAACGAATAAAATTGTCCTCATAGATATCTATCTACCAAATATACTAAAGAAGTGTTATAATAAAAAAGAAGAATTAACAGAGATGGAAAGATTCCTATTAATAGGAATAGAAGAGAATCGGAAGAAAGCATTAGAGTATGTAGGAGGAGATATCGTGATGGAAGAGTTTGAAGAGAATATCAAGAGAAGTAGTGAAGAGTGGAAACTAATAGAAGCCTATGATAAAGAATGGGCGATGAAAGATTTAGGA
>CANQZC010000030.1 GCA_947628235.1 uncultured Bacilli bacterium | reverse complement strand
GTAAGAGGACAAAGAACAAATAGAAATGCTCGTACTCGTAAAGGTAAAGGAAAAGTAGTTGCTAATAAGAAGAAATAGTGGTAACTAAAAGGAGGTTATAAAAATGGCGTATAAAGCAAGAAAAAGAAAAGTTAAAAAGTCTGTACCAGAAGGTAGAGCTTATATCCATTCAACATTCAATAATACAATTGTAACCATCACTGATAATGAAGGTAATGCAATTAGTTGGGCTTCTGCAGGAACTTTAGGATTTAAAGGATCTAAGAAGTCTACTCCATTTGCTGCCGGTATGTCAGCTGAAGCAACTGGAAAAGCAGCATATGATATGGGAATGAGAAAAGTTGAAGTATATGTAAAAGGGTTAGGATCAGGAAGAGAAACAGCAATTCGTTCACTTCAAACAGCAGGTTTAGAGATTACATCTATAACTGATGTTACACCTATACCACATAATGGATGTCGTCCACCAAAACGTCCACGTGGATAATATAGAAAAGGAGTGGGGAAATGTTAAATTTTGAAAAACCAACATATAAAATTACGGAGTATGTTGAAAATAAAAATTATGGTAAATTTGAATTAGAACCTTTAGAGAGAGGATTTGGAACAACTTTAGGAAATGCTCTTAGAAGAATTATGTTATCTAGCATGCCAGGAAGTGCCATTGTTGCAGTCAAAATTGACGGAGTACAACATGAGTTCCAAACGATGGATGGAATTGTTGAAGATGTAACTACCATTATTTTAAATTTAAAAAATGTAGTTGTTAAAAACAATACTCAAGAAGTAAAAATTTTAAAATTATTTTCTGATAAAGAAGGTGTGGTAACTGCTGCTGATATCGAAACAGATAGTGATGTAGAAGTTATCTCTAAAGATCAAGAAATTGCAACGATTGCCAAAGGTGGAAAACTTGACATGGAATTAATGGTTGCAAACGGAAGAGGATATGTTCCATCATCAGATAATAAATCATTTGTAGAAAATGAGAAAAAAGGTTTCATTCCAATTGATGCGCTTTACTCACCTATTGAAAGAGTTAGTTATGAAACAGAAAATGCCCGTGTTGGACAAGATGCTAACTATGATAAATTAATCATGGAAGTATTTACCAACGGATCTCTTCGCCCAGAAGAGGCTATGGCACTTGCTGCCAAAATCATGATTGAACACTTAAATATTGTTACAAATTTAAGTGAAATTGCTGATATTACGGGAATTATGAATGCTAAACAAGAAGATAGCAAATTAAAGAAATTAGAGACATCTATTGATGATTTAGACTTCTCAGTAAGAGCATATAACTGTTTAAAGAGAGCAGGAATTAATACGCTTGGAGATTTAACTTCTAAATCAGAATTAGAAATGATGAAGATTCGTAATTTAGGTAAGAAGTCTTTGAAAGAAGTAATCGATAAGATTAAAGAGCTAGGACTTAGATTCCGTGAAGACGATTAGTAGTTAGGAGGAATATTATGGCTTATAGAAAATTAGGATGTACAAATAAACATAGAAGAAGTATGCTTGCTAACTTAACTAGAGATGTTATTATGAACGAAAGAATTGAAACAACAGAAACAAGAGCTAAAGAAGTTCGTAAATTTGTTGATAAGATGATTTCTTATGGTAAAGATGGTTCTTTAGTAGCAAGAAGAAACGCATTAGCATTTTTACACAACGATACAGAAGCTGTTAAGAAAGTATTCGATGATTTAGCACCTCGTTATGCAAAAAGAAATGGTGGATATACAAGAATCTTAAAATTAACAGAACGTCGTGGAGACGATGCGTTAACAGTTATTCTAGAATTAGTAGAAGGAGATGCAAAATAAGCATCTTTTTTTCTTTGAAAAAAACTGGAACTATGATATAATGTTTTCAGGAAAATAGGAGGAAATGTATGGTAAAGATAATGGATCCTAATACAACTTATATAGATGATACGGTTGTCTTAGGGGAGGACTGTACGATTTATCCAAATGTTATGATTAAAGGAAATACAACGATTGGAGAAGGTACTACTATTTTCATGGGAAGTTATATCGAAGATTCTGCCATCGGGAAAAATAACATTATTTATACTTCTTACATTATCAAAAGTAAAATTGGTGACGGTAATAGAATTGGTCCTTACGCCCATTTACGAGAGGGAAATGAAATTGGTAATGGGAATAAGGTTGGTTCTTTTGTAGAATTGAAAAATGACACGATAGGAGAGCAAGTAAAAATTCCTCATTTAAGTTATGTAGGAGATGCTACTATCGAAGATGAAGTAAATATTGGTGCCGGTGTCAAAGTTGCAAACTATAATGGAAAAGAAAAGTTTAGAACAACGATTGAAGCACATGCTTTTGTAGGATGTAATGCTGTACTAGTAGCGCCAGTTACTTTATCTAAGGAGAGTTATGTAGCAGCAGGTTCTGTGATTACTCAAGATGTACCAGAAAAGTCATTAGCGATAGCAAGAGAAAGGCAAATTAATAAACCATTATAATTTGCTTTTTTATTTTTTTATAGGAAGGTGCACAATGATAGAAATTATAATATGTGATGATGACAAAGGTAGTAGAGAAGCAGTAGGTGATTTAGTAAAAGAATTTATGAATTCTCGGAAAATAGAGTATTCTGTCAAGAAGTATGCTGATTATGATGAGAAATTTATTAGAGACATTACGCCTGGTGGCAAGAAAATTTATATTTTAGATATTGAAACTCCAAGTAGATCAGGAATAGATGTAGCGCGTATTATTCGAAGAAGAGATGTAGAAAGTATCATTATTTTCGTAACTGGACATGAAAAATTTAGTAAGTTAGTTTTGAAGAAAAATATTATGTGTTTAACTTTTATTAATAAATTTGATAACTTAAAAGAAGAATTAAAACTAGCCTTAGTAGATGCTCTTAATTTTCTTGAAAACAATAAAGTACTTAGAATTACAGATAATGGAATTACTTATAGTATTCGTCTTAATTCTATCCTTTATATTACTAGAGATAGTACAGATAGAAGAACAATTGTAGAATGCGATAAGAATGAATATCGTCTAAAGATGAGTCTCACGGATATGAGAAAATTATTAGGTAGTAATTTTATTCAAACTCATAGAAGTTGTTTTGTAAATGAAAATAGAATTGATACTATTGATCATAAAAATCGTATTATTACATTTGATAATGGAGAAATGATTGATTTATTATCAGATACTTATAGAAAGGATTTGAAATAATGAAATATATAGGAGCATTTTTAATTATTACTGCTTTTTTATTTTTGATTTTATACTATATTAAAGGTGAACATTTTCATTTTAAACAGTTAAGAACTTATATAAGTTACTTTTTTGTAGTTGCTTTATTTGTCCTTAACTATGAAGTTTCTAATCTTGGGTTAAGATTTCTTTTTAATATTATAATTTACATATTAGCAGTTAGAATATTATTCAAGACTAATATCAAAGAATCTATAGTTCTTGGAATTTTTTCATCTGTCATTGTAATGATTTCAGAGTTCATTTATACATTGTGCGCAAGTGGTTTAGTAGGGAAGGATTTATTTCCTGAAAATACACCGTTATATGTGTTTATTAATAATTTTTTTATAGGACTTGGTATGGTAATTTTATGCCTTTTACTGCCTGTTAAAAAAGTATATTCTTGGTTAATTAAGAGTGTTGATAAAATAGAAGATAGTAAGGTTTTGATATTTGCACTTGCTATTTTACTTATTATAAATTTAACTTGTGTGGTAACTTATTTATCATATATACGCGCATTAGATTTTATTGTCCTACCTATTTTTAGTACAGTATTAAACTTTATAATTATGGCAACATTTTTCGTTTATTTAAAAGTAAAGAATAACTATATTCGTGTATATGAAAAGTATAGTGTATCTTTACAAAATATCAGAAATTTTGAAACATTATTAGAAGAGAATAGAATCAAAAATCATGAGAACCAAAATCAACTTAGAATTGTAAGAGGAATGAGTAAAAATAAAAAAGTAATTTCCTATATAGATAATTTATTAGGTGAGAAATCAGATAGTGATGAACAATTGATGGCAATGGTAGGAAAAATTCCTGATGGAGGATTACGTGGACTTATTTATGAAAAAATAATGATTATGAAAAAAGAAAATATTCCAATGGAAGTGATTGTAGATAAAAAAATTAATCATAGTAGAGTAGCAAAAATAGATGATTCTGTATTAGTAGATATTTGTAAAATATTAGGTGTATTTTTAGATAATGCCATAGAAGCCGTTTTAAATTTAGAAGAGAGATATATCCTAATAGAATTGTATGAAGAAGATTCTCTACTGACTATCACCATTACTAACAATTATGAAGGATATATAGACATGGACGAAATCTTTTCTCCAGGAGTCACTACAAAAGGTAAAAATCATGGATATGGGCTTTCTTTAGTGAAAGAAATTTTAAAAGGCAATAATAAAATTATTCATGAGTGCGAGCTTATAGAAAATAATTTTGTTCAAAAAATAAAAATAAAAGTGTAGAAGTGAACTCTACACTTTATTATTTAATTAATGATTTTGGACACTCTGGTTCATCAACAAAGAATAAAATAACACATCCAATTTCACAAGTACTAGCAACAAAAGCACCAACTTTTGCAGCAATAGCAGCTAAAAATCCTAACACACTAACTCCTCCTTTCATCCATTCTAAGATACATAACTTAGATAATTGTTATAAGGGAGATGAAATATTTTGTATGTAATAGGTGAAATCATCACACACATTAATACTAAACTAAATAGGAAGCAATTAGATAAAAAGTTATTTGTTAAGAAAATGGATGCAATGGTAAAACATATAGAAGTTATTGTTGCTAATAATTTATGTCGAAGTCTTTTTTGTTTATTAATAATAGGTCTTTTCTTTGTATCTGCTGGACTATATTTAAAAATATAGATAGAGCATAAAATCCCTGCTATATACTTATACAGAAATGGAATTGTTACATACATAGAAAGAAGTGGTATTCCTATAAAAAACAAAGTGGAAAAGATTAGACAGTGCCAACTTTTTGATAAGTGAATTCCATAACTATTTGTCCGAATGATGGAGAATATGAAAAGGAATATAAAGTATTCTTTCCAAATCCCTAGAGTAATAGCAATCAATAATATGATAATCACTTTGGTAATCGACAAATAAATTCCTGTTAAACCATATTCTATTTCGGCTAATTTAACATCTGATAATTGTGGTTGTTCTTTTCTTATGAGGTTCATACTGCCACCTATAAGAAAGTTCTTCATATTATCTACTCCTTTATACGACAAGATTGTAACATGTATCTTTTTAATTGAAAATAGAGTTTGTTCCAAATATAAGAAAACAGGTATCAAATGAAAAAAATAGATTTCAGACACGAAAAATGACATTTCGAACCGAAACTCTTCCCATCATTTTTAAAATATGATACGATTAATTCGTTCCGCGGAAACTGTCGAAATTTGAATGTTTAAATTTTAAATTTCTTAGGAATAACCATGGTATAATTTAGTTGTAAGTGAATTAGAAGGGAGATGTTAGAATGATTACTGGCAAAGTAAAATGGTTCAACAATGAAAAGGGTTATGGCTTCATTGAATACAAAGACATGGAAGATATTTTCGTACATTATTCAGCCATCTTATCCGAAGGATATAAAACTTTAGTTGAAGGACAATATGTAACTTTTGAATTAGTAAGAACTGATAAAGGGTTACAAGCCAAAAATGTAGTAGAAAATAAAACTGCGGTAGTTTAGTAGTTTTTTTTTGCCCAAATATCCAAAAAAAAGCAAGAACATGGTATAATGTTAAAATGAGGTGAATCTATGAAAAGAAGATGGATACTAGTTCTTGTTGTTTTATTGATTGCGTTACTTGTGGGAAGTATTCTTTTCTTTTTTCCTAAGAAGGAAACCAAAGAGAAAGAAAAGGAAGAACCAATCCCTCAACCTAAGATAGAAATTACATTAAAAGAAGAGTTAGAAGTTCCTTTCTTGCAAGAAAAGAACGTATCTGATTTTATTGAAAATATCAATGGTACTATTGTGGATGATTATGTTATTGATACAACGGTTGTAGGAAAAAAAGAGGTACCATTTCGATACATCAATGATGAGAATCAAGAAGTAGAATATACTTATGAAATAGAAGTAGTAGATACTCAGAAACCTTTTACTACTATTGGTGGTACTTATCGAGTAAAAAAGGGAAGTAAAGATACTTTTATCAATCATATTTTTTGTGGGGATAATTATGATCCAACACCAGATTGTACAATTGAAGGAGCCTATAATCTAGATCGAGAAGGAACTTATCCAGTTACTTTTAAAGCAGTAGATTCTAGTGGAAATACATTAGAAAAAAAGATTAATTTAGTAGTTTATACCCCAACTAGTGGGGGTGGAAGTAGTTCCGGTAGTGGTTCTAAAACTAGTTTTGAATCAATTGTGAAAGAACATAAAACCGAGAAAACCAAAATAGGTCTTGATGTTTCTAAATGGCAGGGTGAAATTAATTTTGAAAAATTAAAAAAAGCGGGTGTAGAATTTATCATTATCCGTGTAGGTAGTACGCGTGGTACTGGTGGAGAATATTATTTAGACGAATATTTTAAAAAGAATATAGAAGGTGCAAATAAAGCTGGAATAGAGGTTGGTATTTATTTCTATTCTTATGCGAATACGAAAGAATATGCTGAACAAGATGCAAAGTGGGTATTAGAGCAATTACAAGGACATCAGGTAGACTTACCAGTTGCTTTTGATTGGGAAGATTGGTCTAATTTTAATGATTATGAAGTTAGTTTCTATGGTCTTAGTGAAGTAGCTACAACTTTCTTAGATACGATAGAATCTGGTGGATATAAAGGATCCTTATATAGTAGTAAGTATTACTTAGAAAATATTTGGATGACTACGAAATATCCTGTTTGGTTAGCGCATTATACAAGCAAGACAAATTATCAAGGAGATTATTTCTTATGGCAATTATGTAATAATGGACGTGTAGATGGAATTAAGGGAGATGTCGATATTGATATTATGTATTTAGATGGGAGGTAAAATATGTATCCAGGAGATGAAGAACAAACAAAAAATAAGCAACAAAGAAAAAATTATTTTACAATGGGATTAATCGCTTTTTATGTTGTTTGTTTAATATTTGCGGTGATTGTTCTCATTGACTGGTGGAATGATAAAGAAACCTTTTATCTAAAGAGTGAACAAGTATCCTTAAATATTCATGGTACTTATAAAATAGACCTCTATGGAAAAACAGAAGAAAAGAATAACCGAGATTATCTTTTTGAAACGGAAAACAGTGAAGTAGCAGTCGTTGATAAAAATGGGGTTATTGAAGCGAAAAGTGAAGGGGAAACCTATGTCACTATCAAATCTAAATGGAGTTCTAAAGAAAAGAACTTGCTGGTTCATGTACAAGGAGATTCTATCTATTCTTTAGAGTTTGAAAACGATAACATTGATTTATATGAGGGTGATACAACACAATTAAAACCGATTATCAATGGGGATCCTAACTTTAAAACAGAGATTCTTTGGTCTACTTCCAATAGTAAAATTGTCTTTGTTACTAAGGATGGGGAATTAAACGCCAGTTCTCAGGGAGAGGCTTATATTACAGCAACGGTAAAGAATACTTCTGTTTCTACGAAAGCGAAAGTACGAGTATTTCCTCAATCTGATAATGATGGAAACGGAAATGGAGAGAATAAAGAAGTAGATATTCCTATTGAGGAAGAAGATGTTAATGCTTATCTTGGAGTTTCTTCCATTTCTCTTACGAGTAAGAAAACATCGATATCTGTTGGAGAAAAGCTTACCTTAAGTTATCAAATAGAACCGAAAAAAGCAACGAATAAACAAGTTATTTTTGAAAGTAATAATCCGAATGTAGCAGTCGTTAGTAGTACTGGTGTTGTTACTGGAAAAAGTGACGGAAAAGCAGATATTACCGTAACGACAGTAGATGGCAATAAAACAGCCTTTATTACAATTACAGTCAGTTCTAAAAATGTCGCGGTATCTGCTGTAAAACTAAATAAAAATAATACAACTTTATTAGTTGGTGGTTCAGAACAGTTAGTAGCGTTTACCTTACCTTTTTATGCGACGAATAAAAAGGTAGTATGGAAGAGTAGTAATCCCGATATTGTCAAAGTAGATGATAAAGGAAAAATTACTGGTGTAAGAGCTGGTTCAGCCTTAGTCACTGTAACAAGTACTGATGGTTCTGTAAAAGATACTTGTACGGTAAAAATTAATGAAAAAGAAGTAAAAGTCAAGAAAGTTTCTTTAAATCCTTCTAAACTAGAACTTCATGTTGGAGATATTTATTCTTTAATGCCAACGATTACTCCTGTAGACGCTACTAATCAAAATGTTCTTTGGAGTAGTAGTAATCCGAAAGTAGCGACTGTTTCTGATAGCGGGGTTGTTACGGCAAATTCTTCAGGAACAACGACGATTACTGCAACGACAGTAGATGGCAATAAAAAAGCTACGGTGAAGGTAACGGTTCCTATCGTTAAAGTTAGTAAGATTACTTTAGGAAAGACAAGTGTTCAAGTTCAGAAAGATGGAACCTATCAATTAAAAGTATCTATTTCTCCTAGCGATGTTACCAACAAGAATTTATACTATTCTACTAGTGATGCGAAGATTGCAAAAGTCGATGAAACAGGAAAGATTACGGGTGTTAGTTTAGGAAGTGCGACGATTAAGGTAGTGGCCTTAGATGGAAGTGGAAAAGTGGCTACTTTAAATGTCGTTGTTGTACCAAAAGGTAGTATGATTGATATTCGTAAAAAGAAGTATAAAACTTACTATACGAATATCTTACTAAATGAAAACTTCTCTAAGAAAGAATCTAAGCATGTTCAAAACTTTGCTATCGAGAATATTGGAACTAGTAAAGAAACTCTCTATTTTTCAACGGTTAGAACTTCTGTATTCCAAAAGAAGCCAAATACAAAACAGGCAGCTGAATTAAATCGTTCTATCGTTTTTAAAGTCCCTAAGAGCGCTATTAAAATCCCTACTTCTAAAGCACGAAAGGTAATGTATTTGGAAGATTCTGGCCATGGACAAGCATTTGACATAGATACGGAAGGTATGATGTGGATGAATGCTTATGGTACTGCTCCAGCGCTTAGTAATGGATACTATTGGGGTGGACATTCTGGTATTATGCGTATTGCTTTTACAGCAAATAAAGAAAAAGATACGATTAAACCAACTATGAAAGTTCAGATTAAGGATTCTAATGGCAATGTTTATAAAGGAAGTGGACAAGCCATTGACGAAGAGAACAATTTATTTGCGTATCGAACAGGATGGAAAGTTTTTGTTTACGATTTAAAACAGTTAAAAAAGGGAAAATTAGTTCTTCTTTATAGTTTTAAATTATCATCTAACTTAAAAAATTATTCAAATGGTGATGTTGTTTATCGACAAGGAGATGCTATCCATAATGGATATTACTATCTTTATCGAGGTGCTCCTGGAAAACAAGCATATATCGAAGTATTTAACTTCTTAGGAGAACTTCAATATGTTTATAAAGTTCCTCTTTCTACATCCAATAAAAGAGAACCAGAAGGATTAAAAATTTATAACAATAAAATTTATATTGGATCTACTCATACCATGAAAAATATCTCCGGAAAGGTTTTTGATATTGGATATTTTAACTAGTCCTTTTCTTAATTATTTTTAATATATAAAAATCCTATTTTATGGTATAATGAAGTTAGAAAGGATGATATTATGAAATTTAATATTCATGGAAAGAAAGTCGAAGTTACAGAACCAATTCGTAAATATATCGAAGAAAAAATTGGTCGCTTAGATAAGTATTTCGAAAACCCAACAGAAGAGACAGCAACCGTTGTTGTAAGGATAAGAGGGATTGAGCAGATTGTCGAAGTTACTATTCCAATGTCTAAAATGATTTTAAGGGCAGAGGAAAGTCATAATGATTTATATGCTGCAATAGATATTGTTTCGGATAAATTAGAAAGACAAATTAGAAAAAATAAAACAAGAATGAATCGAAGAACTTCTAAAGGAGAAGATTTAGGATTTGATTTGTCTTTCGAAGATTTAAAAGAGGATGAAGAATCTACGATTGTAAAAAGAAAACAAATCGAGATGAAACCGATGAGTGAAGAAGAAGCTATTCTTCAAATGAATTTAATTGGACACGAATTTTTCGTATTTAAAAATGTAGAAACGGGAGATGTAGACATCTTATATCGTAGAAAAGATGGAAACTACGGAATTATTGAAACAAAATAGGCAGAAATGCCTATTTTTAATTTTATAAAAATTCTTAAAATTGAAGGTTTTCTCTATGATTTCTAAGTGTTTTTTGATAAAATAGTGTTGTATACAAAAAGGAGAATGCGCATGAAGTTTTTTAAAAGAATTTTTGATCATGAATATAAACAATTAGAGAAGTTCCGTGCCATTGCTGATAAGGTAGTAGCACTAGAAGAGGAATATAAAAAGTTATCTGATTATGAGTTAAAAGCAAAGACAGATGAGTTTAAAGAGCGTCTTAGTAATGGAGAAACCTTAGAAGATTTAAAGGTTGAAGCATTTGCGACTGCTAGAGAGGCCGCTTATCGTGTTATTGGAGAAAGACCTTTCTATGTCCAAATTCTTGGTGGTTTAGCGATGCATTATGGAAATATCGCTGAGATGAAAACAGGAGAAGGAAAAACATTAACAGCAACGATGCCAGCTTATTTAAATGCTCTAACTGGTGAAGGAGTACATATCATTACCGTTAATGAGTATTTAGCAGGTCGTGATGCCGAATGGATGGGAGAAATTTATCGTTTCTTAGGACTTACAGTAGGTGTCAATTATCGAGAATTAACTCCTAGTGAAAAAAGAGATGCTTATAACTGTGATATCTTATACTCTACAAATAATGAAATTGGATTTGATTATCTAAGAGATAATATGGTAATACGCGCTAGTGATAGAGTTGCTAGACCATTTAATTTTGTTATTATTGATGAGGTAGACTCTGTTTTAATTGATGAAGCAAGAACACCATTAATTATTTCCGGAGGACATATGCAGTCTGCTAATCTCTATATTCAAACCGATAAGTTTGTTAAGGGATTAAAAGAAAATCATGGATATATCTATGATGAACAGACAAAAGCAACGACACTTGATCAAGAAGGTATTGAAAAGGCAGAGAAAACATTTGGGGTAAAGAACTTATACGATATTGAAAATACCAACTTAGTTCACTTTATTAATCAAGCCTTAAAGGCAAACTATTCCATGAAAGCCGATGTAGATTATGTGGTAAGCGATGATAAAATCGTTATTGTAGACCCATTCACAGGTCGTTTAATGCAAGGTAGATCTTATTCTGATGGATTACATCAAGCAATTGAAGCGAAAGAGGGAGTAACCATCAATGAAGAGACAAAGACTTTAGCGACGATTACTTTCCAAAATTTATTCCGTATGTATAAGAAATTAGCAGGTATGACTGGTACTGCGAAAACGGAAGAAGAAGAGTTTAGAGATATTTATAATATGTATGTTATTTGTATTCCTACGAATAAACCAATTATCCGTAAAGATTATGGAGACTTATTATTCGCTACGAAAGAAGGAAAATATAACGCTATTGTCAAAGAGATTAAAGAAAGACATCAAAAAGGACAACCTGTACTTGTTGGTACAGTAGCTGTTGAAACGAGTGAATTAATCAGTGAAAAATTAAAGAAGGCAAAAATACCTCACGAAGTATTGAATGCTAAGAATAATGCAAGAGAAGCTGAAATCATTGCGAAAGCAGGAGAAAAGGGTGCTGTTACGATTGCTACAAACATGGCTGGTCGTGGTACCGATATTAAGATTAATGATGAAGTAAAAGAATTAGGTGGACTTTGTGTTATTGGTACAGAGCGTCATGAATCTAGAAGAATTGATAATCAGTTACGTGGTCGTTCTGGTCGTCAAGGAGATCCTGGATTTAGTCAATTCTGTGTTTCTTTTGAAGATGATTTGATGGTCCGTTTCGGAACCGATAAAGCAAAGAATTTATTAAAGAGTGTAGGTTTCGATGGAGAAGCTGCCATTCGAAATAAAATGCTTTCTAATTCTATTGAATCTGCTCAAAAGAGAGTAGAGGGAAATAACTTTGATGTTCGTAAAACATTACTAGAATACGATAATGTTATTAATGAACAAAGAGAAATTATTTATGAAAAGAGAAATGAAATCTTAGATAGTGAATCTATTCATGATAATGTTTTAGAAAGTTTTAAAAATTTTGTAGAAGATACATTCTATGATCATATGAAAGATGGTGGATTATCTTCTGATGATCAAAAAGAGATTGCTGAATATTTTAGTGAACTTTTTGGAAAAGAATTAAAAGTATCTAAATTTGCTGCTGATGATGTTAATGAACAGATTGATAAAGTATATCAACTTTTAGTAGAAAGTTATGAAGATAAGATTAAAGAAGTTCCAGAAGAAATTGTTAATGAGTTTGAAAAAGCAATTACTCTTCGGGTAATTGATACTTATTGGATGGAACATATCAATACTATGGCTCATTTAAGAGAAGGTATCTATCTTCGTGGATATGCTCAAGAAAATCCATTACGTGCTTATAAGAGTGAAGGATATGAAATGTTTGATGCTCTTTTATCTCGTATTGATATGCAAGCATCCACTTATTTATTAAAAGCAGAAGTAAGACAAAATGTAGAAAGAAAGAAAGTTGCTGAAGGAGTTGCTAATCAAGATTCCAATAAAGTAAAAAAACAACAACCAAAGAGAGTAGCAAAAATAGGAAGAAATGATCCATGTCCATGCGGCTCAGGGAAAAAATACAAAAATTGTTGTGGTAAATAGTTATAAATAAAGGGTTTATGAGGATTTTGTCCACATAAAGAAAATAAAAAAATAGCTATTTGTCCACATTTTGTCCACATAAATTTGTGATTGTGGACAAAATATTAATCAATTAGTACAT
>CANQZC010000029.1 GCA_947628235.1 uncultured Bacilli bacterium | reverse complement strand
CTTTTTGCGATGGATTTAGATTCCTCTAAGCAAGACCTTTTTGCTTCCTTTAAAACGCTTCCTAAACGAATGATTAAAAGAGCCGAGAATCTTCCTATCGAAATTCGTCAAGTAGAATTAGAAGAAATTCCAAAAGTCCAAGAATTGATTGATGAAACAGGGAAGAGAAAACAATTTCATGGACGAAAACTATCCTACTATCAGGAACTTTATAAAGCCTTTTCTCCAAAGAAAGAAATTGCTTTCTTAGTAGGAGAATTAGATTATGCCTGCTATCAAGAAAACTTAGAAAAGGAACTCCAAGATTTAAATCAACAATTACGAAAAGTATCTAAGAAAGAAAAGACATTAGAAATCGAAAATCGAATTCAAAAGGCGAAAGAACATTTAGAAGAAAGTAAGTCTATGACAGTAGATGAACGAGGAAAAGTCTTATTATCAGCGGGCGTATTCCTTCTTTATTCAACGGAACTTATCTATCTTTTTGGAGGTAACAAAAAAGAATATATGCACTTAGGATCTTCTTATTTGATGCAGTGGACAATGATTCAGTATGGACTAACGCATGGATTTACAAAGTATAATTTTTATGGCATCTCTAGTCCTACAGAAGAAGATGGGGTCTATTCTTTTAAACGCGGATTCGGTGGTTATGTAGAAGAGTTAATCGGCGACTATGAACTTCCTATTCGAAAGTATTATTATTTAGAAAAACTGATTCGAAGACTAAAAAAATAGAGATTTTTCTCTATTTTTTTAATTTATGAATCCATTGAAATAAATAATAAGTAGGTTTTGAGATAGGTGCGACAAATTCACCTATGAGTTCCATGACATGTCCTCCAAACCCTCTTTTAAAGAGATAAATTCCATATTGTTCATCATTTTTATCGACATGATTTTGAATCGCATAGAAATTATATCTTTGATATTGATTTTGAATAGCATATTTAATCATTTCATAGTGAATCGTGTAAAAAGGTTGATATTCTTTTAAAGATTCATAGCAGCCTCCAAAAACACTAGCTACTTCATTTCCATACATAGTATAAAGAATAGCGCCTAAAGTAATCACAGAACCGTACTTCTCTTCTAGGGCATGAATTTCATCTTCTCTTTTTGCTAGTCTTTCTAAGGCTTCTTTTTCTTCCTTTTCTTTCATCTTTACTTTTTCTTCGTTACATAGTCCTTTTTGTCTTTTCTTCTCTCGCTCGATACAAGCCTTATCGATTGCTGTTCTTTCTTCTTCTATCTTTTGATAAGCAATTTTTGTATCTAATTCGGCAAAAATAAAGGAAATTTCTTTTTCTTTAGAGAGAAAATCATACATATCTAGGTAAAAATTTAGACCCCGATCATGAAAATGACGACGATTACTAGTATCTTCCATAATTTCTGTAAAAAGAGGAATATCCTCTCTAGTACCTTGACGAATGCGAATTCCTAATTTTTCATTTTTTCTTATCATTTGTCTTGTTTTACTATCCATTTCTTTCATGACTTCTTCTAAGGTTGGTTTTAAATCGATAACATACATGAATTTCGCTTGGACGGTATCTCCCATCTTTTTGGCGATAACTTCTTGAAATCCTAATTTTTTAAATTCTTTTTTGAGATATCTACGGTCAAAAACACCAGTTTCTTTTCCATCTTTATCTAGGGAAACGGCCTCTAGATAGGGATCCATTCGAAGGAGATATCCTTTTTGTTTTTTGACATACTTTTTCATATTGGTAAGGAAGAAAGTAAGTAATTCCTCATTTTCAAAATCCATCATAGGACCTCTCATGGCATAGAATTCATATTTCCAGTGGCGTTTTCTAGAAAGTAACATCGAAGCCGCAATACAAGATCCATTTTCTTTCACACCTACAAAGTGTGCCTTCCATCCATTTTTTTCTCTTAATTCGGCAATTTCTGCACTCTGTAAGTAGCAGTTATTTCCATTCTCTTTGGTAAATCCTTTAAATTCTTGTTTTGAAAGGGTTACAAATTCCATTTTTTTTCCTCCCTCTAGGGCATTTTAAATTCTTTTTCATTATAGTAAAAAAGGAAATAAAAGTCAATGAAAGGAAGATGTGGTATAATAAAGAAGATGGGAGGTATTTATGAGAAAAAAGTGGAAAGGAATTTTCTTAGGAATTATTATTTTTATCATTGGCGTATTATTACTACTAGAATTTTTAGATGTTTTACCATTTACTATCTTTTTTTCTGGATGGTGGACACTTATCATTATTATTCCCTTTGTCCTTGCTTTTCTATTTGATCGTCAAAAAG
Source organism: uncultured Bacilli bacterium (assembly GCA_947628235.1). Classification (GTDB taxonomy): domain Bacteria; phylum Bacillota_I; class Bacilli_A; order RF39; family UBA660; genus UBA5578. The sequence continues at coordinate 10,981 of CANQZC010000029.1, read as the reverse complement.
TGGTATATTTCTTTGGCGCCTTAACAGGATTTCTTCTTCTTATGGCTTGTCAAGGGTGGATTACCTTTTTCTCAGTATTTCAACTTTTGTTAGCGATAGCCGTTATTTATTTAGGAATGTTCTTAACGATTCGTAGTACGATACCGAAAGAGACCGTCCATGGCTCTAAGGCAAAGTATCAAGAGATTTTTGGAAGTTTGAAAGAGGATGTCGTAGGGGAGTTAGCGCCAGAAATAGAAGTTTCAGCTATTTTTGGAAATGTGACTCTAGATTTTTCGAAAGCAACAATGAAGAAAAATGTAATGATTCATACCAAAACAATTCTAGGAAATATTGACCTTATTCTTCCTGATGGTAACAAATTAGAATTGACAAGGAAGAATTTCTTAGGGGGATGCGATAACCGTTATGAAAGTAAAGCGGGAACATCTACTATTCATTTTGTTAGTAAAAATATTTTAGGAGAAACAGATATTCAATGAAATATCTGTTTTTTATAGGGTTCATATCTTGTAAATTTGTCGAATTTTCGATATAATCTAAAATAGTAGTAAAATAGAAGAATATAGGAGTTGGCAGTATGAGAATTTTATTAGTAGAAAAGGATAGAATTTGTAAATATGAACTTCCTGCAAAGGTAGAAGATTCATTTATTATCAACTATAAACCAATTGGTGGAAGAGATTGCATTGTTACTTTTGAAGCCTCTAATAATCAATGGATATTAAAGAGTAATAGTAGCGTTAGTATTGTCAATTCAACGATGATTGTCAATGAAATTCCTCTAGCAGAGTATAGTACTTGTGTATTACAATTTCCAGGAACCACGAATTTTGTTACTCTCTATGCGATGCCAACCGTAGAAAAAGAACAATATAAACTAGATTTTTCTAATCTTTCTAGTATTTCTATTGGTAGTAGTACAAATTGTAATATTTGTTATCATAATAATTTAGTAGGACAAGTCCATGCAGAAATTAAAAAGGTAAATGAGGAATGGTTTATTTGCGCAAGTAGTGATTCTCAATTTCTTACCTATGTGAATAATCATGTCGTTACCAATCAACAATTATTTGTCGGAGATGTCATCTTTATCAATGGTCTAAAATTGATTTGGATGCGTCAATTTATTCAAATTAATAATCCTAATCAGCAAGTAACGGTAGCGGGATTAAGAGCCTATACTAGTATTCAATCTATTAAAAATACAGACTATCAAACTACAGAAGATAGTGATGTTGATGTAGAACTATATACGGAAGATGATTATTTCTATCATATTCCAAGAATTAAAGAATCTGTGGAAGAACAAACGATTACGATTGATTCTCCACCAGCTGCCTTAAAAGAAGATGATATGCCTTTCCTTTTAACGATTGGTTCAACCATTACGATGTTAGCGTCTACTTTAATGATGGGATATAATGTTGGATATGGTCTGCTTAGTGGAACAAGATCTTTTTGGTCTGTATTACCACAAATTATCATGTGTTTAGCAATGATTATTGGTAGTTTAATTCTTCCAAAATTAGCAGAACGATATCGGAAAAAGAGAAGAAGACAAGAAGAAGCTAGAAGACAACAAATGTATACAGAATATCTTCAAAAGAAAGAGCAAGAAATTAGCCTTGCCAATAAAAAGATTGCTCAGATTATGCGAGACAATAGTCTATCTACTAAAAATTGCTTAGGAATTTTAAATGTTTCTAATCGAAATTTTTGGAGTAGGGAAATTGCAGACGATGATTTCTTAGTGATTCGTCTAGGAATGGGAACTGTTAATTCTCCTGTCAAAATTAGTGCGCCAGAAGAACATTTTACGATGGAGCAAGATAATCTTCTAGAGATGGTGTATAAAATCTCTGAAACTTATCAAAAGATAGCCGATGTTCCCATTACGGTTTCTTTAGTACAAGAGAGAATTTCTTCTATTATTTGTGAATGTTCTTATAAAAAACAATTGATAGATAGTCTTATTCTTCAATTAGTCGCTCTTCATAGTTCTGCCGATTTAAAAATCGTCTTATTTACGGATGAAGAACATGCTGCTGATTGGGAGTATATGAAACACTTACCTCATTGTTGGAGTGAAGATAAATCTGTTCGTTTCTTCGCTACGAATTCAGAAGAGATGAAAGATGTTTCCATATACTTAGAGGATGAATTAAAGAAGAGAAAAGAAGAACTTGCTGATAAGAAATCAACTGCGACGAAAGAAGGAGAAGAGAAGGTCGATTCTAAAAATATTTATAAAAACTTTGATTCTTACTTCTTAATCATTAATGATAATTATCGGTTAGGAAAGAATGTACCTTTTATTCAGCAACTTTTAAAAATTCCAGAAAACTTTGGATTCTCTTATTTAGTAATTGAAAATTCTATGCGTAATTTACCAACTTCTTGTGATGTATTTATTGAAATTGGGGAAAAAGAAGGCGCTATTTTAAAGAAGAATATCAATGCTAGTGCGCAAGTTCACTTTACGAATGAGTATGAGACAACTCTAGATATGAGAGAGATTGCCAATCGTTTAGCGAATGTACCAACGATTACGAAAGAAGGACTTCAAGTATTACCAACTTCGTTATCTTTTATGGAAATGTACAATGTTTCTAAAGTCGAACAATTTAATATTTTAAACCGTTGGAAGATGAACAATCCCGTTTCTTCTCTAGCAACTACGATTGGTGTTTATGCGAATGGCGAACCATTTAAATTAAATCTACATGAAAAAGCGCATGGACCACACGGATTAATTGCTGGTTCTACTGGTAGTGGTAAATCTGAATTTATCATTACTTATATTCTATCTATGTGTGTCAATTATCACCCTTACGAAGTCCAATTCGTTCTCATCGACTATAAAGGTGGAGGTTTAGCAGGTGCTTTTGAAAATAAAGAAACAGGAGTCCGTATCCCTCATCTAGCCGGAACGATTACCAACTTGGATACGAGTGAGATGAATCGTACTTTAGTTTCTATTGAGTCTGAATTAAAACGTCGGCAAAGAGTATTTAATGAAACCAAAGATGCTTTAGGAGAAAGTACTATCGATATTTATAAATATCAAAGATTATATCGTGAAGGTATGGTAAAAGAACCGATGGCTCACTTATTCATTATTAGTGATGAGTTTGCGGAGTTAAAAAGTCAACAACCAGAATTCATGCAACAATTAATTAGTACCGCTAGAATTGGTCGTTCTCTTGGCGTTCACCTTATTTTGGCAACTCAGAAACCAAGCGGTGTTGTTAATGATCAAATCTGGAGTAATGCGAAGTTTAAAGTCTGCTTAAAAGTACAGGATAAATCCGATAGTATGGAAATGTTAAAGCGACCAGAAGCAGCAAGTATTAAGGAAACTGGTAGATTCTATCTTCAAGTAGGATACGATGATTTCTTTGATAAAGGACAATCTGGATGGGCAGGAGCAAAATATGTTCCTTCCGATAGAATTATTCGTAAGATTGATGATTCTATTGATTTTGTCAATAATACCGGTGATGTCATTAAGACGATTAAAGAGATTACAAAAGTAGATAATAGTAATGAGGATTATGGAGATCAATTAACGAACATTGTTAAATATATCTACAATGTAGGAATTCGTGAAAATATTGTGACTCATAAGTTATGGCTAGATGCGATTCCAGGAGAAATCTTTATCGAAGACTTAAAGAAAAAATACAATTATCAAGCAACGCCATACTTTATTAATCCAATTATTGGAGAATATGATAATCCAGCAGCGCAAGAACAAGGATTATTAACTTTAAATCTTACCAATCAAGGAAATACCATTATTATAGGCCAATCTGGAAGTGGTAAAGAGAATTTACTCACAACCCTTCTTTGGTCTACGATTATGAGTCATACTCCGGAAGAAGTAAACTTCTATATTGTAGATTGTGGTACGGAATCTCTAAGAGTATTTAATAAAATCCCTCATGTCGGAGAGATTGCTACTTTAGAGGATAGAGATTTAGCGCTCGGTATTTTCAAAATGGTAGAAGATGAAATTGAACGCCGAAAAGATTTGATGGCAGACTATGCTGGTAGTTATCAAGAATATATTGAAAATAGTGGTCAAAAGTTGCCATTAATCGTAACGATTATCAATAACTATGAAATTTTCTTAGAAAACTATGGTAATTTCTCAGAAGAGTTACTTCCTATGTGTCGTGATGGGGCTCGTTATGGAATCATCTTTATCATTTCTGAGTTATCTCCAAATACAGTTAAGAGTAAGATGCTTCAAAATTTCCCTAACAAGTTATGTTTACAATTACCAAATGAACAAGATTATCGAAACTCTTTGAATGCACCAAGAGGATTATTCCCAGCGAAAATCTTTGGTCGTGGACTAGTTTTCTTAGAAGAAAATACCTTTGAGTTCCAAACCGCTTATTTCGTTGAGAAGAAAAATATCAACAACACGATTCGGGAAGCTGCTCAGACGCTTAGTCAAGCTTACACTACTCATGCGAAAAAGATTCCTGTGGTACCAAATAAGGTATTATTAAAGAATGTATATGATCATGTCAATGGATTAACAAATATTCCAATTGGATATAGTATGGCTACGAAAGAACCATTCTGCTACGATTTCCAAGCTCAACCATTTAGTGTGATTGTTACGAATGCGATGAATGATGATCGAATGAATTTCATCTATGCTTTGATAAAATTATTTATGAAAGTAGAAAATACGCGTGTAAAGATAGTGGATTTTGTGGAAGCTTTCGAACGTCAAATTGAGGGTGTAGAGTGTGTTTCTGATCAATTTGATCAAGCCATTATCAATATCAATAATGAAATTTTACAGAATAAGGAAGATAGTACGACTACGATTTACATTTTATTAGGAGCAGGTACTATGAAGAATAAGTTAAGTGCAACTGGAAAACAAGTTGTCAACAATTTATTTACCAATATGGCATCTGTTTCAAATGCGAAATTCCTTCTTATTGATGTTTTAACTTCTTTCAAAAATCTTCAAATCGAGCCATGGTATCAATCTATGGTAGATAATTCTTATGGAATTTGGTTAGATGTTGATGCTGCTAGTCAATTAGTAATTAATGTTCCAAATATTACGATGGAAGAGAGAAAGATGAATTTCCCATATATTGCTTTTGCGGTTAGTCAAGGAAAACATACCGTTATCAAGCATGTGATGGATGAAGAGGAGGCGTCAAATGAAAAATAAAGTACTAGTTGAACTATTTGTTCCTTCTATCGATGAACGCTACGATATTTATTTACCGGCGAATCGAAAGATTGGAAACATTATTGGACTGCTCAATAAAGCTTTGTTTGAACTTACGAATGGAGCTTTTGTGGGAACCGATAAGACGCTTCTTTATAATCGGTTAACAGGAGAAAGTTATTCCATTAATGCGACTTTAAAAGAAACCGATATTCGAAATGGCAGCAGTGTTGTTTTACTATAACTGTAAAGAGAATTGTATAATTCTCTTTTTTTCTTTGGTGAGAAAGAAAGTTTATGATATACTAAATTTGTATGGTAGGTGAGTGGTGATGAAATTTGTGAATACAGAATTCTTCTCTAAAATAAAAGGAAAATTAAAATTATTTCGAGATCATGTGGTAAAGGCGGTTGTGATTGCGCCAATGGTATTATCTATCGCTTTAGGAGGATGTGCACTTCAAAGCCCTTCTGAAGCAATTCGGCCTAGTTCTTCTATTGTGCAAGAAAATCCTTCGATAGAGGAGGAAATCCCTTCTATTGAGGAGACTCCATCGATTGAAGAAACTCCGACAGAAGAAGTAGAGATTCCATCTAATCTTTTAGAGGAAGATATAGTAGCGCTTCAAACCAAAATAGTGACTAATCCATCCGAAACCCAAAAGTTTATAACGAGCGCAAGTAACATGAAAGTTCAGTATCAAGATTCCGAATATTTTCAGGTAGATGAGGCGTGGAATCATTATCAAAAAATGAAAGAATATGAGACCAAAAGCTCTAATTATATTCAAAATGGTAAATTGGATAAAGAAAAATTGAAGGCGAAAGTTCTTCAAAATAATGAAGACTTCTTTTCTGTGCATAGCCAAGGAAAGTATCAACCTTTATCTACAGCGAATTTCGAGAAAGTGTTTGACCTTTTTGTAAGTCAAGTAGAACAACAGTTACAGGGTGATATTGATGTTGGACAGTTAGATGACAAATTAGATGTTTTAAAGATATTGGGAACTACACAATCAGGAACGGGAGTAGTAAATGACGATTATATTTTAGCGCTCAATTTAAATACGATTGCAATCAAGCAAAGTAAATTGCCAAGTAGTATTGACTATTTAAAATTAGTTGCTTTACATGAATCAAATCACTATATTCAAATTAGTAGTGCGAAAGAAACAGAGCAAGAAGGATATCAGAAGAATTTCGGAATCGCCTACTCATGGAGTGATTTAGCCGTCAATCCTCTTTTCTATAATTGGTTTTTTGAAGGTTCTGCTCAAGAAATCGTAAGACAGGATGAAAATCTAGATGAATCTGTTATGTATGACCATTATGTAAGAGGAATACAGTCTTTAACCTTATCTACGATTATGCGTGATGATGTCGATGAGGCAACCATTGCCAAAATTTCTTTACAACCAAAGTTAGAAAAATTATTTGATGTTTTTGAGTGTGAGACAGAGGCGGATAAAAAAGAAGTCATCCAAATGATGTTTGCTTATGACATTTGGCTTAATCAAAATCAAGAATTCTCTAAATATTATAAAGAGAAGACAGGAAACTCTGTCGATACCTATAATTATCAAGATTCTCTTCGCTCTTCGATTGGACAAACGCTTTCCAAAATTTTTTATAAGAATTTAGCGAAGACGATATCAGAACATGACAGCTCTCTTCAAGATGTTTTTGCGATGATTTCCGTTCATGAGACAGAAATGGCAAGAATTACTAGATATGATAGTGTGAAAGAGAAAGCGGCAGATTTCTTGCAAACCTATCACACTTTACAACAGCAGTTCTTTGAACTTTTAGCGAAGTCTACAGGTAAGAGTGTAGAAGAGATTTATCGTCTATATAATTCTTATTATGTAGATCCATTATCGAATGTTAATCAAAGTTCTTTCTTAGATAAAGAAGAACAAGACTTTATGAACCATATTGCCGAAGAACGGCAATCTTACAAAAAAGATGCGTTAAATAGAGTAAAATAAAATTTAAAATTGTTGAAAATTGTTTTTATTTATGATATACTCAACTTATAAGATAGGCATTATATAGTAGGTGATGTTATGCAATATAGTGGACAGCCACAAGAAGATTGGAATGGAGTTTCAATTGAAGGAATCGATAAACTCATGACTGATATTCTCGATTATGCAGATAAAACAAACAAAATTTTTAATCAAATATCAGACTTAGTTGATTCTACCCAGTCCTGTTTTGCTTGTGATGCGGGAGATCAATTCCGTGAACAGTATCATTTTATTCAAATCCATCAATCTACTATCAATAGTAATATCTTAAGTTATAATACTGACTTGATGCATGTGAAGACAAATTATTTAGGTCGCGAGCGCGGAGCTACCGAAATCATTGGTACACATGAGGAAAAGCAGTAGTTTAGGAAGGAAGGTTTTTATGGGAATTTTTGGTAATTCAACTAATTTAGGTATTGAAGACTTATCCATTGGTATTAGTAGTAAAGGATTAGATTCATATCTAGACACAATTAAAGCAGAATATTTAGAGAAAGTTTCTGATACTATCGATACTGAGGTAGACGCTATTATCCAAGTTATTAATACTGGATGGCAAGGAAAATCAAGAGATACTTTCGAAAAACAATTAAATCAAATGGCAGATGATATTAAAGCAGATTTAAAGAAAGAATACAAAGATTTAGAGAATCGTTTCAAAGAATTAGAGGCATTCTACTTTGAACAAGATAATACTCTAATGAATGAAGAATAAGAGATAGGAGGAATAAAATATGGCACAATGGGAATCAACTACACAAAATTCAGAGATAGATGTTAGAGTCGATGCAGAGACTTCTATGGACCTCCGTGAGGGAAGTAGATCTGCTGCTGGTGCATCAAAAGGCTGGAGCCTTGGAGGATACGATGTTGTCGGAATTGATGCAACAAAAGTTGGACCAATGAGAGAACAAATCAGAACTTCTGTTCACAATATCGATGCTGTATTGGAAGGTATTGAAGAAGCAACAGATGCTTCTGGAGCTTTCAGAAGTGAAGCAGTTCAAGAAAAAGTAAGGGAATATTTAACTTCTGTAGAAACTTATAGTCGCGCATTAGTATCAAATCTATTAGCTTTCTCAGATAAATTAAAAGCCGTAGAAGAAGCTTGGACAAAAAGTACCGAAAACTTTGCAGGTTCTGTTGGAGCTACTACAGATGGCTTTGCAGATGCTTCTAAATTCTATACTGAAAAGAAATAGTAGGAATGAAGTATGTCTAATTTAAGTTCTTTATATAGGGAATTGCGACAATATGAAAATTTACTTTCCGAAGTTTCCCAACTTTCGAGAACAGTAGGGTATGCGGCAGAATCTTTAGAGCCTGCTGTAAGTAAGATTGACTCTTCCTTTGAAATTGATGAGGTATCTGCTGATAATAAGCAAATTTCTCTTTGTCGAGAACAATTAGTTACTCACAAAAACAGTTTATCTGGAAGTATTTCTAGCTCTATTGAAAGTAAAATTTCACAAATTCGAAGAGAGATAGAAGAACTTGAAAGAGAGGAAGCAGAAAGAACTGCGATGGCATTGAAGGGTTAGCGATTGCTAATCTTTCTTTTTATAGAGGTGATGAAATGATAGAAACCTATATAGATACTGCAAAAATGAGAAGTTGTGGAAACGACATTTTAAATCAAGTAGAAGAATTAAAGAAAACTATTAATGAGATGTTTTTTAGGATTAGTAATGTCCCACAAAATACCAAAGAGTGGGTAGGAGATTCTGCTGTTGATTTTGCAAAGTATGCAAATAGAGATAAGGCACAATATCTTGCTTATGCAGATTCTTTATACCAATATGGAAAATATTTAATTGCTTGTGCTGATGATTATGACAGAACTATCGCTACAATGAGGAGGGGATAAAATGACAAAATTGTTATTTAAAGAAAATCCTTTTACGAATTCTGTAATGTATAGTTTAGATCATTGTTTAAGTCACTTAGAACAAGCAAGTAGAGAAATTTCTATGATCGATATTCCTTATGGATTTTCTCAAGGAGAAAGATTAAGAAGTTGCCTATCAGATATTCAAAGAATTAAGAGAGAAATCTCTTCCTTAATTACTTGGGGAAATGATAGTACTAAGAAAATAAAGACGAAAACAGAAAACATGAGATCTACAGCGCGACTTCTTCCAAAAGGAGAACTCCGCGTAAAAAATGTAATTGTGCGCTAAAGAAGAAGAAATTTCTTCTTTTTCTTTTCTTGGAAATATCATTGTAAAGTGTTGCTTTTTTCTTGAAAATTCGATATAATCTTAGTTGTAAGGTAGGAGATTAGGATGAATGAAACAAAATACTTACCAATAGGTACGATTTGTACTGTGCAAGGAATTCAAAAGAAAGTAATGATTACCGGTTATTATTCTGTTGAGTATAATGGAAGGGTAAAGATGTTTGACTATTCCGCTTGTACCTACCCTGAGGGACTATTATTAGAAAATAAAAAATGTTCCTTTAATCACGATGAAATTGTAAGTATCGATTTTATGGGATACAAAAACGAAGAATATCAAAAATTGATGATGAATTTAACACAACAAGGGGAAGAAAAGAAAGATGGACTAAAAACGAATGCTTCTTTTACCAATATTCAGTTTGATGAAAATGGTGTTGTTGTTTATGATCCAATTTCTATTATGCCTCCAACTAAGGAGAAACCAGTAGAAAGCATTCCAACACAGAATACGGATATTGCGAATCCCTTCGCAGTAAGTTATCAAGAAGTAAAAGAGCCAACGAGTTCTGAACCAGAGCCAAAAGAATGGTCCATTTTTAAGAACATTCAATTTGATGAAAACGGTGTTGTTATTAGTGCAGAAGAATATTCTAGTGAAGAACTAAAATCGAAACAAGAACAAGAATAATAAAAGAAAAGAATGAAAAGAGGTTTTAATATGAATTTAAAATATTTACCTATTGGTACTGTATGTATTACCGATGATAATAAGAAAAAAATGATTGTGGGAATTAACAAAAGTGGATATGACTATGTGGCTGTTGAGTATCCAGAAGGATATGAGACAGTTGAGGCTATGCTTTACTTTAATCATGAAGATGTCAAAGAACTATATTCTTTAGGATATAAAAACGAAGAAGGTAGAGCTTTCTTTAAGGCAGATGAAGCAACAACGACTCAAGTAGAAGCACCTGTCGTTCCAACAGCAGGAAACTATCGTTTCGATGAGAATGGAATCGTTATTAGCGATGAAACGGCAACGACAGAACCAGTAGAGGAAACTTCTACAGATTCAGGAATTAAGTTTGATGAAAATGGAATCGTTATTAGTGATGGAACAGCAACGACAGAACCAGTAGAGGAAACTTCTACAGATTCAGGAATTAAGTTTGATGAAAATGGAATCGTTGTTAGCGATGGGACAGCAACCACAGAACCAGTAGAAGAAACTACTGCAGATACAGGAATTAAATTCGATGAAAACGGAATTGTTGTTAGCGATGGGACAGCAACTGCCGCTCCCGTAGAAGAAACTCCTGCAGATACAGGAATCAAATTCGATGAAAATGGAATCGTTGTTAGTGATGGGACAGCAACTGCCGCTCCCGTAGAGGAAACTACTGCAGATACAGGAATCAAATTTGATGAAAATGGAATCGTTGTTAGTGATGGAACAGCAACCACAGAGCCAGTAGAAGAGACTACTGCAGATACAGGAATCAAATTTGATGAAAATGGAATCGTTGTTAGTGATGGAACAGCAACCACAGAGCCAGT
>CANQZC010000028.1 GCA_947628235.1 uncultured Bacilli bacterium | reverse complement strand
CTTACATATTCATTATATCCTTTTTTCAAAAAAAAGAAAAGACTGTTTTCAAAATTTCTTTTGTCAACAGTCTGAAAGGATAAAATATTTATCCTTATTTTAAGAGTTCTATCTTTCCAACGACAAGTTGATATTTATCAAACCTTTTTTCTACTTTTCCTAAAACTAATAGAATATTTCCTTTTTCTAAAAAGGAATACTTCTGATAGAGCGTTGGAAACAAAGTAAAATCCATCGTTGCCAACTCATCACTACCGACAAAGAAAGCCATTTTTTCATGTTTTTTCGTTTCGATTTCTTTTACTTTATCGACATAGACAATCGTCTCTACCGTCTTATCAAAATACTGAGGCAATTCACTTAAAGGAATCGCTTTTGGATAATGATTTCTTAATTCGGTAATCGGATGTTTTGATAAATAGAGTCCAAAAAGATCTAGTTCTTTTTCCATAATCTCTTTGGCAGAATATTCTTCAAAAGGCGTAATCTCTGGTTTTAAAACAAATTCTTCCGATAAGTCTCTTCGTAATTCTCCATAATTAATCATCGCATCCATATTCTCATCAATCGTCTTTCGATTTTGATGGAAGGATAAAAAGACGCCGGCATCATTTAAGGATTCTAAGGTCTTTCGATTGATACTTTTGCCATAACAACGAGCAATAAAATCATAGATATCTTGAAAAGGACCCTTTTCTCGCTCCTCTAAAATGGCTTTCGTAGCTGTGATTCCCACATTTTTAATATTGGTTAAAGGATAACGAATTCCTGTTTCTTCCATTTGATATTTTGAAGTACTTAAATTGATATCCGGTTTTAAAATATCCACATGATTCTTATGACATTCATAAAAATATTTTTTAGCTTTCGAACTATCATTCATATCAATAGAAAGAAGATTAGCCATAAAGATTTTTGGAAAATGCACTTTTAAATACGCCATTCGATAAGAAACTAAAGAGTAACCAACTGAATGGGATTTATTAAATCCATACTCGGCAAATTTTAACATTAAGTCGTATACTTTTTTTACTAACTCTTTAGAATACCCTTTTTGAATCGCTCGTTTGGTAAATTTTTCTTCCTCTTTTAAAAGGAGATCTTTCTTCTTTTTACTCATCGCTTTTCGTAAGATATCTGCCTCACCTAAAGAGTAATCTGCCATCACAAACGCAATCTGCATAATTTGTTCCTGATAAATCATAATTCCATAAGTAGATTTTAAAATTGGAACTAATGAATCATCTAAATAATCAATTTTTTCTTTTCCTTCTTTTCGACGAATAAAAGAAGGGATGTTCTTCATAGGTCCAGGTCGGAAAAGAGCGATAGCCGCACAGATATCATCAAAAGTCGTTGCTTTTAATTGACGCAAAAACTGAATCATTCCTTCCGATTCAAATTGGAAGATTCCTAAAGTACTAGCGGTTTTAAAGATATTCATAGCTTTTTCTTCTTCAAAAGGAATGGTATGAAATGATAGTTGTAAAGAATATGTCTCGTTAATATTTTGAATGATATTATGAATAATCGTAAGATATTTAATCGCTAAAAAGTCCATCTTAATCAATCCGATTTCTTCTAGATATGTCATATCATATCCACTCGTATAGAAGCTTTGATGAGACATATCTAGTGGAATGACAGTATCCAAATCCACACGCGACATCACAATTCCAGCAGCATGAATCGTCGTATGTCTTTTTAATCCTTCAAAGGCATACGCTATTGAATAAACTTCTTTTAAAGCATCATGGCGTTCCAAATAAAGTTGAACTTTCGGATTTTTTTCATTTTCTTTTAAAGAGATTCTAGAATCAATCAATTTACAGAGTCCATCCATCAAAGAAAGATCTAAGTCCATCGTTCTTCCTACATCACGAAGAGCTTGTTTCGCACCCATCGTTCCAAAAGCAATAATCGGTGCGACTTTCTTTTCGCCATACTTTTCCATACAGTAACGGATGACTTCTTCTCTTCTTTCATGCTCAAAATCAATATCAATATCAGGCATACTGATTCGCTCTTCATTCAAGAATCGCTCAAAGAAAAGATCATATTTTAAAGGGTCAATTTCCGTAATATCCAAAAGATAAGCCACTAAAGAACCGACCGCACTTCCCCTTCCAGGTCCGACGATGATGCCCTTTTCTTTCGCATATTTAACATAGTCATAAACGATTAAAAAATAATCACAAAATCCCATTTTTTGAATGATATCTAACTCTTTTTTTAATCGTGTTTGATATTTACTTTGAACAGTATTGCCAAATTTTTTACGCAATCCTTCGATACATTTTTTCTTAAGATAAGAATAACTATCTATGCCTTCTTCATTTTCATAAATAGGAAGTAAATTTTGATGCATAGGAATCTCTATATTACAGAGTTCTTCCAATTCTTCCATCTCTGGAGTCAGTAAATTTTCTACTTCTTCTCTAGATTTTAGATAGTTATCTAGTCTAGAACTACTTCCTTCGAAGAGAGTCTTTCCTTCGCGCATCGCATCAAGATATTTTACTAACTTTCTATCTTCTTTTCGTAGATATATTGTTTCCTTCATATAAAGAGAAGGTCCCTTTATCTCTTTTCGTTCTTCTTCAGATTGAAAAGTTCTAAAAACAAATTCATAAATTCCTTGTAAACGAGTGAGCAGACTACTAGACTCATAAGGAAGAAGAAGAACTAATCCATTCGAATATTCTTGAAAATGAGCAAGTGTTAATTCCTGAGAAGAAGCGATAGTCGTCAATTTTAAAAGACTTTGATATCCAGAATAATCTCTAGCATACAATAAGAATTTCTTCCCCTCAAGACACATTTCTTGTCCAATATAAGGTTTGATATCAGCGTTTTTACACGCTTTATAAAAATCCATAACGCCATACATTTTAGAGTCTGCAAGTCCTAAAGAGGAAAGGCCTAATTCTTTCGCGTAACTAATCAAATTAGGAATGGTAATGAGTGAGTCTTGCAATGAATTATCTGTTTTGATATAAAGTGGTAAATATGGCATACTGATTCCTCCTTTTTTTATTGTATCATATTTTTCTTAAATTATATACAAATGTTTGTCTTTTTATTTTCAAAAAGAGAATGAAAAATATTTGACTTTCCTATTTAAATATGATAAAATCGAATGGCATAGGGAAAAAATATATACTTTGATAGGAGGAATGAAAAATGGCTGTAAAAGTTACTGCAAGAACAAAACTATCTGGAAACAGAAGATCACATTCATTAAGAGCTACAAAACATGCTCAAAAAACAAATTTACAAATTATGACTTTAGCAGATGGTACGAAAGTTCGTACAACTACTAGAGAAATGAGAACTTTAAGAAAGTTAAGTAAAAAGCAAGAAGCTTAAAAAGAGTTGAAAAATTTTCAACTCTTTTTTAGGCTGCTAAAGTTTGTTCTTTTGTTCTTCGATATTCCTCTAAACTAATAATACGGTCTGGAGCAACAATCGTCTGTCCTTGTAAGGAAGGAACTTCTTCTCTCCTACTTTGAAATCTTCCCATATCTTGTTTTAAAGCACTAAATTCTTTTTGAACTTGTTCTTTTAAAGCTTGTAATTCAGCAATCTTAGTGGCAGCATATCCTCTCGTACCACGAGTGATACCTTTAATTCTAGAAGATCTTATCATTCGTCCAGATTGCTTATTAAATTTCGCAATCGCAGATAACTTCTGTTCGTGTTGTAGAACGCCTCTTTTTTCTCTTAATTTTTGAATATTCACTTGTAATTGTTCTTGATATCTCATAGAGAAGAAACGCATTACTTTACTTTGATATTGTTGATAATTTTCTCTAGATTGTTGTAAAGAATCTAAAGAAGTTTTAATCTGTTCTTCCGTAACAGACATTTTTTTATCTCTTCTTCTTTCACTTCTCGTAAGATTTGGGTCAGAAAGACTTTCTTGATAAGCTTCTAATAGTGTTCTTTCTTCCGTTAAAGATTGAACTTCAATCATATCTCGTAAAGAAAGTTTCTCTTTGTCATTATATTTTTCTAAAAGACGATCTACTTGCGCTAATCTCTCTTCGACAGTTAATTCTTGAACTTCAGCAGTAATATTTCCTGCCTCTTTAAAATTAATTGCAGCTAATTTTTGTTCAAAAGTAAGTTCTTTTTCTTCCGTAGCAGCGCCTGCTGAAGTAGCTGGGATAGATGCTTGTTCTACTTGTTCTTTCTTCTCTTCTTCTTGTTCTTTTGTTTCTTCTACTGGTGTTTCTTCTTTCTTTTCTTTTCTTTCTTCTTTTTGTTCTAGATGTCCGATTAACTCTTCCATGTTTCGTTTTAGCATCGTATCTTCTGGTAAATCAACAGCAAGATCTCTTAGTTCTTCTAAAGACATCTTTTCTCCTAGTGCGGATCCTAAGATTAAAATTCCAAATTGATTTTCTACCATCATTAAAGATTGAACTAATTTTGGTCCATATTCTTCCTCTTCTACCATTCCTGATAAGATAGAATCAAAGTATTTGGCATCTTGTGTCTCAATATACTTCGTACAATCTTCTTCTAACATAGACGCTAAAGCGAGTTCATTTTCAATAGAACTCATTAATTGTTTATATTTTTCAGGATGAAGAAATCGATCTAATTTCATCATCTTGGTTTTTAATTTTTCTAGGCCTTCTTTTCTCTTTTTACTAGTTTCTTTCATCTCTACTAGTTGCGTTGGAGTTAACTCTGTTCCGGCATTTTTCTTTGCTTCTAAAAAGTCTTTATAATCTTGTTGATCTTTTCGAAATTCAGAAATGGTTTGGGTAAAAAAAACATACTCACTTTTATTCATGCTTATCCCCCTCTATCTTCACCTCATTCGATAGAATTTCTTCAACTAACTCCCATTCTAAATCATCAGTGATGGCCTCTAAAAAGTAGGTAGTATCGGCTTCTCTTAAAATAGCAGCGTAAATATCCTCTGCATCTACAGGGTGGTAAAACAAGTATTTTTTACCAGTTTCGTTATCTAAAACAATATCAATGACTTCGATGGTTTCTTCTTGCCCATCCGCATTTTTTACAACTAACCGATTCTCCATACTATCACTCCTACTATTACGGTATAATAAGTTCTTTTTTTTGTCAATTTGGTTTTTCTAGAAATATGAAATTTGGACATTCTCTATACACCTGAGGTATGTTATAATGAATGAGAAAGAGGTATCTATGAAAAAGGATTTCAAATTTTATGCAATACTAGGAATTATCGCTAGTATCCTGCTTATTTTCTTATATAGTCAGTTAGGGGCTTTTCAGGAAAGTTTTTTTATTAGTGATTCCTATTCTCAATATGTTGCTTTATTTTCTCATTTCAAAGAAATTTTACTCGGTCATCATTCCCTTTTCTATTCCTTCCAAGGGGGATTAGGAAATGGCTTTTTAGGAACTTTTTTCTACTATCTATGTAGTCCTTTTAATCTTCTTTTATTCTTTTTTCAAGATATCGAAAAATTCTTTTTAGTAACTACTCTTCTAAAATTAGTCGTTGCTTGTTTCACAGCTTTTTATTGTTTCCGCTATTTCTTTCAAAAAACACCAGTCCTTTATTCTGCTACTTTTGCGTTACTTTATTCATGGATTGATTTTACAGCTCATTATTTTATTCAGTTAATGTGGTTAGATGCCTTAATCGCACTTCCCCTTCTACTGGTTGGAATCGATAAATTCTTACGGAAGAAGAAGTTTGGTCTTTACTTATTTGCTTTAGTCTACGCGATTGTAACAAATTATTATTTTGGATACATGATTGTTCTTTTCACAGGAATCTACTTTTTCTATCGTCTCGCGATAGATTATTCTTGGAAGAAAGAAAAGAAAGAAATTTTCCGTACTTTCCTTCAATTTCTTCTCATTTCCTTTTTAGGGGTTCTTCTTACTTCTCCTGTTTTACTGATTGCGATGAAAGAAATTCCTACCTATGCTCGTAGTACATCTGGTCTTTTCGATGGAGAAAGTTTCGCTTGGAATGGCAATCTCTTTACTTTCTTCTCTACCTTCCTTCTTGGAAATAACTTAGAGATTGATTTTTTAAATGCCGATGCCTTCTATGTTTATTTTGGACTAGGACCTCTCCTTTTACTCTTTTTCTTCTTCTTTAATCCAAAATTTTCGAAAAAGAAAAAAATTTTTACTCTTCTATTCATAGGAATTTTCTATCTTTCTATCTCCGGAAACTACTTTAGTTATCTTTGGTCTGGTCTTTCAAAACCACAATTTTTTAACGGTCGATTTACTTTCCTATTCTCTTTCTTCTTTCTTTTTCTTGCCTTAGACTCCTTAGTCCATTTAGCAGATTTAAGAAAGCAAGATTATTTAGGAGCCATTCTACTTTTCCTTATTTTCTTAGGGGGATACTATTTTCAAAGTAAAAACGCTATTTTAATGGAGATAAACTTAGGCCTTATGTTACTTTATTTCTTTCTACTTCAAAAAAGAGAGAGCGAGAAAGTCTATGTCCCTTTAATTTTTGTTACCTTACTTATCGTCGAGGGTGTTGCCAATAGCGCACTTGCCACTTCGGAATATGGCTTTACTTCCAAAGCAGAATATCAAAAACAAAACAAAATCTATCGATATGTAACCAACTTTTTAGAAAGTCAGGATATTGTTGGAAGAGTTGAAAATAATGTAACAGTACCTTATAATGGTCCTCTTTACTATGGCTATCGAGGAATAGATGTTTTCCTATCTACCATTACAGACGAAGAAGCAGACTTTTTCTATCGTATTGGATATGGTAGTGGATCTACGAAAAAGAATACTATTTCTTACTATAGTGGAAATGAAGTGATGGATAGTCTTTTAGGCATTCGTTACCACATTTTTATCAACGAAGAAGAGATTCCTTCTAAGTATCATCTTTTAAACTATCAAGAAATTGATGGAGATACCATTCGAATTGTAGAAAATCCTCTTTCGTTATCTATAGGATATATGGTCAATGAAGAGATTTTAAATGTAAAAGAGAACTTAAATGCGCTAGCGTATCAAAGTGATATTTTAGAAGCAATGACAAAAGAAAGATATCGTATTTATACCCCTATTTCCTTAGAGGAAGAAGAAGGAGAATATTCTTTTGAAAGTTCTAAGATTGCTAGATTATGCTTCTATACAGCCATAGATAGTAGTCGAGGATACAGCAATCCAAGTCTTTATCTCAATAATTTTCGTCTTCCTAAAAAATATGATTTTGAAATCGTATGCACCGAAGATACCTTTGACTATGAAAAAAGACTTTCTTATGTAAATTTAAATTCAGAAGAACACTTAGGTACTTATGCTGCTTATTATTCCGCTAATCAATTTGAAAAAGCAATCTCTTCTCTAGCTAAAAATAACCTAGAAATTATAACATGGAGAGATACTTATCTAAAAGGAACAGTCGAAGCAACGAAAGAAAAGGATATTCTTTTTACAACGATTCCTTATGATTCTAATTGGGAAATCCGTGTAGATGGAAAAAAACAAAAAGGTATCAAAGTTCTAAACCATCTTTTAGGAGTGAAACTAGAAAATGGAAAACATGAAATTGAACTTTTCTACCGACCTAAAACTTTCTATTTAGGAATTCTTCTTTCTTTCCTTTCTGCTTGTTTCCTATTTTTCCTATATAAAAAAAGAGTTTTTCACTAAACTCTTTATTTTTTTTGATAATCTCCACTTAGATCACCGGTTGTCGTAACTGTGATTCCCGTATCTGTTTTAGTAATAGTAGCGTTAATTTCTTCTAGCGTAAGCGTTGTAGGATGATTCTCTGGATAATAAGGTAAATCAGAAACAAGAACACAAACTTGATCTTCATCATATTCACTAATAACAATCAAAGTATTATCTTTTTGATAAACTCCTGTCCAATGATTAGAAGCAAATTCTTTCTTGGTAAGTTCTAAATTTAAATGATATAATACGCTATTTTCATCATCACTATCCGCAACTAACTTTACTCCTGTTGCTGTTTTCTCTAATTGAATCGTAATCTTACTATCGAAAAACTCATCTTCATAAGAGATTTGGGTGGCAGAAGAAACAGGAATATCAAAGGAGCTTGATTTTACACTAGCGCTAGGAAGTTCTTGCCCTTCTTTTTCTACTAATTGAGAAAGGGTAATATCAAAAGTTAGTTCTTTATCATTTCCATAGTACAAATTTAATGTATAATCTCCATTTTCATAAGTACCTACCCAATCTACATAATAATCGTTTGCTTCTTCTTGGTTCGCATTGGTATTACTATTCGATGTAGAATTGGTATTGGAAGATTCACTTTCTCCTTTATGATTCAAAAGAAGAAAGATAACAACGCCAACGATAACGATAACGAGAACACCAATAAGAAGAAATAATGTCTTCTTATTGGATTTTGGTGCGGGCGCTACAGGAGAAGGAGAAAATCCTCCATTTCCACCATTCATAGTCCCATTATTCATATTATTTCCATTTGGATAATTTCCTGGTTGATACGGATTATAATTATTATTCATATTTTTCCCTCTTTTCTTTTAAAATAAACTCATTTGATTAGATTCTTCCATTCCTTCAAAGATTCCTAAAGATTTCATCTTATCAATTAAAGTTCCTGATACTTTTGCTCTTCTTTGAACATCTTCCACACTTAAGAAAGTAGATTTTTCTCTTTCTTCGACAATATTTTTCGCAACAGTATCTCCTAGTCCATCAATCGCTGCAAAAGGAGGATAGATGGACTTATCATCTCTTACTCCCCATACCGTTGCATCGCTATGAGATAAGTCGACTGGTAAGAACTGAATACCACGAGCAGTCGCTTCTAAACAAACTTTTAAACTTTCTAAAAGTCCCATCTCTTTGTTGGTAGCATCGTATCCTTTATTTTGAATTTCTAAGATTTTATTTTTAATAGCGTCATATCCTCCAACCATTACCTCGACATCGACATCCGTTGCCTTACTCGTTAACCAAGAAGCATAGAAGTAGACTGGCATATGAACTTTATACCAAGCAATTCTAAAGGCACTCATAACATAAGCTGCAGCATGGGCTTTCGGGAACATGTACTTAATCTTTCCACAAGAATCAATGAACCAACTTTCAATTCCTGCTTCTTCCATCGTTGCTTTATGTCCTGCCCAAGTTTCTGGATCTTTAGAAGCTTTTCCTTTACGAACAAACTCCATAATCTTGAAAGCTTTAATAGGCGCGACTCCATGATACATTAAGTATACCATAATATCATCACGACATCCAATTACTTCTTTAAAAGGAACAACATTATTCTTAATTAATTCTTGAGCATTTCCTAGCCATACATCGGTACCATGAGATAATCCTGAAATCTTTACTAACTCGGCAAATGTAGTTGGCTTTGTCTCTGCTACCATGGAAATAGTAAATGGAGTTCCAAACTCAGGAATTCCTAAAGTTCCTGTTGGGTTCATAATCTGTTCTGTCGTAACTCCTAATGCTTTAGTGGAAGTAAAAATACTCATAGTATCTTTATCATCCATTGGTACCTTTAAAATATCGGTCCCTGTTAAATCTTGAATCATACGAAGTTGTGTTGGATCAGAGTGTCCTAAAATATCGAGTTTTAATAGGTCTTGGTCAATCGCATGGTAATCAAAGTGAGTAGTACGCCATGGACTCGTTACATCATCCGCTGGAAATTGGAATGGTGTAAAATCAGAAACATCCATATAATCTGGTACTACAACGATTCCTCCTGGGTGTTGACCAGTCGTTCTCTTTACTCCTGTACAACCGATTGCTAATCGTTCTATCTCTGCAGAACGCATTACTTTATTATGATCTTCACAGTACCCTTTCACAAATCCATACGCTGTCTTATCTGCTACGGTACCAATCGTACCAGCACGATACACATTATCTACTCCGAATAATACTTTGGTATATTCATGAGCAGAAGCTTGATTCAAATCGGAAAAGTTAAGGTCAATATCAGGTACTTTATCGGCATTAAATCCTAAGAATGTAGCGAATGGCATATCTTGTCCATCTTTATAGAGAGGTTCTCCACAGTTTGGACATACTTTATCTGGTAAATCAAATCCACTCGAATAAGTAGCACCTAAGTCTTTTCCTTCTTCATCTTGAAAAATACTGGTTTTACACTTTAAACAACGATAGTGAGCAGGTAGCGGATTGACTTCAGTAATTCCCATCATGGTCGCTACAAAACTAGAACCAACCGAACCACGGGAACCAACAAGATATCCATCATCATTAGAGTGTTTTACTAATCGCTGTGCGATTAAGTAGATAGGATCAAATCCTCCACCAATAATACCACCTAATTCTTTCTTTACCCGTTTTTCTAACGATTTATCATCTAAAGTACCATCTTCTTCTTTCCAATTTTTCGTAAGATAAGCACGAATTAAGTCTTTGACAGAATCAAATCCCGCTAAAGCTGTCTCATGAAGTCTTTCAAAGGTTTTCGTCTCTAGTTCTTCCCCTTCATATTCTGGATGTTCTAACTGCATATTTTCTTTACAGATTTTATAGACAATATCTCCGTAAAGTTCTTTTGCAATACGCTCTTCAATATTATGAGGAAGAGGTTCTCCATACCATTCATTGGCTTTGGTATAAACTAAGTCAGTAACTACTCTTGGACAATCCAAGTAAGAAGACCCATCATCGCTTTTTACTCTAGGAGAGAAAGGAATTCCTCCGGTATCGATAATAACTTCAATCTCTTCTACCATATCTAATACTTTATTCGTATTTGTAACAACAATTTCATACGCTAAATCTTCATTTAAGAAAGAGAAATCGTCTAACATCTCTCTCGTCGTTCTAAAATGTTGCGATGGAATCGAAGTAATTCCTGATTTAGCAAGCGGATGTCTTCCTCCGCCTGGTACTTTTTGATTCACAATAATTTCTCGATAGATTTTATCTCCTCGTTCAAAATGATGAACATCTCCTGTAGCGACGATAATTTTTCCTGCTTCTTTCGTAGCATGAACAATTTTAGCAATATGATTTTGAATTTCTTCTTCATCTTTAAAATCACTAGTTTGAATTAAATGACTATATACTTCTGGTGGTTGAACCTCAACATAATCATAGAAATTAATGATATTGGTAAGTTCTTCCCCTTCTTTACTTCTCGCTTCAATAAACACCTCGGATTCATAACATCCACTACCAATCAAAAGTCCTTCTCTTAACTCCTCTAATTTACTACGAAGAATTCTTGGTGTCTTATATAAATAAACCGTATTGGCAAGAGAAATAATTTGGAAAAGGTGTTTTAATCCTACTTTATTTAAAGCAATCGCATTAAAGTGAAAAGTACGACCAAATTTATAAATCTCATCTTTGGAAATTAGTTTTTCCAAATCAGAAATCTTCTTAAAGTTCTGAGATACTAATTTTTGAAGCATTTTATGAAGAACTAAAGCCGTTCCTTCCGCATCATAATCGGCTCTATGGTGAGCATCTTCATCCCAAGGGACATTATATCTTTTTACTAATTGAGAAAGTCCATGTCTAGAATATCCTTGATCTAGTGTTCTAGAAAGTTCTAGGGTATCAATAACGGTATTTGTAAATTCTCCTAAGTTATACTTTCGCATTGACATTTCAATAAAAGAAATATCAAATTTCGCATTATGCGCTACCATAGGAAGATCTCCCGCCCAAGCGAGGAATCTTTTTGTAACTTCTTCTTCCGAATCCTTTCCCTTTACCATCTCATCTGTAATACAAGTAAGTTCCGTAATTTTATCTGGAATATGCCGTTTCGGATCAATTAATTCATCAAATCGATCAATAATTTCTCCATCCAAGATTTTAACGGCACCAATCTCAATCATTTGATCTCCGCCAGCAGCATTAAATCCTGTCGTCTCTGTATCAAATACAACATAGGTAGTTCCTTCTAGATTACTATCTGTTGGACGAATAACAATATTAACTGTATCATCTACTAGAGTTAACTCTGTTCCATATAATCCTTTAAAGATAGGAGGATTTTTAGATTGTTCTTTCGCTTCTTCTAACTGTTTTAATAACTCCTGTTTGGTAGTTTCCTCTTCTGTCTCAGCCATACTTGCTTCTAGTGTCTCTATTTTTTCTTTGATTTTCTTACGAACACCTTTATTATAGCCACTAATAATTCCGTAAGCGATTGGGAAGGCTTGACATCCATTATGATCTGTAATGGCTACTCCACGATATCCCATATCCATCGTTCTACTAACGAGTTCACAAGTATGTTTTCCTAAATCTAACTTCGTTAGACCATCCATCTGACTCATCATCGTATGAGCATGAAGCTCTACTCTCTTAATAGGAGCATCATCTATCATTTCTTCTTTTTTATGGTCACTATAATTGATATCTAAAATACTAAAGGTATCTTCATTAGCAAATTTATCTTCTTTGACATTTCCACGGAACTTATACCATTTTCCCTCTTTTAAACATTTCTTAATTCTGCCCCATTCTTCTTGTCCATTAACAAATATTTTAGCGTATATACTATCGGTATAATCCGTAATTTTTAAAGTTACGATAATTAAATCTGTTTTCGTTTCACGAACATCAATTCCAAAAAGTTCTGCTTCTAAAGTAACTCCATTTGTCGGTCCTGTTATCGTATCTAAACGAGTAGGCGATGTATCAATCAATCTTCCTAAGACAACATCAGGATGATCTTCTGTCTCTATTTTCTTTGGTTTATAGTTCTTTCGATAGGAATTAACTGGTTCTACTTCTGGTTGTTCTAATCTCGTTAAATCGACCACTACTTCAGCAGGTTCTTCTAAAATATCACTAGCATCTTCTTGATAAACAGGATTAATTCGACTAATGGGATATCCAAAAGAACGAAAATCCATAATGATATCTTTTTGAATACTTTCCATCTTCTCTTCTTCTAAACGATTAAAAACAGGAATAATTAAAGTATCCTCTTTCCACTCGACTTGTTTATCTGCATAGTAATCTAGAACTGGACATTTCGCACTATAGCGTAGCATCAAGTAAGAGAAATAATTTCTTACTTGAGAAGGATTTGGTTGTTCTACTTGAAAGGCGACTTTCACACTTTCTACTTCTTGAAAAGTACTCCTTAGTCGTTCAATGAATTCTTGAAAACAAGAAGGTTCTAAAACATCTTTGATACGAATGAGAAAAGTGTAATGAGAATGCGTACTATCACCGATAATCCGCTCTAATTTTCCATCTTGAAAAGGAGCTCTTTTCTCTTCTTCCCATCCCATTTGATCTAGTAATTTTGCTAATTTTTCCTCCATGTAAATGTCTCCTTCCAGATATCATCATTCTTTTTTTATTATATCATAAAAAGGAGTCTATCCTCTCATTATTTTCTCTCTTTTTCAAATTCTTTTCTCATCAAAAAAAGTTATATTTCTATAGCTTTTCTTCTTGTTCACGATATTCTTTACAGACTTGATCTAGGGCTGCAATCATTTCATCTACTTTTTCAAAATCAGGAAGTTTTACACCAGAAGCGTAAGCATGTCCTCCCCCTCCAAAAGACGCAGCTACTTCATTGATAATAGGTCCTCTAGAACGAATAGAACCACGGATATTATTATTGGCTTTATCTTGAGAGAAGAACCCCCACGCAATCACTTCTTCAATATAATTAAAATTATTAATCATATTCCCTGCTGTTGCAGCATCCACTTTATATTCTTCTAAGACATTTTCATCCATCTTGACATATCCAAATCCATTTTCTGTAACCATTAAATTACTCATCAAATACCCTTGAAAACGAATCTCTCGTAATGGTCTAGAATACAAAGTTGGATAAAGTTGAGTAAATGGTAATTGAGTTTTTTGAATCATCTTCGCTACTAACTGAAATGTCTTTGGGGTTGTATAGGCATATAAAAATCTTTCTGTATCCGCAACTAGCCCAATAAAAAGTTTACTGGCAACTTCTTTGGTCATTTTTAACCGGGTATGAAAAATAAGTTCCATGACAAGTTGAGAAGCAGAAGAAGCGGTATCATCAATCCATTCCATATCACAGAAAGTTTCTACATAAGGATGATGATCTATCTTAATCTGATAAGCAAAAGTATGATTTTCAATCCCATCTACCCTTTTCTTATCAGGAGTATCTAACACAATTAGTAATGCCTTAGAAGTATCTTCCGGCATCTTATCCACAACTCCTAGATAGCGAAACTTCTGCGTCCCTGCTCCTACCGTATATACTTTCTTTTTTGGAAAAGTCGCTAAAATAGCTTCTTTAAGACCAAAAGTACTTCCTAAAGCATCTGGATCAGGACCAATATGACGCGCTAAAACAATCGTATCATACTTCTTTATTTTTTTATATATTTGGCGATATCGAAACACTATATCACCCCTTCTATACATTCATTTTATCATAGTTTCTAAGAATAATCTAGTGAGTGGAAACAACGACATAAACAGCCTTATGATCGGTTAAATAAGAAAGAGTTTCCGTACTGATAGTACCACACTCTAGAATTTTCCATTCTCCGGGAATAAAAATATGATCAATCGAAGTCTTTTCACGATATTTAGAAGCATTCGTCTTTTCATTGACAGGGACTTTTATAATATTCATCTTCTCTAGTTCTTTTCGGAAATTTTGAAAGATCGTATCTGTCGTCTCTAAATTGAAATCTCCCATAACGACAACGAAACCATAGTTTCGATATTTTCGAATTTGTTTGATTAAATATGCCAACTGTTTCTCTTGTAAAGCAGGCGTATAGTAATCTAAATGGGTATTAAAGATATAGACTCTCTTTTCTTCCACTTCCATCTCTACTCTCGTAACGATTCTTCTTGCGATAGATTTCTTTTTCCAAGCTCTTTTGAAATCTTTCCAAGAGTATCGGAGCCATGGAAGAGCTTTGGTAGAAACAGAAA
Source organism: uncultured Bacilli bacterium (assembly GCA_947628235.1). GTDB lineage: Bacteria > Bacillota_I > Bacilli_A > RF39 > UBA660 > UBA5578. Next base: position 974 of record CANQZC010000028.1, on the reverse strand, counting down.
GCGCAGGAATTCTACTAATGACATGATTGCCTTGATTAAAAGAACGAAGAACGGGAGTAAATGTCCCTATAATTCCTCTCCCATATTGATAATCTCCATAGAAATTGTAAACTCTTAAATACTTATCCACCTTTTTTGTAAAACGAATGGTAAGTTCCTGTGTTCCTAAAATATCATATTTTTTATCTAGAATATGATGCGCTAAAAGATGGGCTCTATCCTTACGATTAGAACGATTATCTGCATTATTTTGACAATTTAAAGTTCCTATTTTTAATTTCATAACTTCCCACCTTCTTTTATTATACTATAAAAAACTATTTAATTCTATTGTCAAAAGATTGTCTAGTGGTAGCAAAAGAAACATAACTTTTATGTCATTCATGATATAATAAAATTAATAGGAGGAAGATTATGGACGAAAAAGTAAGACAAGATTGGGCTTTAAGAAGAAAATTAGAATCTACTTTCGTAAAAAAACAAGTAGATATGAGAGAGCCACAAATGATTGCAGCTTTAGCTACAGCGGCTTCTAAAATGTCTTTAGCAACAGATAAGGAAGGAATTTCTGATGTTGTTGTTCAAGAAGTACTAGACCTTTACCAAAAATTAGGAGATCAAGATACAGAAAGTTTAGTAGGTATGGGATCTCCATTCATCCAAGGTAATATTGGGTATGCGGTAGAAGTAGAAGACTATGGAAGTGCGAGAGCAACTTATGAAAGAGAAAAAGATACATATGATTCTCTTTATGATGGATTAGTTGCTCGTTCAAAATCTAAAGAAGAAGAAAAAACCATCTAAAAAAAAGTTGTCCTAGACAACTTTTTTTATGACTTCTCATTTTTTAATTCTATGATTTCTTTTTCACTTAATCCCGTACACTTTGCAATGGTAGAGATATCAATTCCTTCTTTCAGAAGTTTCTTCGTGATTTCCGTAGTTGATTCCTTGATCCCTTCTCTTCTCCCATC
>CANQZC010000027.1 GCA_947628235.1 uncultured Bacilli bacterium | reverse complement strand
GAGTGGAAACTAATAGAAGCCTATGATAAAGAATGGGCGATGAAAGATTTAGGAAGACAAGATGGGAGAAGAGAAGGAATCAAGGAAGGCCTTGAACAGGGGCTTGAACAAGGATTAGAAAAAGGGAAAAAAGAATCAACTATAGAAATCACGAAGAAACTTTTGAAAGAAGGAATTGATATCTCTACCATTGCAAAGTGTACGGGATTAAGTGAAAAAGAAATCATGAAATTGAAAGAGAAAGAGGAAAGTTAAACTTTCTTTTTTTTCATGTTTTTTTAATAAACTCATAGATTGTATTGGGAGGTATGTTATGAGTTTTATGAAAATATGGAAAAATTATCGCTTTTCCTTATTTCTTTTAATCGCTATTTTCCTGGGAATGATATGTGGTAGTGCTTTTTCTACAAAAACGGTTTCTTATTTAGTACCTTTTGGGCAAGTATTTATGAATATGCTATTTACGATTGTAGTTCCTTTAGTATTCTTTACGATTGCTAGTAGTATTGCGAATATGAGTAATCGTAAAAGGTTAGGTAAGATCTTTGGAAATATGTTACTCATTTTTGGAATTACTAGTTTTATTGCTTGCCTATTCATGTTAATAGGAGTTTTTATAGTAAATCCTGTATCTAATGCCAATATTGTTCTTACGGAAGGTGTGAAAGAAGAAGTTGATTTAGCAACTAGTGTTGTAAATATGTTTACCGTAGGAGAGTTTCAAGATTTGTTAAATAAAAGTCATATGTTTCCACTCATTATCTTTTCTATTTTATTTGGACTTAGTGTAAATTTAATAGGAGAGGAAGCAGCGCCTTTAAAGAAAATATTAAATGTATGTTCCAAAGCCTTTATGAAGTTTATTCATCTCATTATGTATTATGCTCCAATTGGTCTATTTGCTTATTTTGCTTCTCTTACCAATCAATATGGACCGAGTCTTATTGGTAGTTATGCGAAATGTATGATTTTCTATTTAGTGATGTCGCTTCTTTATTACTTCTTCTTTTATCCACTTTATATTTCTTTTGTAAAAGGAAAAAAGGGAGTCCGTTCGTCTTTGAAAAAACTGTTGTTACCAACCGTAACGGCGTTAGGAACATGTTCTTCTTTAGCGACTCTTCCTGTCAATTTACAAGCAAGTGAAGAGTTAGGGGTGGCGAAGGATGTAGGAGAAGTGACTCTTCCTATTGGAGCTACTATGCATATGGAAGGCTCTAGTATGGCTTCTATTTTAAAAATTGCTTTCCTATTTAGTATCTTTGGAAAAAGTTTTTCTAGTCCAGGAACTATTTTGATTGCCATTTTAATTGCTGTTTTAAGTGGAGTTGTGATGTCAGGCATTCCAGGTGGAGGACTCATTGGAGAACTTTTAATTGTCACTCTTTATGACTTTCCATTGACCGCTTTTCCTATTATTGCCACAATTGGTTGGTTAGTAGATGCTCCAGCAACTGCGTTAAATGCTGTCGGAGATATTCCAAGTACCATGATGATTTCGAAACTAGTAGACCGTTCTTAAAAACTTGTATCATTGATTAGAAAAGAGATGGATTTCTTCCATCTCTTTTGTTATAATGATACTAGAGGTGTGTTATGAATCAAGGAAATGAACAAGTATTAGGAAATCCAAAATCGGTAGGATCTTGGAAGGAGAAATTATCACGAATTCCAAAGAAAAAGGTAGGAATAATTCTTGGTATCGTGATAGTTCTTATCATTCTTCTGTTGGTAGGAATCAAACTTTTTACCAAAAAAGAAAAATTAAAGTATGAAAATTTTCGCTTAACAGATGCTTTTTTTATTGAAAATGAAAATGGTGAATATGCGTTATTTAATGAAAGTGGAAAGCAACTAACGGAGTTTACTTTTTCTTCCGTTGACAGTTTTTATGGCGGAGTAACCAAAGTATCTAATAAAAATGGGGAAGATGCTTTGATTAATGAAAAAGGAAAATATGTCATTCCATTTACGAAAGATTATATTCATCACAATTATTCTTTATATAAGATTAGTAATGATGAAACACAAAAAGATACCTTATTAAACTTCCAAGGGAAAAAAATTATGGAAGATACTTATCTTACGATAGAAACTTTTTCTGATTATGCACTTTATCTAGTTCAAACAGTAAAAGATGTAGAAGAGAAAAAAGAAAGAGTATTCAATTATCAAGGAAAACAGATAGATACTGTGCCTGCTGGAACCTATTCTATTTCTTCTGAGATATATGACGGGTATATTACTTTGATGAATGAAGATACTACCTATGTATATCAATTAGATATGGGGAAAAAGATACTTACGACAGATGGAAAATATTGTATGGCAGGAGCGCAAGAAGGTACTATTTTACTTTCTAGTTGTAGTTCTTGGTATGAATCCGATGAAGTTAAAAAATATAAAGTAATTCAAAAAGGGAAAGAAAAATATTCCTTATCCAAAGAGGAATGTAATGCTTCCCTTACAGAAAAGGGCGAAGTGATTTGTCGAAATTCGGATGGTACTTACGATTTTGTCGATGGAAAAGGAACTATTCAAGAAAATCATATTGCTGGATATTTATCCTCTAAAGATTATGTAGTAGAAGATAAAGATACTCACGAGATTCATTTCTATCAAAATGGAAAAGAGGTTTCCTCTGTTTCTTGTGCGACTTATGAGGCGTCTTTAGAAGATGGATATATTCTTAGAAATTATACTTATGGAGATTGTGATGTAGAGTCTGGTTATATCTACTATAGTAAAAAGGGAGAAAAGTTATCTGATCGATATTATGCCGCATCTCCTTGGGATGAAAATGGATATGCGATAGTAGCATCTGAATATCAAGATTATTATTTAATAGATAAGGATTTTAAAAAGGTTTCTGATTCTTATCAGAGAATTCGTAACTATGGAAAACTTTATCTTGCTTCTAAAGAAAAAGATTATGAATTGTTAGATAATCATCAAAAGATTTTAGAAACAGGTATCGAGGAATATGATACCGCTACTGCTACGAAGAAAAAAGAAATATTTATTGGTGTTGAAAAAGATGGAAAAGTAACTGTTTATAACGCTACTACGCAGAAAAAAGTAGGAGAGGTAGAAGGTAAGGATATTCGTTTTACCGATCACTATTATCTTCTTGGTAATGTGTATTATTCTTATCAAACTGGAAAATCATTTTATACGGCAAATTAGATAGATTTATTCTATCTAATTTGTTATAATAGAAAGGCTTTGGAGGGGATTTTATGTTTATTGATGAAGTAGAAATCGAAGTCATTGCAGGTTCTGGTGGGAATGGTTGTTTAGCGTTCCGTAGAGAAAAATATGTGGAAATGGGCGGCCCTTACGGAGGAAACGGAGGAGATGGTGGAGATATCATCTTTGAAGTAGATGAAGGGTTAAATACTTTAATTGATTTACGGTATAATAAGCGTTATAAAGCAAAAAATGGAGAACACGGAGAAGGGAAAGCAAAGAACGGAAGAAATGCTCCTGATTTGATTGTCAAGGTACCTCCAGGAACGATTGTTACTGATTTAGAGACGAATTTTATTTTAGGAGATTTAACAAAAAAAGAAGACCGTGTTGTTGTTGCGCATGGTGGCCGTGGGGGAAGAGGAAACATGGCTTTCGTTACGAAGAATAATTCGGCTCCTAATTTTGCTGAAAACGGGGAACCAGGCGAAACAAAAAAATTAAAGGTAGAGTTAAAAATGCTTGCTGATGTAGGACTAGTGGGAATGCCTAGTGTTGGAAAATCTACGATTATTTCTAAAATTTCGGCAGCTAAACCAAAAATTGCAGCGTATCATTTTACGACTCTTCATCCTAATTTAGGTGTTGTTCGAATCCCTGATGGAAGATCTTTTGTAGTGGCTGATCTTCCTGGACTAATTGAAGGGGCTTCCAAAGGAGAAGGGTTAGGAGATAGATTCTTAAAACATATTGAAAGAACGAGAGTAATTGCACATGTCATCGATATGAGTGGTATCGAAGGAAGAAATCCTTATGAAGATTATCAAACTATCAATCAAGAACTAGAAAGTTTTTCTAAAAAATTAGTAGAAAAGCCTCAAATTATTTTGGCGAATAAAATGGATATGCCATCTGCCAAAGAGAACTTAGAAGAGTTTAAAAAGAAAGTAGATGCGCCTATCTTTGAGATTAGTGCGATGAATAATGTAGGATTAGAACCAGCCTTAGTTTGTCTAGCAGATGAGTTAGATAAGATTGAAAAGGTTCCATTATATGAGGAAGAAAAGTTTGAAAGTCATGTTCTTTATAAATTTCAAAAAGAACAACCATTTAAGGTTTATAAAGAATCTGATGGAGTCTTTGTTGTCAAGGGAGAAGAGATTGAAAAAATCTATCAGATGACTTGGTTTGTAACGGATGAAGCGTTTATGCGTTTCTCTAGAAAATTAAGAAAACTAGGAATTGATGATAAATTAAAAGAAATGGGTATTCAAAATGGGGATACTGTAAAAATTCTAGATTATGAATTTGAATATCGAGAATAAGGGAAATCCTTATTCTTTTTGTAAACCAGTTTGAAAATGACGGATTGTTATTGAAAAAATGGGGAGATATTGTTATAATTGTACTAGGTGAGAATATGAATAAACAAGGCTTTACTTTAGTAGAATTATTAGCGGTTATCGTTATTTTATCGTTAATTGCGCTCATTACTGTTCCAGCGATTACGGGAATTATTAAGTCGGGAAAAGAGACTTTATCCGAAGCACAGATGCGAAATATTGAATTAGGTGCTCGTAACTGGGCAACTGATCCAGAAAATCTTTCGTCTTTAACAGATGGAGAAGAGTGTGTTACTCTTCCTGAATTACAAGCTGGTGGATATGTCGATATGGAGATTAAAAATCCTAAGAACGGAAAAGAATTAGAAGCTTCTGTACTGATAGAAAGAGATGGGAAAAATCTTGTGTATACGGTTTTCCCTACGATGTATTGCTCATGATATATACTTCTTTAGATAACCCTAGAATGAAGGAATTCAAAAAACTTCATCAAAAAAAGTATCGAGATCAAAGTGGTTTGTTCTTGGTAGAAGGGGCTCATTTAGTAGAAGAAGCTTATCAAGCGGGAGCGTTAGAAACATTGATTTTAAAGGAAGGAGAGACTTCTTCCTTTGAAGGAGAAACGATATATGTTTCTGATGCTCTTTTTTCTTCGCTTTCTCTTTTAGAAACACCTCAAGGAGTCATTGGTGTTTGTCGAAAAAAAGAACCTAGGAAAGTGGAAGGAAATGTTTTTTTGTTAGAAGATATTCAAGATCCTGGAAATTTAGGAACTATCATCCGTAGTGCGGTTGCTTTTCATATTGATACTCTTATTTTAAGTCCTCACTGTGTCGATATTTATAATGAGAAAGTAATTCGAGCTAGTCAAGGAATGATTTTTCATTTGAATTTTCTTGTCTGTGATTTAAAGGAGATTCTTCCTTCGTTAAAAAAACTAGGATATTCTATCTTAGGAACGCGTGTGACACACGGGAAAGATATCAAAACTATTGAAAAAAATTTATTATTTGCTATAATAATGGGAAACGAAGGAAATGGAATGAGTGAGGAAATTGGGGAGTTTTGTGATGATTTTGTCTATATAGACATGAGTAGAGAATGTGAGTCTTTAAATGTAGGAGTAGCGGCAAGCATTCTCATGTATGAATTAGGTAAGTAGGTGCTGTATGGATTATATATATGTAGGAAATATTGTAAATACCCATGGTTTAAAAGGAGAGATTCGTATCATTAGCGATTTTAAGTTTAAAGATACTGTCTTTGTTGAAAATCGAAAATGTTATATAGGGAAAAACCATACAGAAGAGATTATCGATACTTACCGTACACATAAGAATTATGACATGGTAACTTTTAAGGAGAAAAAGCATATTGATGATGTTATTATCTATAAGAATGAACCAATGTATGTCAATCGGGCTGATATTGTATATGATGGTTATTTAGATGAAGATTTAATTGGCTTAGAAGTATATTGTGAAAAGAAACATATTGGTCATGTAGATAGTATTTTAAAGACGAATGCTCATGATATTTTGGTAGTAAAAAATGGTAGTAAACATATGATACCAAATGTCGATGAATTCATTAAAAAGGTTGATTTAGAGAAGAATACATTAGAGATTCATTATATGAAAGGACTCTTTGATGAAGATTGATATTTTAACTCTCTTTCCCGATATGTTTGAAGGAATTTTAAAAGAATCAATTCTAGCGCGTGCGCAAGCTTCTTCGAAAGTAGAGATTCAACTTCATAATATTCGTGATTTCTCTTTAGATCCTCATAAAAAAGTAGATGATTATGGGTTTGGTGGAGGAGCTGGTATGGTACTGATGCCACAACCTATCTATGATGCGATAGAGGCATGTCGAACAGAACATTCTAAAGTTATTCTCTTAACTCCACAAGGGGTTCCTTATCAACAGAAACATGCTTATGAGTTAGCAAAAGAATCTCATTTAATTCTTGTCTGTGGTCATTATGAAGGATTTGATGAGAGAATTCGTTCGTTTGTAGATGAAGAAATTAGTATTGGGGATTATGTCTTAACCGGAGGAGAAATTCCTGCGATGGTTTTAGTAGATAGTGTGACTAGATTACTTTCTGGAGTGATTGAAGAAGAGTCTCATGTTCAAGATTCTTTCCATGATCATTTATTGGATTATCCAGTCTATACGAAACCTGTCGATTTTCATGGAATGAAAGTTCCTGAGGTATTGTTATCTGGACACCATGAAAATATTCGAAAATGGCGATTAGAACAACAGATAGCAAAGACGAAAGAAAGACGACCTGATTTATTAGAAGAGAGATGATTTTATGAGAGGTGAACAATATTACTTTATATCAAGAGAAAATCCTGGTGGCAATGTTGTTTATTTTGATGGAGATCAATTATCTAGTGGCTTTCATATTACTCCTAAGAATCAGTTAGCGTATGATGGGATTACGGTCAATAAACTGGTTTTAATTAAACCTAGTTTTGTTGAAAAAGTACTCCGTAGAAAAGTAAAGAAAAAGTTAGAACTTTACTTAAACTATATCATTGAACTTTTAGATAGTGATGATGAGGGAAATGGTTCTTTTCGGGAAATTTTAGATGAACTTAGTCGTTATAAAGATGTTATTCGATATCGATATCAAAAGTATTTAGGAGAATCGTATGTCGATTTAATGATGAAAAAAATAGAACTTTTAGAGTACGAATTAAAATTAAAATCTATGAAAGAAAATACCCATATTTATCATGATGAATATGAGAATACAAGAAGTCGATAAATTCCTTTACAAAAAAGGAATTTTTTTTATAAAAAGGAAAGGACAATACTAGACAAAACTATTCAAAATAGTATAATATAGGAATTAGGAGCGTTTTGCTCTTATAAGATAGAAAGGAGAATTTACAAAGATGGCTCAGAAGACAAAAAAATATGTGAGCACACCAAAAGAAGAAACTGTTCCACCAAAAGAAGACAATAAAAAAGAAAAGATTATCAAATATGGAATTTTAGGTCTTTTCCTTATTATTTTAATTGTTTTACTTTTTTATTTCTTCCATAAAAATGATTATGCAGTATCATTTATGATTGATGGAAAAGAATATCTTCTAGAAAATGTTCATGATGCAAAAGAACTTGTCAAGCCAAAAGAACCTAAAAAAGAAGGATATACTTTTGATGGTTGGTATTCTGATGGAAAGAAAGTAGATCTAGACTCTTTAGACTTAAAGGGAAACTTAGAACTAGAAGCTCATTTTGTGATTAATTCTTATACGGTTACCATTGATGATGGTTTAGGAAATGTAACCGAGTTAGAAGTAACTCATGATGAGAAAATAGAAGAACCAGAAATGAACGATCGAAAAGGATATACTTTTGGAGGATGGTTCCAAGGAGAAGAACCTTTCGATTTTGCTAAGGGCGTTACAGAAGACACAAAAATCGAAGCTAGATGGATTGAAAAAGGACAAGCTACTTATGTAATAGAACATTATCTAATGGGGTTAGATGGCGAATATCATCAAGTAGAAGATAGAAGTTATCATTCTGGAAAGATTGATAGTGATGTAACACCACCTACCAATACTTATCGAGGATTTACTAGTCCAGATAGAAAAAGAGTAACGGTAAAGGAAGATGGAACTACGACAGTAAAATACTATTACTCTAGAAATAAGTATAAACTTACTTTAAAAGAAGATAAAGGAATATCTTCTGTCGAAGGAAGTGGAACTTACTATTATGGAGAAAAAGTAAAATTACAAGCCACGATAAAAGCTGGTTATCAATTCTTAGGTTGGTCTAAGAAAACAGAAGAGGGAACTTATACGATGCCAGCTGAAAATACTACTTTAACTGCAGAAACAACTCCAATCGAATATACGATTACCTATGAATTAAATGGTGGAGTAGGAGAAAACCAAACTACTTATACTGTAGAAGATCCGATTCTATTAACATCACCTACGAAAGATGGATATACTTTTGATGGTTGGTATATCGATGGAGAAAAAGTAGAAACCTTTGATGGACTTTTAGGAGATTTAACGATAGAGGCAAAATTTGTCGTTAATGATGATACTGCCTATACTGTAGAACATTATGAAATGGATACAGATGGAAATTATCCTACTACTCCAACAAAGACAGAATCAAAGACAGGTACAACCGATACTTCTGCCTTGAAGGAAGAAGATAGAGAAGTACCTGAAGTAGGATTTACTTTTGATGAAAAGAACTCTAGTAAAGATGTTCTTATTACCGGAGATGGAAAGGCTGTAGTAAAATACTACTATCAGAGAAATCAATATACCTTAACTCTAGAAAAGGGAACAGGTATTGAAAGTGTTAGTGGAGCAGGAACTTATTACTATGGAAAAGAAGTTTCTGTTAGTGCCACTCCAAAAGCGGGTTATTCATTTGCTCACTGGTCAAATGAAGAAGTAAATGCGGCATTTACTTATATAATAAATAATAATATTACTTTAACTGCTACTGCTACTCCAAATGAAGATACTAAATATACTGTAGAACACTATCTTATGAAGGTAGATGGTACTTATTCAGATAAAGCAGATAGTACAAAAGAAAAGACAGGTACAACCGATACTTCTGCATTAAAAGAAGAAGATAGAGAAGTACCAGAAGTAGGATTTACTTTTGATGAAGAGAACTCTAGTAAAGATGTCCTTATTACGGGAGACGGAAAGGCTGTAGTAAAATACTACTATAAGAGAAAAACTCATACTTTAACCATTACTGGTCAAGAAGGAATTAAAACTCCAGAAACTCCTTCTAAAGAAAGTTATCATTATGGAGAAGAAATTACTTTAGATAGTAAAAATACCACTTATGAAGAAGGATATGAATTCTCTCATTGGTTAGTAGATGGAGAAACAGAAGAAGGTACTACTTTAACATTTACGATGAAAGATGCAGATATGACAGTAGAAGTAGTAGCTAAGAAAACTATCTATACTTTGACATATATTAGTGAGACGACAGAAAAAGACATAAAAGATGTTAAGTTTACTATTGGTACTATAGTAGATAAATTTGTTCCAGCAGAATGGACAGGACATCATTTTATTGGATGGTATACAAGTCCTACTTTTGAAGAGGATACAAAAGTTGATCTTACCCAACCTATGAAAGCAGGAAATCTTACTGTATATGCAAAATGGGAGATTAACCATAATACTTTCTTCTTTGAAAGTTTGAAGGATAATGTACCAGTTGATATTGAATCTATTGTTCAAGATTATGGAACTAGTATTACAAAACCGGAAGATCCTACCTATCCAGGATATACATTTGATGGATGGTATGATTCTACTGGCAAAAATCCATTAACTATTCCAGATACAATGCCACAAGAAGGAATGACCTTCTATGCAAAATGGCATGCTAATAGATATACGGTTACATTTGATTCTAATACTGGTACAGGAGAAATGAAACCACAAGAATTTATTTATGATGAAGAGCAATCTTTAACTTCAAATTCATTTACGAAGACTGGATATCATTTTGTAGGATGGAGTCTTACTAAAGAAAATCCAGTAAAGGCATATGATGATAAAAAATCAGTAAAAAATATTGCTGGAAAAGATAAAGATAATGATACTCTTACATTATATGCGATGTGGGAAGCAAATCCTTATAAAGTAAAATATCATGGAAATGGTGCTACAACAGGAGAAGATTTTGAAGAAGAATTTACTTATGATGTAGAAAAAGAATTAAATAAAAATCAAGATAAATTTACGAAAAAAGGATATACTTTCCAAGGATGGACAAAAGATACTACTAATAATAAATTAATCGAAGAAAAGATGAATTATACAACAGAAGGTACTATTGATGTCTATGCTGTATGGAAAGCAAATGAGTATACTGTAAATTATGACTCTAATAAAGGAAATGGATATTCTGAACCAACTGGGGAAGTCTCTTCAACAACTCATACTTATGATGAGAAAGAAAACTTAAGTCAAACTCATTATGAGAGAGAAGGATATACTTTCGTAGGATGGAGTACAACAAAACATGAGAGCGCTATAGATTCTTCAGAAGAATGTAGTGATTGCATTACTACAGCAGATAATTTAGCGGAAGAGGGAACAGTTACGGTTTATGCTGTATGGAAAATTAATCACTATACAGTTACTTTGAAAGATAAATTAAATGATAAAGAAGAATCAAAAGACTACACAATTGAAACAGGTACGGCACTAGAAGATCCAGAAAAAGTAGAAGGATATACTTTTGAAGGTTGGTATACAACAGCTACTTTTGATGAAGGTACGAAAAAAGAGACAATCGAAACAGGCTCTACTGACAATATCGATTTATATGCGAAGTGGAGAGAAAATTCTTATAAAGTAAAATATAAGGATGGAACGGTTGAAAAAGAGGATCCAACTACTTATAAATATACAGAAAGTGTTACTCTAAAAGGTGATACTGAGTTTACTAAATCATATACAGTAACATTTAAAGATGGAGAAAAGAGTACTCCTGAAACTAGAGACTTAACTTATAGAAAATGGAAAATAGAAGACACTGATACCACTTTTGATATCAATTCTAATCAAACAAAACTTATAGCAGCAGATGGAGCAACGGTTACTCTAGTACCTGTATGGGAAAATCCAAAACTTTCTGAAACCATTACTCCAGATGAAAAAACAGGATATCATTTTGTTGAATGGCAACTTAATGGAGTAGGTGTAACAAACGATTTTGTAGTAGAACACGATATAGAGTTAACCGCAAAATGGGAAGCTAATACTTATACAGCAGAATTTAAACATAACAATGGAACGGAAGCTGCTACAAGTAAAACATTTACTTATGGAAGTCAAAATGAAGCAGCAAGTGCAGATAACATTACTTATACTCATACAGTTACTTGGACAAATGAAGATAGTCAAGTTAAGCAGGAAACCTTATCTGCTACTTTAACAGGATGGAAATTAGAATCTGGTGAAGATGATACTTGCTATAAACCTGGAGAAGTAATGAGTAAAGATTTCGCAACGGAACAAGATGCAACGGTAACCTTTGTTGCATGTTGGGAAGAACCAACCCTCACCCTTCCAACAGACGAATTTACTAAAACTGGATATAAATTAGATGGTTGGTATAATGATAATACTAAAGTAAATAGCGGGGATAAAGTTCCTTCTGATTTAAATATAAATATAGCAACAAAATGGACTGCAATTCAGTATAAGGTTATTTTCACAGATGGAAACGGGAACGAGTATGACACTCCTAGGACATTTACTTATGATAAAGGAAATAGAGTCCCATCAGCTAGTAATTTAGGTTTTTCAAGAACCTATACATTAACCTTAAATGCTAATGGTGGTAATTCTGATAAAGAAATTACTAAAGAAGCAACACTCGAGAAATGGAAAGTTCTAGATGGTCCTATGAAAGATCAGATATTTACTCCTAGTGCTTTATCAACCACTAATTTATCTACAACCGAAAATGAAACAATACATATTGAGGCACAGTGGAAAGGACCACAAATTGATATTAGTGGGGAGACAGTAACTAAAGAAGGATATAAATTCTTAGGATGGTTAAAAGATCAAAATCCTGTAGGAAATGCTATTACTTTAAATTCTGATTTAGAGTTGACTGCATCATGGAAAGCAATCACTTATACAACTCAATATTTAGATAATAGTGGAAAATTAAAAAGTAAGGGTTGTACCTTTGATCAACCATGTTTATTAGAAAATGCCAACTTTAGTGATCAACCATATACTATTACTTTTCATTTAAGTAATGGTGAAACTAAAAAAGTGACAACTGGTACGCCTTCTGCGGATGCTGTTTGTCGTACATCATCTGGAAACGAATGTAGAGAAGGGGCTATTATCGATGCTACTGAAGGAAAGGTTACTGTTCAAAATTTAACTGCTAACGATGGAGAAACAGTTATCGTTAATCGCAGTGTAGAAGTTAACTTCCCTGAGGTACTAGAGCCAAAAGAAGATTATGTATTTGGTGGATGGACCATAAAGGAAAAGACAGAAAATCCAGAAGATATTCTTGGATATAAACCATTAGGAGAAAAAGAAACTTTTACTGGAGAATATTCTTATGCATCTGATAAATGGTCTTTTATTCAAGATACAGATGTATATGAAAAATGGTGGGATGTTCCATATATTGAATCAGTAGGATTCTTACTTGAACCTCTTCCTGGAAAAGATTTGAAGTCTATGACTTCAGAAGTTAAGACGGGAAAACGGGAGAATATAAAAAGGTCTTCTCTTTACATAAAAATACCTGAAACAGGTGATTATTATGTTAATGTATTTAGTTTGTTTGTAGATATTTCACAGCCTGTTAAATTAAATACTCATACTGCTCGTAATAAGGGAGATATTTATGTAGCAGGAACGCAGTTCGAAGGATTTCCATTAGGAATCGCTTTTGGTGAGGTAGAGAATAAACTTCAAACTGCTTTCCCATTTACATCAACGGATGGAAAGAAATGGCAAATACCTTATGATGAAATGATGGAATTATTAAACAAGGAAGACGATCAAGCCGGTTCTATGTTCACTATGATTTTACAACTTTTCTTTACAGGTAATTTGTTTTCAAAAAATTTACAGACTGAACTATTTTTGAATGGTCAAAATTTAGGAGTTGCAGCAAACTTTGGATGTAATGGATTAGCTTGTTCTCCAAGATATGAATCTATTTTGGTAGATCATCTAAATGGTTCTTCTTATTACTTCTTTGCAACAGAAGAAGATTTTAAAGAACAATATACCGTTCAATATAAGTTTGGAGATGAAATACTATATAGTTTTAAAGTCCCACTTGGATCACCAATTCCAAATCTAGGAAGCGAAGTAACTACTTATACTGTAGTGCGTGACTCAGGAGCAGGATTAAGTATGAATCCAGATACATTGACTCCAAAAGATACTTATAACATTACAAAATGGACTTTAGAGGATAATACAACTGAATACGATTTTGATAAAAATGTTGCTGAAGATTCTAATCCAGCTTGTACGGAAAAAGTGATTACAATTGTTGGACAAGGTACCAAAGTAACGGAATAAAGGTAAGATAGATTCTTACCTTTTTCTTTTTATGATTAAAAATAGTTGAAAATAGAAAAGAATATGATATAATAATAATGGCTTTTTTAAAAAACACATTTATGGATTGTATTGCCGAGTGCCATTTGGTGGTGATACCTAGAAATAAATGGAAGTAATAACGAAAGGATGTGTAATTTATGGCAGTAGTTTCAATGAACTTATTGTTAGAAGCAGGAGTTCACTTTGGACATCAAACAAAAAGATGGAATCCAAAGATGAAGGAGTATATTTTTACTTCAAGAGATGATATTTATATTATCGATTTACAAAAGACAGCGAAGATGATTGAAGAAGCTTATGCAGCTTTACATGAAATCGCTAAAAATGGTGGAAAGGTTATCTTTGTAGGTACTAGAAAACAAGCACAAGAAGCTACCAAAGAAGAAGCTATTAAGAGTGAATCTTACTATGTAACAGAAAGATGGTTAGGTGGTACTCTTACAAACTTCAAGACAATTAGAAGAAGAATTAAGAGATTAGAAGAAATTGAAAAGATGGAAGCAGATGGTATCTTTGATGTATTACCTAAAAAAGAGGTAGTAGGATTAAAGAAAGAATATGCGAAGTTAGATAAATTATTATGTGGTATTCGTAATATGGAAAAATTACCACAAGCTATGTTTATCGTAGACCCATCTAAAGAAGAGATTGCTATTCGTGAAGCTAGAAAGTTAAATATTCCAGTATTTGGTATTGTTGATACAAACTGTGATCCAGATATGGTAGATTATGTTATTCCAGCAAACGATGATGCGATTCGTGCTGTAAAATTAATTATTGGTGTTATGAATAACGCTATTCTAGAAGCGAATGGTGGACATATCACAGATTATGTTAGTGGTAAAACAGAGGAAAATGGTAGTGATATTATGAAACGTGCTGTAGAATCTGTTAAGAGAAAAGAAGAGAAGAAACCATTTGAAAAGAAACCATTTGATCGTAATAATAAAAAATCATTTAATAAAGTAGAAAAAGAAACAAAAGAAGAGCCAAAAGAAGAAAGTCATGAAAAAGAAGAAACTGTTGAAGTTAAAAAAGCCGAATCTAGTAATAATCTAGAGGATATGACAGTTGCTGAACTTCGTGAAATGGCTAAAGCAAAAGAAGTTAAAGGTTATTCTACAATGAAAAAAGCCGAATTGTTAGAAGCTTTAAAATAAATTATTAAAGATGATTTTTTAATCATCTTTATTTTGGGTAAAAGGAGGATATTATGATAAGTGCTAGTTTAGTAAAAGAACTAAGAGAGAAAACAGGAGCAGGAATGCTTGACTGTAAAAAAGCCTTAGAAGCAACGAATGGCGATATTGATGCTGCTTCTGATTGGCTAAGAGAAAAAGGGATTTCTAAAGCTGCTAAAAAAGCAGATCGTATTGCTGCAGAAGGCGTTGCCGCTATTAAAATAAAAGGTAATAAAGCAGCTATCGTAGAAGTTAATTCAGAAACAGATTTCGTTGCTAAAAACGAAGAGTTTACTTCTATGGTAGATATGATTCTAGATGCTATTTTAAAAAATGATGTATCTACGAATGAAGAAGTATTAGAACTTTCTACGAAAGAAGGAACTGTTTCTGAACTTATTGTTGCTAAAACTGCTAAGATTGGAGAAAAGTTAAGTCTTAGAAGATTCCGTCGTGTAGAAAAAAAGAAGAATGAAGAATTTGGAGACTATATCCACATGGGTGGTAAGATTGCTGTTCTTACTATCGTAGATGGAGCAAGTAAGGAAGTAGCAAAAGATGTTTCTATGCATGCAGCTGCTATGAGACCTTCTTATGTAAGAGCTAGTGATGTTCCAGAAGAGGTTCTTGAAAAAGAGAAAAATATTATGAGAGAACAACTTCTTAATGAAGGAAAACCAGCCGAAAAAATTGATCAAATTTTAGTTGGTAAAGTAAAGAAATACTATGAAGAAGTTTGCTTAGAAGATCAAATCTTTGTCAAAGCAGAAAATAAAGAAACGGTATCTAAATTTGTTGCTAATAACGGAGGAAAAATTGTTGATATGATTCGTTATGAAGTAGGCGAAGGAATGGAAAAAAGAGAAGAAAACTTTGCTGAAGAAGTAGCAAAACAAATAGAAGGAAAGTAAAAATTTAGGAGAAATCCTAAATTTTTTTTGAAAATACAAAATTTGTTATTTGATAAGAAAAAGTTTGTTAGGAATTTAGTTTTAGAGCCGAAAAAGGCACTTTGGAAGGGTTTCGGCGCCTCCAAAATTG
>CANQZC010000026.1 GCA_947628235.1 uncultured Bacilli bacterium | reverse complement strand
AAAGTAATGGTTGTTTTTCCATCATAAGTTTCTGGATTAGAAGTAGAGTTTACTCCTCCAGATAATACATAAGTAATTGTGTAGTTTGCTTCTTCTATTACCTCACTATCTTCTGCCATAACGACAGGTACTGTCATGACAAATAAAGAAAAGGCAACAAAAAAACTAAACATAAATTTTTGAAATCTTTTCATGAAATTCTCCTCTCTTCTACATCTTTCATTATACTACGATTTTTGAAAAAAGTTTTCAAAAAAAGAAAAGTTATTGATACTTTTCTATTTCGATATCCATATTTCCTTTTTTATTTTGATAAATCACTTCTTTAAATAGATATTTACCATATCCGCGAATAGAGAAAATATCTCCATTTTTTAAAAGTAATTCCCTTTTTGTACATACTTCATAATTTAAAAATACTTCTTTTGCTTCCATCTTTTCTAATACTGTTTTCCGACTTAATTTTAAGAGTTTTGATAAAACATTATCAAAACGAAGAGTTGCCACATGAAGAATTAAAGTTTCATAGTTAGGTTGAAAGTTTTCCATGTAAGATAAATTTTTAGGAATTATTTCAACCGTTTGTTTTCCAATCGTAAGAATATGATTTTTCATATACTCGGAAATAGGCTTTAACGCAATCACATAAGAAGGATTAGAAACCATAATATCACTATAACAATAAGGGAGAATTTGATGGGCAAAAAAGGTTCCTAGGATAGAAGAATGAGAAAGTGGTTCTTTCGTCCTAATCTCTAAGAGTTCCATCGGGGGAAGTGTATCTTTATATACTAATACTTTTTCAGCCATTGGATAGGATTTAAAAACTTGATAAGAAGAATGTCTTTTCTTTAAAAGAGAAGTGACATAAGCAAATTCTTTAGGATCTAGAAAGAAACTACTTTCTCCCCGTTCTATTTTTTCTATCGCATTCGTTAAAAAGAATTTATTTTCCATACTTTTTTACATATTCCTCATAAGTCATTTCTTTATCAGTATAAGTTCCATCTTCATGAATTTCAATAATACGGGTCGCTAAAGTATCAATTAAATGTTGATCGTAAGTAGAAAGAACAACACATCCTGTAAATTTACTTAACGCTTCATCTAACGAAGTAATTGCTTCCATATCTAAATGATTGGTAGGTTCATCGAATAATAAGACATTTCCATATTCTAACATCATCTTCGATAACATACATCGTACTCGTTCTCCTCCCGATAAAACAGTTACCTTCTTTAAAGCCTCTTCCCCGCTAAATAACATTCTTCCTAAGAATCCTCTTACAAAAGTTTCCTCTTTATTCGTAGAGAATTTTCGTAACCATTCTACCATATTGGTATCTTCTTCAAAATAACTATCATTCTTTTTAGGATAGTAAGAAGTTCTTACCGTCGAACCTACTTTGATAGTTCCTTCTTCTGGTGTCGTAACTCCCGCTAAAAGTTCTAAAAGAGCTGTCTTTCCGATTTCATTATTTCCAATAAGCGCTACTTTATCTCCTGGTTTTAAAGTAATTCTCACATTCTTTAAAACTTCTCTTCCATCGATTATCTTCGTAACATGATCTAGATGAATGACTTCTTTTCCTAGGTATCTTTCTTGATCAAATTGAATAAAAGGATATTTACGACTAGATGGTTTAATATCCTCTAAGACAATTTTTTCTAAGGATTTTTTACGACTAGTCGCTTGTTTAGACTTGGATGCATTCGCACTAAATCTTCGAATAAAGTCCTGTAATTCTGCAATCTTTTCTTCTTTCTTTTTATTGGATTCTTTCATCTGTTTTTGAATCAGTTGACTAGATTGATACCAGAAATCATAGTTTCCTACAAATAAAGTCATTTTTTCATAATCAATATCAACCATATGCGTACATACTTTATTTAAAAAATAACGGTCATGAGATACGACAATAATCGTATTTTTAAATTCAATTAAAAATTCTTCTAACCAATTCTTACTCTCTAAATCTAATCCATTCGTAGGTTCATCCAAAAGAAGAATATCAGGATCACCAAAAAGAGAGCGCGCTAACATCACTTTTACTTTATCAGATTCTTTTAACTCTCTCATCATTTGATTATGAAGATAACTTTTTACTCCTAATCCATCTAAGAGAATCGCCGCATCTGCTTCTGCTTGCCATCCATTCTTTTTTAAAAATAAATCTTCTAAAATACCTGCCCGAATTCCATCTTCATTCGTAAAATCTTCTTTCGAATAGAGTTCTTCTTTTTCTACTTTGATATCATAGAGTTCTTGATCTCCCATGATAACAGTATCTAATACAGTATAATCATCATAAGCATGGTGATTTTGAACTAAGGTAGAGATTCTCTCTCCTTTTCCTAAAAGAACTTCTCCTGAAGTAGAATCAATCTCTCCACTTAAGATTTTTAAGAAAGTTGTTTTTCCAGCACCATTCGCGCCAATTAACCCATAACAATTATTGTTTTCAAATTTTAAATTGACATTTTCAAAGAGAATTCTCTTCCCATATCGAAGTCCAATATTTTGCGCGACTAACATAATTTCACATCCTAGCAATCATAATACCATAAAATATCTTCGATAGCAAACAAAAAAGAATCCTTTTGGATTCTATTTTTTCTTCCACTTTGCTTTTAAAGTAAAGGATGAATAAACTTTCTTAGAAAAGTCGTAGCGGGTATCTTTCACATACCATCCTTGAAAAGTATATCCTTCTTTGACTGGCTTGGTAGGTTCCATGACGGTTTCTCCAAATCCTAAAATTTGACTTTCTACCATAGAACCACCATCCGAATCAAAAGTAACTTCATAAGTTAATTCTTCTTTTGATCCTACTTTTTTCCATGAAGCTTCTAAGGTAAAAGATGAATAAACTTTCGAAGAAAAATCATATTCTTCGCCGTCCTTTGTCCAACCATTAAAAAGATATCCTTCTCTCGTTGGTTTTGGAATTTCTTCTACCGTATGTCCGGCAAGGACAAACTGTGTTGTTTCCTCTTCCCCATTACGACTATCAAAGGTAATCGCATACCGATTTCCTCTTAAAAGAGCATATCCTCCTAATAGGATAGTTACTAGAAGAGTAAGCCCTAAAACAATTCCCATTCTTTTCTTTGTCATATAATCTCCTTTCGAAGTTTCCTTCTAAATTCATTATACAAATTTTTAAAAAGGCTTGTCAAGAATTCACTTATAAAGGAATTTTAAACGATTAATGACTTTCTTTTCAATCCTAGAGATATAGGACTGACTAATTCCTAAAGTAGCCGCTACTTCTTTTTGCGTCATCTCTTCTTGATGATTTAAACCATATCTTAAAATCATAATTTCTTTATCTCGTGCACTTAGTTTTTCAATCTCCTCATACATAAGTTTTTTCTCTGTCTCTTTTTCTAATCCTTTCGTTACTAAATCTTCTTCGGTTCCTAAAATATCTTCTAAACGAAGTTCATTTCCTTCACTATCAAAACTGAGACTATCTTCAAAACTAATTTCACTACGCCGTTTCTTATTTTTTCGTAAGAACATTAATATCTCATTATCAATACAACGAGAAGCATAGGTCGCTAATTTAATATTTTTATCTAAGTTATAAGTATTAATTCCTTTAATAAGTCCAATCGTTCCAATACTTACTAAATCTTCTAAGTCAATTCCAGTATTCTCATATTTTTTAGCTAAAAAGACAACGAGACGAAGATTATGTTCAATTAATTTATTTTTACCTTCTTCTCCTAACTGAATATAATAAAGTTCTTCCTCTTTTGAAAGAGGTTCTGGAAGCTTATCTAAACTTCCAACAAAATAAACAGGCTTGTGAAACAACTTCTTTAAAAAATTCCATATTCTTTGAAACATATTATCCTCCTATCATTGATCGATGTAGTAAAACATCTACTCCATCAAAAGAAATAGAATCTTCTAGAATTCCAACATAAACATTTTTCCATGTCCCTTTTTCTAAAATCACTTCCGATACTAAAAAGCACTTTAAAAGACTTATTCCCGAAACTGTCTTATAGGGAAGATAAGAAAGTACTTGGGTGGAAGATACATATTTGGAAGGAAGAAGGATGACAGGTCTTCTTTTCCATCGTAGCGTATTTCCACTATCTAAGAATCCTACTCCTTCAAAAGAAAAAGTTGGGGAATGAATCACTACTTTTTGATAAAAAGAATATTGCTCCTCTTCTCTTTTCATTTTGCGGATATAGTAAGCAATAACAATGGGAGAAAGAAGAAGTAATCCTAAAAAATTTAATTGATAACTATTGGGAAGAAAAGAAGAAGAAATTCCTTCAAATGAAAAAGTAGTATTCCAAAGATAAAGCGCTCCCCCTAAAAAAATAGAGACAAAATAAAAGTAACTCCAATTTTGAAGGAAACAAGAAAGAGATGGAAAAGCAACAATTACCATCATAGCACTTCCTAAGATTTTAAAAACAAATAAAAGTTCATTAGAAAGAGGAAAGAAAAGAAGAAAAACACTAAGACTTCCTAAAAAAGATGCGATGGTAAGGCGATAAAAGTTTGCTTTTCTCTTTAAAAGGAAAGCAACCGTTAAAAGTAATCCATAATCAATTAAAAAATCAAATAGTAATAAGAGATCTACATAGACTTTCATTTTATCACCACTCTCATTATAGAAGAATGGAAGTGAAAAAAATGTCATTTCCACAAAAAAAGAAGACTTTTTAGAAGCCTCCTCTTTTCTTTAGGAAAGATGGAATAATATCATCGTCTCCACCGTCAGTATCATCATCGTCATTATGACGAGTAGCGGTTTGATTCTCTGGTTTTGCATAAGAATGATAAAGTGGTTCTGTATCATCATCAAATCCAGTTGCGATAACAGTAACGATAATTTCATCCGTTAAATTTTCATTAATAACAGCACCGAAGATAGTATTCATATCTGTATTTGCACTTGTACGAATTACTTCGTTTGCTTCTTCTACTTCAAATAAAGTTAAATTGTTACCACCAGTAACATTGATAATCGCATCGGTAGCACCATTGATACTAGTTTCAAGAAGAGGACTAGATACGGCTTGTCTAGCCGCTTCCGTAGCACGATTCTCTCCTACTCCGATACCAATACCGATAAGTGCGCTACCACGCTTTTCCATAACTGTTTTTACATCGGCAAAATCTAGATTGATAAGTCCTGCCACAGCAATTAAATCAGAGATAGATTGAACTCCTCTACGAAGAACATTATCAACCTCTTTGAAAGAATCAAGAAGTGGTGTTTGTTTATCGATAATTTCTCTTAAACGATCATTTGGAATAACGATTAATGTATCAACATTCTTCTTTAATTCCTCTAATCCAGCAATAGCTTGTTCCATTCTTTTCTTCCCTTCAAAAGAGAATGGTTTTGTAACAATACCAACCGTAAGAGCACCTAACTCTTGCGCAATTTGAGCAACGACAGGAGCAGCACCTGTACCAGTTCCACCACCCATACCACAAGTGACGAATACCATATCTGCACCACGAAGAGCTTCTTCAATTTCTTTTTTACTTTCTAGAGCAGCTTCTCTACCAATATCTGGCTTTGCACCAGCACCACGTCCGCCAGTTAAACTTTCACCAATTTGAATTTTTACAGGAGCTTTAGAGACATTTAATACTTGCAAATCTGTATTTGCGACAATAAACTCTACACCTTTTACCCCTGAATCTATCATACGGTTAACAGCGTTATTTCCACCGCCACCGATACCGATAACCTTAATCTTTGCTATTTGATCCATCTCTAATCCAAACATAATCTAATCCTCCTATTGTTCATTAGAAAAATACGCAAATAATTTTCCTAACATACTATCTTTTGATGATTCTACTGAACTTTTAATTACGGTCGCGAGTTTCGAAGACTCCTCGTTACCAATCATCGTATAATTTTTTCCTCTCAATTTTAATTTACTAATAAAGTAAACAATGTTTCCAACACAAGAAGAAAATTTATTATCACGGATTCCTAATAATTTGATAGCACCAATACTAACATTCTTTCCTAAGGTAAGAGATGCCGTATACTCAATATCTATCATATTACTAGTACCACCTGTTATTATCATATAATCAATTTGCTTGCTTGTCAATATATTCATTTCTTTTTTTGCTAGATTTAAAATCTCTTCTAGCCTTGAAGAAACAATTTCGGAAACCTCAAATTGATTCACTTTTAGAGCTTTCTCTACCGAAGTTGAAATCTCCATCATATCTCCCGTATTCGCGTTTCTCTTATTCGCTAAAGCGAAGGTTTCTTTGACTCTACGAGAAGTTTCTTCTGTTGTTTTATACATATAAGAGATATCATTATCAATATTTCTTCCACCCATCGGAACAACCGAACTTTTTACAATAATTCCTTTATTATAAAGAGAAACTGTGGTCGTTTCACTACCAATATTAATAATCGTTCCTATCTTGTTTTCAATTTCTTTATTTCTAAAAGCATAGAAATCTCCAATGTTATTTAAGGTAATATCTACTACTTCAATTCCTAGACTCTCTAATAGACTAATGACAGAATATACATTCTTTTTGGGAGTTGTTACTAAGACACCTCGAACACTTAAAGAAGTTGCTTTATGATTGGTAGGATCTTTCACAACTAATTCTTCATTAATTCGAAAATCGACTGGTAACATCGTTACAAATTCCCGATTCTCTAAAGATTTTGAGGCAATCGCCTGTGAAATGACCGAAGTGACATCTTCACTCGTAATCACTCCTACTTCTGGAGGAATATCTACCTTTCCTTTCACGATAGAATATTCTGCAAAATAAGAAGGAATGGAAGCAATTACTCGTTGAATGGGAATTCCTAAAATTCCTTCTACTTCATGAAGGGCTCCCCGAATAGAAGCAGAAGCTGCCTCTACATCCGTAATTAATCCTTTTTTAATTCCTTTTGATGGATAAGAAGAAGCTGCTAATAAATTTAGTTTATTTTGAAAAAGTTCACAAACCACAACTTTTATACTATCGGAACCAATATCCATACTAGTATAAATGTGCTTCATACCATCATCTCCTACCATCTAACATAATTATACTATACTTTTTCAAAAATGTAAAAGAATTTCCAAAAAAAGAAGGCAAAAAGAGTGCCTTCTTCTTATTTTTTCTTCTTTGTTTCCTTCACATCTAGATATCCACTATCGAGATAAAAAATTCCTTTTTTTTGATTAGAACCTTCTAAATATTCTAAATAATTATTTAAATTATCAAACTTAGTTAAGGTAATATAAACATAGTTACCATCATTCATCGCAATCAAGAAACGTTTTGGATTCGCATCTTCTGGATAATAACGAATCTCACTCATTTTCTCTAATACATCTAACGAGATATCTTTCATACGACGAATTAATTCCTCTAAAATATCGGAAGGGACTTCATTTAAAAGAATTGGTAAGGAATAATTTCCTTCGATAGACCTTCCATCTTCTAAAAGATAGCGATTCGTAACTTGATAGTAGAATAATGGTCTATTCTCATCTACTTCAATCACTACTTTGGTCAAAAAGTCTTTCTTTTTTACCGTTACTTTTTCAATAAAGTCACTTTCTAAAATTCGCTTTTCAATGGCTGCAGATGAATTTTTTAAAGTACTAGGATAATTACGAATTCCCGCTAAATCTATCACTTCTTGATCACTTAAGATATCGTTTCCTATCACTACAATTTGACGGATACGAAGCGCGAAAAGTTGTCTTAAAAGGAAAAGGAAAATAAGAAGAAGGAAAAATTTCCATAAAAGACTTTTTACTCGCTCTTTTCTTTTTCTTTTTTTGATTTGTGTCTCTTTTTCCTTTTGTATCTGAATTCTAGATTTTTCTTTTGGAAAAGTAATTTCCTTCATACTGTATCACCTATTCTACAAATTCTTGTTCGATTTTTAGTTCAATACCATATTTTTCTTTCACTTTGGACTGAATTTCTAAAATCAGTTTCTTGATGTCATCCCCTTTAGCGTTTCCTTTATTAATAATAAAATTGGCATGTTTTTCACTGACAGCGGCATCTCCAATAGAATATCCTTTATATCCTAATTCTTCAATCAATCTTCCTGCAAAGTCCCCTTCTGGATTACGGAAGACAGAACCAGCTGAAGGATATTCTAAAGGTTGTGATTCCACTCTTCTTTTCTTTCTATCTTCAATTAATTGTAAGATGGTATCCGGATCTCCCCTCTTTAAAATTAATGTTGTCTCTAAACAAACATAAGAAGGATTCTGTTGTAAAAAAGAAGTTCGATAGTGAAAATGCATATCATAGTTGGTAAGTTCTTTAATACGATAATCCGGAGTTAATACTTTCACGCTTTTCACAATATATCCCATATCACTCTTGTAGGCGCCTGCATTCATAAAAACAGCGCCCCCAACAGAACCTGGAATTCCTGCTGCAAACTCTAATCCAGTATATCCTAAGCGAGAAAGACGAATTGCTA
This sequence comes from uncultured Bacilli bacterium, assembly GCA_947628235.1. GTDB lineage: Bacteria > Bacillota_I > Bacilli_A > RF39 > UBA660 > UBA5578. The sequence goes on along the minus strand of CANQZC010000026.1, from coordinate 8,035 downwards.
ATTTGATAAGCGAATATCCAGCTCCCACACGAACTTCATTTCCTTTTAATTCTAAATCATTAAAATTATCTAATTGAATTAAAATTCCTTCGTAATCTCGATCTCCAAAAACGACATTAGAACCTCGTCCTAAAATCTTATGTTTAATATGATTTTCTCTTACATATTTTAAGAGGGTAATCAAACTATCGATGTCTTTGGGAATCACTAATCCCGTTGCGTGTCCTCCCGCATGATAAGTTGTATATTCCCTTAAGTCGATATTTTCACGAACTTCACCGACCTCAAGGGAACGAATTTCATTTAGTATTTCCATATCATCTTTTTCCTTCTATTAATTTTTGAATTTCTTCATAGATGAGAGTCGCACTATTCGAAACTCCCATATGGGATAAATTTTCTTTCATCTCTTCTTGCTTTTTAGAAGAAAGCAAAACCTCTTCTATTTTATCGGCTAGTGTCTCTTTCGTCAACTCTTTTTCTTCTAAGAGAAGAGCAGCATGAGAAGATACCAAATCCATCGCATTTTTATACTGATGATTATTTGGAACATAAGGACTAGGAATTAAAATAGAGGGTACTTTTAAAGCCATAATCTCACTTAAAGTAGAGGCTCCTGCTCTCGTAATCATCAAATCTACTTGACTCATAATTCTAGTCATATTATCTAGATAAGGAACCACTTTCACATTCTCAGGGAAAGATTCCTTAGAGATATCTTCATAATCTGTCTTTCCAGTAACAAAAAGATATTGATAACGATGATTAGCATCCTTTAAGAATTCTACCAACACTTGATTTACTGTCGTAGCTCCTAAAGAACCCATGACCATCAAAATAAGTTTTTTATCGTTGGAAAGCCCTAGTTCTTCTCGTTTCATCGGTTTCTTTAAAAGAGCATCCTCACTACAAGGATTCCCCGTAAAAACCGTCTTTCCTTTGGGAAAACTAGATTTACTAGATGCAAAAGAAACACCGATTAAATCCGTCTTTTTCGCAAGCATTAAATTGGCTTTTCCAGCAACACTATTCTGTTCGTGCAAAAAGGTTTTAATCCCTAATTCTTGCGCTGCTTTTAAAACAGGAACAGTCACATATCCACCGACACCAATGACAATGTCTGGTTTAAATTCTTTCATCCACTTTTTACATTTTTTCTTCGCTTTCCATAAGCACCAAAGTACCTGTCCATTTTTCCATAATTGTTTACGATTAAATCCATATACTTCGATAGAACGAAAAGGAATTCCTTCTTTTGGAACAATATCCTTCTCCATTCGATTATGGGTACCGATATATAAAAACTCACTATTGGGTTCTTTTTCCTGAATTTTTCTTAAGATGGCTAAAGCAGGATAAATATGTCCTCCCGTTCCACCTGCACTGATGATGACTCTCAACTGAATCACTTCCTTATGGTTATTATATCATAATTGTATGCAAAATCCTAGGAAAAAAGACGGAAAAAAAAGGACATTTTCAATCCTTTTATTTTTGATAAATTTTCTTTTTCTCTTGCTCTTCTGGAAGAACAATATCAGAAAGATTAGCTTCCTTCTCTCCCATTCTACGGAAGAAGAGAACATCATCATTAACAACTGGCATCTTTTGATTTCTTCTAGCAAAGAAACAAGCAATTTCTTTTCGAGAACGACATAACACTAAAGACTCTTTATAGATACTTTTCATTTGAGCTTCATCCATATCTTTTAAAGAAATTCCTAAAGAAGCAGCAATCGCTTCAAAAATTACTTTTACTTCTCTTGCTAAATAAGTAAACATTCTAGTTTCTTCTAACTTAGTAATTCGTAACATTTCACTATAGGCAAATAAATCTTCTTCCTCTTGCGTTGAAAATTTTGCAAAAGCATAGATTCCATTACGATTTATCTTTTGATTAACTTTGCGATAATTTCTTCTTGCCTTTTCATGTTGAGTTTCTCTTTCCTCAGCAAACCAAATAAAAGTACCAAGCATCATCATCATTTCAGAGAGTGTATAATCTCCTGTTAGAACTTCTTTATCATTTTTGGTAACTTCCTTAGATTGATAGAATGTTCTTAAAATATCTTGAACAATTGTTCCATCGCCAAAAAGATATTCAATCGGATTTAATCCACGACTTTTTATTTTTCTTTTCTCTTCTGTAAGCAAATGTTCTGCTTGATCTAATTTGGTCGTAACCCGTAAGACTCCAACAGATACTTGATTATTTAAATCTTGCTTACGAAACGCAGAAACATCGTCCCTTTCTAACTCTAATAATTGAGCGCTAATGGCTCTCTTGTTTAACATATTCAAAAATTTCCTCCTTGCGAACAAGTGGTATTATATCATATTTTTTCAAAATAGAAAAATTCTTATTCTTTTTCATATTCTTGTAAGTATTGATATAGGTCTTGCGCTACTTTTTCAGGCAAAATAGACTGTAATTCTAAAACAGATAACTTTTTCATTTGAGAAACTGTTTTATATTTTCGAATCAATTCTCGTTTTCTTTTCTCGCCAATTCCTACGACAGGATCTAAAACACTTTCTAAAGTTCCTTTACTACGAATCTGTTTATGATAGTGAATCGTAAATTCATGAACTTCATCTTGCATTCTTTCTAGTAGATAAAAGACAGAACTTTTTTTATCAATATCATAGGCATTCTCACTCGTTAATAATTGATTTGTACTATGCTTATCATCTTTCTTTAATCCGACTACCGGAATGTTTAAGCCTAAACTATGAATGACTTCTTCCGCGGCATGAATCTGTCCTAAACCACCATCTACAATAACCAAATCAGGTCGTTCTAACTGATCTTTTAAAACACGGAAATAACGACGATAAATAACTTCTCTCATCGTATTATAATCATCATTTCGATCAATCGATATCTTAAATTTACGATATTCATTTTTAGCAGGTTTTCCACTTCGAAAAACGACCATTCCAGAAACATTATAAGTTCCAAAAAGATGAGCGTTATCAAAAATTTCAATACGATCTAAGGAAGGAAGCCCTAAAATCTTTCGTAATTCTTCATTGGCATCTAAGGTTCTTGCCTCATCTTTCTCAATTAATTCAAATTGTTCCTCTAAAGCAATTTTAGCGTTTTCACAGGCCATCTCTACTAATTTTAATTTCTCCCCTTTTTGTGGTCTTCGAACCGTTGTCTCTAAGTAAAGAGACATCAATTCCTCCTCTACGATTTCAGGAACTAAAATCTCTTTTGGTTTTAATAAATTAGAATAAAAATCAGCAATATAGCGTTCTAATTCTTCTTCTAAAGAAGCAATCATGGGAAGAATCTTAGAGTGGCGTCCAACAATTTTAGAACCTCGGATAAAAAAGACTTGAATACTGAGATATCCTTTATTTTCATAGTATCCAAAAATATCTCGATCAATCCCATCTTTCATTTCTACTTGTTGATGAGTTAAAGTTACTTGAATATAGTCTAGTAGTTGTTTCATCTCTAACGCTTTTTCAAATTTTAAGTTCTTACTATATTCCTCCATCTCTTCCTCAATTCTCTTCGTAATAAAAGAGTGATCTCCTTTTAAGAAACGGATAATTTCTTCACGCATCGCTTCTATTTTTTCTTTTGGTACCTTCTCTTGACAATATCCTAAGCATTGATGAATGTGATAATAAAGACAAGGCTTTTTAGGATAAGTATTACATTTTCGAACAGGATACATGCGATTTAAAAGATTGACAACTCCCCTAGCTGCCGTTACATTCGGATAAGGTCCATAAAGATATTTTTGACTTTTCTTTCGAGAAAGAGAACGAACGACTTTTAATCTTGGAACCTCTTCATTCGTCAATTCAATATATGGATAACTTTTATCATCTTTTAAAAGAATATTGTATTTAGGATTATACTTTTTAATTAAATTGTTCTCTAAAATTAAAGATTCTACTTCACTATTCACAGTGATATATTCAAAATCTACAATCTCACTCACTAATTTAGCAGTCTTTCCAGTATGTGTTCCACGGAAATAAGAACTGACACGATTTTTTAAATTTTTTGCTTTTCCTACATAGATGATAACGCCATCCTTATTCTTCATTAAGTAACATCCTGGAGAAGTCGTAAGTAATGATAATTTTTGTTTGATATAATCCATCTTATCCCTCCTTTATGAGACGATAAATCTCTTCATTATACTCTTTTCGAAGTTCAAAAAAAAGGTGATTTTCTCTTGTGGGATGAACGCGATTCGAAAGAAGTAAAAAGATAAAGTCTTGATCTTTATCAATCCATAATTCACAACCACTAAAACCAGTATGAAAAATACAATTTGAAGAAGTAAAAGAAGTATCTGGATAAGTATTCCCAATCATCCAACTATGACTTCTTTGAACTCCTTTAGACGAAGTCACGATTCCATGAAACCAACAATCCATACTTTCGTGAGAAAGGATAGTTGTCTCTTCTTTTAAAATCATTTTGGCAAACCGAAAAATATCAGAAACCGTACTGAAGACTCCTGCATGTCCAGCAATTCCATCTAGAAAATAAGCTTTTTCATCTTCTACCTTTCCTCGTAATAAACCTCTACTAGAAGTATCTTCGGTAGGCGCACAACGCTTTATTTCTTTTGGACAATATCCTGTATCTTTCATATGTAATGGTTTAAAAATACGAGTAGTCGCTAAGGAAGAAAGACTTTCCCCATAGAGCTTTTCTATGAGAAATCCTAATAAAATATAATTAATATCCGCATAAACAACTTCTTTTCCTGGCGTTGAATTTAATTTGATTTTCGTAAAGAAATCCTCTTTCCTCTCTAAATGATATTTATCATAAGTAGGAACTAAGGATGAGGTGTGCGTTAAAAGATGAAGAAGGGTAACTTCTGGATAAGGAAAATTCTCCCAATAAGAAGCATAAGAATCCTCTAATTTTAATTTTCCCTCTTCCACTGCTTGCGCTACTAAAACATTTGTTACCACTACTTTAGTTAATGAGGCAATATCGTAGATCGTATCTAAAGAATTTTCTTCTTCCTTGGGAAAAAGAGACTTCTTTCCAACGACTCCCATTCCTTCTTTTCCTTGGTAATAAAACGCATAACAAGCTCCAGGAAAGACTCCTTTTTGAACTAGACTTTCCATATATTTTTTTAACTTTTCTTCCATAGATATCACGTTATCATTGTAGCATATTTTTTCACACAAAAAAAGGGAAAACCCTTTTATATGTGCTTTTGATATGGTTTTTCTTGCGGTACTTCCTCTTTCTTATAATCCGTAAGAAGAGTAACACGACTAGAAGCAATCGTACTATCAAAGCCCATCGTATATCGTGTTTTTAACTTCTCTAAATTGCTCTTCGCCACTTCTGTCATAGAAATAGATAATTCATAAGAAACAATCGTTGCTAAAGAGATTAAGAAAGTAGAAATTCTCTTTAAGACTTCTTCTTTTTTTGTTTGATAAAGAAGTTCACAAGCAAGAGAAACCAATTTCTTCCACTCTGTATCAAAATCGTAGTTTTCTTTAATGAAAGCATCTAAGATGGAAAGTGGGACTTCTCTTTCTTTTTTTGAAAAGAGACATTCTGGATCTTTTTCTTTCACACAAGCCGTAAAGAAAGATTCTCCCACTCTTTTTTTAGAAGTAGTAGAAGATAGATAGTCCCCCACTTCTGCAAAGGAAAGACCATAACTATTTCCTAAAGAGGCAGCTAAATACCAAAGAATATCTCCTGCTTCTATTTTTAAATTCGCGCGTAATTTTTCTTTACTATCTTCATCGACATGATGCGTTTTATATTTCTTAAAGGAATCTAGGAACTCTCCTAATTCTCCTAATAGTCCTAGTTCTCCATTTTGCCGTTGTACCGCTAAAGATTCAAACTCTCTCATCGTCCGAAGAGCCTGATTTCCATACGAAGTAAAGTCAAGCGAATCCGTATCTACAAAAGAAACCATCTTTTGTCCTAAACATCCTCCTTTACAACAAGGAAATTGAGCACATTGAAGACATTCGAAAGAGGCATCCTCTTTGCTTTCTCGTACTTTTAAAAAGTAAGAAGAAGAATAAATTTCTGATAAAGAATTCGTATAGATATTCCCGCCACTTCCTAAATAGTCAAAATATTTCATCGCATCACAAGGATAAACAGACCCATCAAAACCAACAATCATTGTATCCGTCGCTGCTGTACAAGGAGTATGAGAAATTCCTAGATAATTCCATGGACTACCCAAGCGAATTTTTTCTGGATACCGTTTTTTTAAAGATGCTAATTTATCTCGTAATTGAAGCGTTTCTTCTCTTGTTAATAATAAGGAAGCATCCCCTCTTCCATGGGGAACATATCGTAACAAAGAAAAATGTGTTGTACGATTCTCTGGTAAAGAAAGAAATAAAGAAATGGCATCATCGATATCAGAAAGAGTATCTTTCGTTACTACATGATGAAATCCTAAAGAAATATCGGTCTTTTCTAGTAATTTAGGAAAGAAAGTCGCTAATTTCTCATAAGTGACTACACCATCCCTAGTTAATCGATAAGTTGTCGAATAAATTAAGGAAGAAAGTCCATAAAAAGAAAGATTTTGTATTTTTTCAATGCTTTCTTCTTGGGGAGATATCATCGTATATAATTTTACTTGCATTCCTTTTTGATGAGCATAAGAAACGACTCTTTCTAATTCAGGATAAAGAGTTGCTTCTCCACCAGTTAAGACAAGAGAAGTAGCACCCAATTCATGAGCTTCTTGAATGACCCTTTTTGCAACTTCTAGAGGAATTTGAATAGCATCTTCTCGTTTTGCTTTACTAGAACAATGGATACACATTCTTTCACATTGTTCTGTCAGTTCTAATTTTACTTCCTTCAGCATATCATCACCTGATAGTAATCTATTATAACAAATTCCTAATGGTTTGAAAAGTAAAAAGAAAGTTGTTATAATGATATTGGTGATTTCATGATTTCGATTGATAAAAAAGTCTCAGAAACTTTAGTCATCCAAAAATCAAAATTTATTTGTTACTTATTTCCTTGTCATGAGATAGAAGAAATGAAACAGAAATTAGAACAGATAAAAGAAATAGAAAAAGATGCAACCCATTATTGTTATGCCTATATTTTAGGAAATCAAAAAAGATTCTCTGATGATGGAGAACCGAGTGGGACAGCTGGAATGCCTATTTTAAATGTCTTAGAAAGTCAAGGATTAGATCATATTCTTGCCATTGTCGTAAGATATTTTGGAGGGATTAAATTAGGAGCTGGTGGATTAGTAAGAGCGTATACGAACGCTGTTTCTCTAGGGCTTCAAAAAGTTCAAAAAGTATCCTATATGGAAGGAGTATACCTCTCTTTAGAATTCCCATACAATCAAGAAAAAAATATTTTAAAAATAATTCATCCCTATCCTGTAGAAGAAAAAGAATATCATGAAAAAATTACTTATCGACTATTTTTACCAAAAGAATATCTTCCTAACTTAGAAAATATTTCTTATCAAATTCTAAAAGAACCAGTCTTAGGCCAAGAAAAAAAAGCCTAAGCTTTTTCTTTATATCGTTTTCCTTCTCGAGCAATTGAAATTCCTGCTGAAATAATTAAAATAATTCCTAAGCCAGCAAGGAATAAAGACCGAAAACCACAATCTTCTGCCGTACAATACTCTACATTTTGATATTCAACAATTCCCTTGATAGTAAGAATAATTCCAATTACTAAGAAAACCCCCATAACCACTTTTCCAATAGGAAACTCTGGTTTTAAAGAAAATTCTTCTACTTCTTCCTCTGTTTTCTCCTCATCTCTTTCAATTATTTGGTGACAAACAGAACAAGAAGTTTCTCCCTTTTTAATGAGAGTTCCACAGTTTGGACAATGTACTTTCTTTTTTCTTTCCTTCATGATATCCACCCTATTCTTTTATCATTGTATCATTATTTTCAAAAAAAAGAAAGACTGTGCTTTCTTATAATTTTTCTTTCAATTTCATAACTTCCTGTTTACTTAATCCCGTACACTTTGCAATCGTAGAGATATCAATTCCTTCTTTTA
>CANQZC010000025.1 GCA_947628235.1 uncultured Bacilli bacterium | reverse complement strand
TTACATATTCATTATATCCTTTTTTCAAAAAAAAGAAAAGACTGTTTTCAAAATTTCTTTTGTCAACAGTCTGAAAATACACTTTGAAAGTGTATTTTTTTTATGAAAATTATTTTTTCTATTTTTTGCAAAATACATTAAAATTTATTAAAAAGTATTAATTTTTCTTGGGAAGATTTGTAAAATGAAAGTAAATGTGATATTCTAAACACAGATAAATCAAAGCCCAAAACTTTATAATAAAATAACACCAATTAGAAGGAAGGATGAGTTTTATGAAAAATGTAGCAGTTATATTTGCGGGTGGTACTGGAACTAGAATGGGAGTAAAAGATGTTCCCAAACAATTTTTAGAGGTTAATGGAAAGCCTATTATTATCTATACTATTGAGTATTTTGAAAGGCATCCAATGATTGATGAAATCTATGTAGTATGTATTGAATCATGGCTAGATTATTTAAATTTTCAATTAAAGAAATTTGGATTTAAGAAAATTGCCGCTGTTGTTCCTGGAGGAAAAACAGGACAAGATTCTATCTATATTGGGCTTAAAGAAGCGGAGAAAAACTGTAGTAAAGATGATGTTGTTCTAATTCATGACGGAGTTAGACCATTTATTACCGAAGATTTAATTACAAGAAATATTGAGGATACTAGAAAATATGGAAACTCCATTACTTGTACGGGATGTAATGAGACTTTTATTACTAGTAAAAATGGATTAGATGTAGATAGCGTTCCTATCCGTAGAGAATCTTTCAATGCTCAGGCACCTCAAGGATTTAAATTGGGAGAAATCATTGAAGCCCATGAACAAATGAGGAAAGTAAATCCTGACTATGTCGATGTCATTGATAGCTGTACTCTTTATACTATGCAAGGAAGAAGAACTTATTTAACAGAAGGAGTTCGAGGAAATACCAAGATTACAAACCCTGTCGATATTTATATCTTCAAAGCATGGCTAGAATTTAAAAAAAATGGTGGAGCAGTTCAAGGAATTCCTTCTCTAGAAGAATTCTATGCCTTTCAAGAAGAGGAAGCTAAACAGAAAAAATTGAAGAAGTGAGGAATAAAATGAATAAAATTATCAAAAACGATATGAGTGAATTAATCGCTCGTATCCCTTATACTAGTGAATTTCAAGACAAGACAATTCTTATCACAGGCGCTACTGGTTTAATTGCAAAAAACTTAGTATATTTCTTTTTAGAGTTAAATCAGGAAAAAGGAACTAATACAAGAGTTCTAGCTCTTGTTCGAAATTTAGAAAAAGCGCAAGAATGTTTTAGTGAATATTTAGAAGATGAACATTTATCTTTCTTAAATCAGGATGTATGTTCCCCTATTTCTTATGAAGGAAATATCGACTATATCTTCCATGCAGCAGGTTCTGCCTCTGCCTTTGCAATTAAGAGCAATCCTGTTGACATTATTAAAGCCAATACGATAGGAACATGGAATGTTCTAGAATTAGCTCGTCAAAAAAATTGTAAAAAAGTAATTTTCCCATCTACTCGAGAAATTTATGGAAAAGTAGAAGGAAAAGATCTTCTTACAGAAACCGATATGGGAACTCTTGATCCATTAGATAGTAGAAATTGTTACCCAGAAAGTAAGCGTGTTGCAGAAGCTCTATTTAAAAGTTATGAAACGCAATATGGGTTAAACTTTAATATTTTAAGAATTGCCCATACCTATGGCCCTGCTATGCCTATTAGCAATGATGGTAGAGTAATGTCTGACTTCATGGATGCTATCGTTCATAGAAAAGATATTGTTTTAAATAGTGATGGAACAGCACAAAGAAGTTTCTGCTATGTAAGTGATACCATCAAAGGAATCTTAGATGTTATGGTATATGGAGAAAGAGGAGAAGCTTACAATCTTTCTAACGAAAGAGAACCATATATGATTCGTGATGTAGCGCAAATGTTAATTGACTTATATCCAGAAAGGAATATACACTTAGTCTTTGCCAATCCAAGCGATGAGGTAAAGAAAGGATATGTAAGTTATAAAATTGTTCAGTTGGATACTTCTAAAATTGAGGCATTAGGTTGGGAACCAGCCGTAAAATTAAAAGATGGATTAAAAAGAACAGCAGAATACTTTGAGGAAGAAAAAAAGTTAGTTAAGAAAAAATAGAGTGGAGAGATAAGAATGACCTTATTCCTATATCTGTTCAAGTTTATTATCAATTTCTTTTATCTCTTTTTTAAATTGTTTAAAACAAGAAAGAAAATCACTTTAATTAGTAGACAAAGCAACTCTATTACAGAAGATTATCAGTTACTTTCCGAGCAATTGAGAAAAGATTTAAAGGACTATGAAGTTATTGTTCTCTGTAAAAAGATGGATAACAAAATTGCCTATTGTTTTCATATGTTTAAGCAAATGTATCATATTGCTACTTCTCAATTAGTTATCCTAGATTCTTATTCTATTTTAATCAGTAATCTAAAGCACAAGCAGGACTTACAAGTAATTCAAATTTGGCATGCTTTAGGATTGATGAAAAAAGCAGGTGTTTCTATTGTAGGAAAAGAGGAAGGAAGAAAAGAAAATATCTCCAAACTTCTAAATATGCATAAAAATTACAACTATATTTTTACAACCAGTGAAGCGTGCATTCCTAGTATGGCAGAAGTATTTGGGTACGATCCAAAATTTGTGTCCTCTGTCCCACTTCCTCGCATTGACTATTTAAAAGATAGAAAATATGTCGAGGAGTGCAAGAAAAAAGTTTATCAAAAATACCCTACATTAAAGAAAAAGAAAAATGTTCTATATGCTCCTACTTTTCGGAAAGAAGAATCCTTGCTACAAGAAAATTTGAACGAACTCATTCAAAACTTCAATTATGATAAATATAATCTTATTATAAAACTTCACCCACTTTCTAAAATCATGGTTTCTGAGGAAAGAGTATTCTCTCCAAGAGAGTTTTCTACACTAGAAATGATTATGGTGAGTGACTATGTAATTAGTGATTATTCTTCTATCATCTATGAGGCAGGAATTTTACACAAAAATCAACTATTTTTTGCTTTTGATTTAGATAAATATAAAAATAAAAGAGACTTCTTTATCGATTATACAAAAGAAGTACCTGGCCCTATTTTTAAAACTTCTGATGAAATTATTTCTTATTTAAATCAAAAAGAAATTCCAGTCCATGAGGACTCTCTAACAGGAAAATATGTAGATTTAAGTATCTCTAACTATACACAGAATATGGTTTCTAAAATAAAAGAGATTTTAAATAACGAAGAAAGATAACTTTACAAAGGTTATCTTTCTTCATAATTCTTTCACCTTTTTCCTTTAAAATAAAAGAAGAAAATGTTATAATAAATAAAAAGGCGGCGATAATTATGCTACATAAAATATTAAATTCCATAAAAGAAGGAACCTTTTTTGAAAAAGTAACTCACAAAATCAATGTAACTTTTAAATCACTATTCCGTAAATTGATTATCAAAACAACAAAGATAAATCCTAAAAAAATTATCTTTATTACTTTTCAGGGAAAATATACTTGTAATCCAAAAGCTATTGCAGAAGAATTGATAAAAAGAAATTTAGATTATCAACTTGTTTGGGTAATTCGAAAAGAAGAAAAAAATAACAAAGATAAATATCCAAAAGAACTAGAATTAGTTGTTCGTGGAACTTTCAAATTTTATAAGCAGTTAGCAGCTTCTAAATTCATTATCGAAAACGCGAATGATACAGTTTATATGAAATATCAAAAAAGAAAAGGTCAATATGTCATTCAAACATGGCATGGGTCTCTAGGATTTAAAAGATTAGATCCATCTAGTGTTAAAAATGAAGGATGGGTAAATAAAGCCATTCGGCTTGGAGAACAAACTGACTTTATTATTTCTAATAGTAAATTTGAAAACATGGTTTATCGCACAAGTTATTGGGAAAATACAAAGATATTAGAATATGGACACGCTAGAAACGATATTCTTTTAAATAAAAAATTATATAATCAAATGAGGGAACAAGTAAAGGACTATTACCACATTGATAAGAATACCAAGATTGCTTTATATGCTCCTACTTTTAGAGACAATTTTGATATCAACACTTATGACTTAAACTATGAAAAATTACTAGATGCTTTAACGAAAAGATTCGGTGGAAAATGGGTTATCATGGTTAGATTCCATTTCAAATTAAGAAATGTAGAATTCCCAAGGAATCTAAATAAGAAAGTAATTAACGCAACGGATTACTATGATATGCAAGACTTACTATGTGCAGCAGATATTGGTATCACCGATTATTCTAGTTGGATTTGTGATTATGTATTAACAGATAAACCAGGATTTTTATACACCAACGATATTGAAAACTATGTAGATGAGCGTGGATTTTATTATCCCCTATCAGAAACGCCTTTTCCAATCTCTAAGGATAATGATGAATTTTATCACAACATTCTCAATTTTGATGAAAAGAAATATCAAAAAGATAGAGAAAAATTTTTAAAAGCGAGAGGATGCTACGAGAAAGGAAATGCTTCACAAAAAATTGTAGATAAAATTATAGATTTAAATTCATAAAAAAATACACTTTGAAAGTGTATTTTTTCTTTTCCCCTATTTGATTACTTTTACTGGTTGATTTTCTTTTTCATAAGTAGATTCAAAAGCGCCTTGTTCTACTGTGTTATAGTCATTTTCTTCAGCGCTATAAGTTACAATATAACTTCCTGCTAAGCAAATAGCGGGTGCTCCCCAAGATGTCATAATAATAACATCCTCGGTAACTTGCGTAAATAATCTACTATCATAAGCTGGTTCAAAAGTACCATCTTCTCTAGGACTATAAGTCTTGGTAAATTTATCTCTTTTTACAACATATTCTTCATTAGAAGTACTAGAGATATTCGTAACAACAATATCTGTTCCAGACTCTCTTTCCTTTACTGTATTTTCTTCTTCTCCTAAGATGTATTCTCTACCATCAATTACAGTTTTCAAAGTTGTTTTAATGACTTCTCCTGCTTTTCCACTTCTTGCTTTTACAACCCCACTTTTATGAGCATAAAACTTTCTATCCTCTGGGATAGTAGCTAAATACTCACCAATTTCAGCATTTGGGATAACTCTACATTCTATAACGAGATCCCCATATTCTTCTGGATGCGCACTTTTTAAAATTACTTTTTCTTTCATATTCCTCACTTTACTTTCTATTGTCTTTTCTTACTCCTTTCCGTTTCTATTTTTTCTGTGTGAGTCTTCAAAGACAAAAAAACAAGACCCACACATACTGTGTGAAAGTCTTGTTCTAATTCAAAGAATCTTCTAATCCGGATACATTGTATCGATTGACGAATTAGATTCACTTTGCTAAAGTGAGAACTACTCCCTTTCAACGAGGATATATACTATCACATTTTTATCTTTTTGTCAATGTGTTAATAACATATTTTTAATATTTATTTTTTAACCAAAATTTTAATAGTCACTTACTTGTAACTTTTCTATGGTATGATACATAGTAAATTCATATTGATTTTTAAGTCTTTATGGGGTAGAATGATTATAGTAATTTTCTTAAAATGTAGTAGAAAAGGATTAAAGAGTATGTATAATGTAATTGATTATTTAGAGCAGTCTTGTCAAAAGTATTCAAAAAAGATTGCCATCAGAGAACCAAACCAAAAAATTACTTATGAAGAATTTCAAGAAGCTAGTAAAAGAGTAGGTTCTTATCTAGGGAGTATTTATTTTAATGAACCTATCATTATTTATATGGAAAAAGGGATTGATACCTTAATTGCCTTTTTTGGAACAATTTATGCAGGATGTTTTTATACCCTTATCAATCCAGAATTACCAGGCATTAGAATTTCTCAGATTAAAAATACGATTCATGCAAGAGTGGTAATTACTACCAAGGAGGATTTAGAAACAGCAGAAAAGTATTTTGAAGGATTAGAAGTCTTAACGATAGAAGAATTAAAAAAAGAGCCAATTCAAGAAGAAGTATTAGTTTCTTCTTATCAACGACATATCGATACTGACCCTTTATATGTCAATTTTACTTCGGGATCAACAGGAGTTCCTAAAGGAGTTACGATTTCTCATCGTTCTGTCATTGACTTTATTGATGTTTTTACTCGTCTTTTTCATTTTCAAGAAAAAGATATTATCGCGAATCAAGCTCCTTTCGATTTTGATGTTTCGGTCAAAGATATCTTTTCTTCCATGAAAATGGGAGCGACTTTAGTTCTCATTCCAAAGCAATATTTTTCTAACCCTTCCCTTTTATTGGATTATCTATGTGAGCAAAAAGTAACAACTCTAACTTGGGCCGTTTCAGCGCTTTGTCTCATTACTACTTTTCATGGGTTAGACTATAAAGTTCCTAAAACTGTCGAAAAAGTTTTATTTAGTGGCGAAGTTATGCCAACAAAACATTTACGAGAGTGGATGGAAAAACTACCTAATGCTACCTTCATCAATGTATATGGGCCAACCGAAATTACTTGTAATTGTCTATATCACATAGTAGATAGAAATCGGAATTGGGAAGAAAAACTACCTGTTGGAATTCCTTTTCCTAATGAAAGAGTCTTCCTTTTAAATGAAAAAGATGAAATCATTGAAGAAAAAGGAATGTCGGGAGAAATCTGTGTTTCAGGGACTTGTCTAGGTCTTGGATACTATCATAATCCAGAACAGACAAACACTCACTTTGTTTTAAATCCAAACAATAAGTCCTATTTAGAGTTAATTTATCGAACCGGTGACTTAGGATACTATAATGAAGAAGGAGAAATCGTCTTTGCTGGTCGAAAAGATTTCCAAATTAAATATTTAGGACATCGTATTGAACTAGAAGAAATTGAAAAAGCCATTATGGATATTCCTGAAGTAGTAAGATGTTGTTGTCTTTTTGAAGAAGAAAAAGCTAAACTATATGGATTCTATATTGGTGAAATTAGTAAAAAAGAACTAAATGCCAAATTAAAAGAAACACTTCCTATCTTCATGATTCCTACCAAATTAATTTGTTTAAATAATTTTCCTATTACCAAAAACGGAAAAATAGATCGTAAAAAATTATTGGAAATGAGGGATTCTCATGAATAAGATAGAAAAAGTATTAAAGACTTATGGAACCCCTACTTATATTTATGATATCGATATTCTAAAAAGTAGAGTGTCCTACTTAAAAGAAAAATTTGGTTCCAAGTATGAGTTAGTTTACGCCGTAAAGGCCAATACTTTTATTGCGAAACATCTAGAAGAGTTAGTTCAAAGATATGAAATTTGTAGTCCAGGAGAATACCACATTTGTAAGAAGTTAAATATTTCTCCACAAAAAATGGTCATTTCTGGAGTCTATAAAGATCAAGAAACTATGGAAGAGATGTTGTTAGAAGAAACTGATATTTTAAAATATACAATTGAATCTTTAAATCAATATCATTTATTAGATGCTTTAACAAAAAAATATCAGAAAAAGATTCATCTATTAATTCGACTTACTAGTGGAAACCAATTTGGTATAGAAAAAGAAGAATTATTAGAACTTTTAGAAAATCATCATAGTCCTTGGATGATGATTGATGGAATTGAGTACTTTTCAGGAACACAGAAACACTCTATCCACCGAATTGAAAAAGAAGTAACGCTCTTACTTGACCTTTTAGAAGAAATCAAAAAAAGAGGTATTTCGATTAAAGAGATAGAATATGGATTAGGACTTCCTGTCTTCTATTATCAAGGAGAAGAATTTTTAGAAGATGAATTTCTTACGCAAGTCAAACAAGAACTAGATAGAATACCTATCAAAGTAACCTTAGAGTTAGGAAGAAGTATTGCTGCTAGTTGTGGATTTTATCTTACAAAAGTTGTCGATATGAAAGAAAATCGATATGGGAAATTTGCGATTCTCGATGGTGGAATTCATCATTTAGTATATTATGGTCAAACAATGGCTATGAAAATTCCTTATTATGAAATCCTTCCTCAGCGCGAAGATACCGAAGAAACCTATCAACTATGTGGTTCTTTATGTACCATCAATGATTTTTTAGTCAAAAATATTCGTACGAGAACACTTCACTTAGGAGATGTATTCGTCTTTCAAAAAGTAGGTGCTTATTCTGCTACAGAAGGAATTTCTCTTTTCTTAAGTAGAGATTTACCAAAAGTAGTTTTAGTTCAAAAAAATCAAATGATTTTAGCACGCAATACCATTCAAACAAGTGATATAAATTTTCCAAACAATGTAGTAGAGGAGTGAAATTATGGAAAAATTATTAGAAATTTTAGAGGAGTTACAACCAGATGTAGACTTTGAAAAATGTGAGAATTTAGTAGATGGAAGATATTTAGATTCCCTTACTATCTTATCTCTTATTAGCGAAATTGAAGATGCTTTTGATGTTCAAATACCAACCGTAGAAATTATTCCAGCAAACTTTAATTCTGCTAAAAAAATATGGGAGTTAATTGAAAGACTTCAAGAAGAATAATGTCTTACTTTGATATTTTATACTTTCTTGTATTTGTTCCAATTGTCGTTATTGTTTATAATATCTTTCCTAAAAAAATAAGACCCCTTATCTTATGTATAGCGAGTCTTGTTTTCTACCTTTTTTATAGTAAGTTCTTAATTGTCTTTTTACTATTATCTATCCTTTCTATCTACCTTTCCGGAAGATGGATGAGTTCTCTAGATAAGAAAAAAGAAATGGCGTTAGAACAGGCAAAAAAGGAAGAGAAAAAAGAAATCAAAGAAAAAGTTCAAAAGAAAAAGAGATGGATTCTTCTTGGTACCATCCTTTTTAATGTTGCTTTTCTTTTCTTCTTTAAATACTTAGGATTCTTTACTAGAGTAACGAATCAATTGCTACAAGTAGCTCATGTAGATGTTTGTTTTAAGATTATAAAGTGTGCGGCTCCCATAGGAATTTCTTTCTATACCTTACAGGCAATTTCTTATCTTGTCGATGTTTATCATGAAAAGTTTGTTGCCGAAAAGAAATTTTTTAAAGTCATGCTTTATCTATCTTTCTTCCCTACCATAGTGGAAGGTCCAATTACGAGATTTCAAGAAGTATCTAGTACTATCTATGAAGGAGTACGCGTTAGTTATCATAACTTTTGTTTTGGATACCAAAGAATTTTATTAGGACTCTTTAAAAAAATAGTCATTGCAGATCGACTTAATATCTTTGTAAAAAGTACTTTTGATAACTTTTCTATCTATTCCGGAATGACTCTTGCTTGCAGTGCTATTTTCTATACCATTTTGCTTTATATGGAGTTTTCTGGAACGATGGATGTTGTTATTGGTACAGCAGAAATTTTTGGAATTCAACTTCCCGAAAACTTTAGACAGCCATTCTTCTCTAAAAATATTTCGGAGTTTTGGTCAAGATGGCATATTACATTAGGAACTTGGTTTAAAGATTATGTCTTTTATCCAGTATCTCTTTCCAAACCAGTAAAGAAAATAACGACCTTTATTAAACAGAAAAAAGGAATTCGACTTTCTTCTTTAGTAATGGGCGCTATCGCACTCTTTGCCGTTTGGTCTTTAAATGGTTTATGGCATGGAGCTGGATATCATTTCCTATTCTTTGGGTACTATCATTTTACCTTAATTTTACTTGGAAATATTTTTGAACCAACGATTGCGAAAATCTGTGAAAAATTAAAAATTGATAGAAAAAAGAAAGGATACCATGCTTTTCAAATCGTAAAAACAAGTATTCTTGTCTTTATTGGCGAACTTTTCTTTAGAGCAAATACTCTCCATGAAGGGTTTGGTATGATGAAAAAGATTCTTACTGATTTTTCTTGGAAAGACTTTGGAGAACTCTTTACGATTGGTCTAGATATCAAAGATTATTTCCTTTTAGGAATCTCTTTATTAGTTATCTTAGGAATTAGTATCTTGCGAGAAAAGAAAGTCTCTATTCGCGAAAAAATTGCTTCTAAACCAATTTATCTTAGATGGTCTATTTACTATTTATTAATTCTTGCCATCATTATTTTTGGAGCGTATGGTACTGGGTATGTCCCTGTTGCTCCTATCTATGCAGACTTTTAGGTGATATCATGAAAAATGCATTAAAAAGTATTGTTTTTATTGGAATTCTATTCGTTTTACTCATTTCTATTTCGTATTTATTACTACCTAGAGAAGGAGTCTTTCGATATGGAATTATTAAAACTGCCGAATATGAAATTTTAGGAGAGAAAAAAGATTCTATCGATGTTGTCTTTGTCGGAGATTCTCTTATTTATTCAGGGATATCACCTATGGAAATATGGAATCAATTTGGTTATACCTCCTTTGATATGGCCAATGCCGCCCAGTTACTAGAAGTTTCTTACAAAGATATTCAAGTAGCCATTGAAAGTCAACATCCTAAATTTATTTTCTTAGAAAGTAATGTCCTTTATCGAGAGTCTAAAAATAAACCATGGAATTATGACTGGGTTCATTTCTTTGAAACCTATGTACCCATCCAAAAATATCATGATAATTGGAAAAAATATGTTCTTCCTTGGATTGACGATACCGCAAAATTTAGTCGTATCAATGTATATAAAGGATTTCGTTATATTACAGATCATCAAAAAGGAACAAATTTAAGTTATATGGACTATTCTAAAAAAGTAAAAAAAATACCAGAAGAAAATAAAAAATGGCTTCAAAAAATTCAAGCCTTATGTCAGGAAAATCATGTTACTCTTCTTCTTATTAGTACTCCTAATATGAAAAATTGGAACTATAAAAAACATAATGGTACCAAAGAAGTAGCAGATGAATACGGAATAGAATTCTTAGATCTAAATATCGATAATCCAGTTCAAATTGAATGGTCTATTGATTCTCGTGATGGAGGAAACCATCTCAACTATAAAGGTGCGAAAAAACTTTCTCATTATCTAGGAGAATATCTAAAAAAGACCGGTATTCTTACCGATCATAGATCTGATTCTCATTATGAATCTTGGAATGAAGCATATCAAGTTTATAGTAATCATTTAAAATAATAAAATAACAGAAGCAACCGCAAAATCTTTTTCATGGGATATAGATAAGGAGCAATCCTGATAAACTATATCCTTTTTTATTTGTCCTTCTAAGGCGATTTTAGGTGCCCCACTCTCTTCATGAAGAATCATAATTTCCCGCATAGAATAGTCCCCTATTCCTTTATGAATAGCCTTTAAAAAAGCTTCTTTCGCAGCATACATTCCGGCCATCGTCCGAAGATTGTTCTCTATTTTTTGAAGATACTTTAATTCTTCTTCACAAAAACAATTTTTTTGAAAAGTCTCTTGGTTAACTAACTTTTGAAATCTAGAAATTTCTACTAAATCTATTCCTGTTGATATCATAGAATCACCATCTTCATTATAGCATAATTTCTAAATATGTTATAATAGATTTGTAAGATATGATTATGGAAAGAAATCATTCTACTTTGATTATCTCTTTTCATAGGAACTTTATGATATAATAATGAAGAGGAGGATATTATGGAATTTAGAGAATTTAGTAATCCAGAAGGCGCTGATTATGATCTTCGTGTAGGAGAAGAAGAACAAACTACTTATCCGGAAGAAAATCCTTATGTAGAACAATTACTAGGAATGATTGGTATTTTAGAAGATGTAACAGATGAAGAAGTCATGGAACAATACGGAATTACCATGGATGAATATTTTTCACCTACCGCCGAAACGATTGAAAAAGTAAAAGAAAAAAGAGGAAAAGTTCGTTAATGGAAGAAACGATAGAATCTCTGATAGATGATACGACTTTTTTCATGATTGACATTGACGGTGTCTGTATTGATACCGAACAACGAATGGGAAAGATTGCCAAACAGATTGGATGGGAAAAAGCACTTCAAGAAACAGATTGGGAACGACATATTCAAGAATCTTCCTCTGTAAATCATAGTTTAGAAATTTTAAAGGAAGTTCAATATCAAACAACAAGAATAAATCTTCTTACTAGAAATCATTCAGCTATCGAAGAAGAAAAGAAAATTCAATTTCTTAGAAATCAAGGGATTATTCTTCCCATTATTTCTGTTCCTGAGAATTTTAAAAAATCAGATATTATTCCACCAAGTTTCTATCAAGGAAATGTTGTTTTAGTAGATGATCAACTACAAAATGTCCTAGATTGGAAAGAACACGGTGGGAAAGCAATCCTTTTTTGCGAACAAAAAAGGGAAGAAAATTTTCCCCAAATCACAAATCTAGAATTTTTAAAGAAGATACGATAAAAGAGTTCCATTAAGAACTCTTTTTTAGAACCGATAACCACATAAGAAACAAGCAGGTGCATTCCTATCTACTTGACTATGACAAGATGGACAAACTTTCTTTCCGGAAGGAGATTGTCCCATCATAGGCATTCCCATTCCTGGATTTGTCTGTTGTGGATAAGCATTCTGGGGCTGATTACTATTTGGATAACTTTGATTTATCATATATCCATTCGTGTTGGCATATCCATTTTGATTTCCACCATATGGGTTTTGATTCATATTCATGGTTTGATTCATATTTCCCATCATTGATGGATTATTGTTTCCTGGATTCATCATCGTTGGATTCGTATTTCCACCATTCATCATTGGTTGAGTTGGATTCATGTTATTATTGCCATTATTCATCATAGGCATTCCCATTCCTGGATTTGTCTGTTGTGGATAAGTATTTTGAGGTTGATTACTATTTGAATAATTTTGATTTGGCATATATCCATTCGTATTGGAATATCCATTTTGACTACCACCATATGGATTTTGATTCATATTCATGGTTTGATTCATATTTCCCATCATTGATGGATTATTGTTTCCTGGATTCATCATCGTTGGATTCGTATTTCCACCATTCATCATTGGTTGAGTTGGATTCATGTTGTTATTTTCATTATTCATCATAGGCATTCCCATTCCTGGATTTGTCTGTTGTGGATAAGTATTTTGGGATTGATTACTATTTGGATAACTTTGATTTGGCATATATCCATTATTAGAAATTTGTTGGTTCATCATAGTTTGTCCATTACTTTGTTGCGTTAGGCCAATTGGTTTTAATACTCCTGCTTGAGACATTCCATAATTCATGACAGGAGCATCTCCAAAAGCGCTCATATAATAATTATTTTTTTCAAACGCTAACATAGGAAGAAAGATAAATCCTAGAATAGTACATCCAACACCATAAAGAGTCGTCTTTCCAAATTGCCCAGCTAAGGCAATAAAAATTTTAAAAATCGCATACAAATTTAGAAAAGGAACAAAAATATACCAAAAGAACTCGTTTGGTAATCCTGATACACTTACTAATACCTTGACATTATAAAATGGTATAATCGCAGCCCAACCATGTCTTCCCGCTTTACTAAATATTTTCCATAAAGAAACAATATAGATAAGTGATATTATTCCAGTAACAATGATTAAGACTTTCCATCCAGCCGCACTCATACTACTCCTCCTAATTATTCTATATTATCATAGTACCATCTAAGTACTGTTTAGTCAATAAAAGGAATTTTGTTTTCCTGAGGGTTGACACTTTTTGATAGTTTAAAAATATGGTATAATAAAACTACTTAGAAATACATAGTAGAAAGGGAAGATTTATGGAAATCATTGAATATACTTCTCAATATAAAGAAGATGCAAAAGATCTCTTAGTAGAATTACAGGAACATATTGTTAGTCTTGATAAAGATCACTACAACATTATTACGAAAGATTACCGTGAAAAATACTTACAAAAAACTTTAAAAGAAGTCAAAAAATATAAAGGGAAATTTTTACTGGCAAAAGAAAAAGAAAAAATTATTGGTCTCATTGTTGGACTTATCAATAATGAAGAAGAAAGTGCCTATGACTTTAAAGCTCCAAAACGAGGAAGAGTAACCGAACTTGTCGTAAAAAAAGGATTGCGTTCGAAAGGAGTAGGAAAAAAATTATTAGAAGAGATGGAAAAATACTTTGCTTCGGTAGGATGTAAGGGTGTCGTTATTGGCGTATTCGCTTATAACCATCGTGCGACAGATTTCTACTATCAAAATGGATATTTTGATCGTTACTTAGAGGTCATGAAAAAGATAGAAAAATAATTATGCACATCGTTGTGGAAAAGGAAAAACTCCTTTTCTTTTTTTACACTTTCTTGATATTATTTTTGAATAATGTTTCTTTTTTATATTGAAAAATAATAATTCTTATAAATAGTTACTTTTTCTTGACAACAGATTCAAAAATAGGTACAATGATATCGTAAATAAACCTTATGAAGAGAGATGGAGGGACAGGCCCTAAGAAGTCCAGCAACCTATTCAGTTAGGTGCTAAATCCTGCGACAATAGTCGGAAGATGAGGAATGGTCTTAAGTAGAGATGATTCTCTACTTTTTTTCTTCTAAGGAGTAAGGAGGAAAATATGAAAAAATTATTTACATCAGAATCTGTGACTTGTGGTCATCCAGATAAAATATGTGACCAAATTAGTGATGCTATCTTAGATGCTTATCTAAAAGAAGATAAGGAGGCAAGAGTTGCTTGTGAAGTATGTATCAATCGTCTAGAAGTGATTATTATGGGAGAAATTACGAGTACGGCAAACCCAGATATCGAATCGATAGTAAGAGAAAAAATTTTAGAAATTGGATATGATAGAGAAGAGCTATTGTTTGATGGGAAGACAGTACCAATCCGAATCGATCTACAAAAGCAATCTCCAGATATTGCTAGAGGAGTAAATAAAAAGAAATTAGGAGCAGGCGATCAAGGAATGGTTTTTGGATTTGCTACCAACGAAACGAAAGAGTATCTACCACTTCCTATTCTTCTTGCTCACAAATTAGCGTATCGTCTAGAAGAAGTACGAAGAAAAAAGATACTTCCGTATCTTAGACCAGATGGAAAGACTCAAGTGACAGTGGAATATGAAGGAAATAGAGCTACCAAAATAGATAGTGTTGTCATAGCTTGTCAGCATGATCCTTCAATCTCTCTTTCAAAATTAAAAAAGGACATTCAAAAAGAAGTAATTGAGAAAGTTATTCCCTCTTCCCTTCTTTCGTTAGATACCAAATATTATATCAATCAAACAGGAAGATTTGTTCTTGGGGGACCTGCTTCGGATACAGGACTAACAGGAAGAAAGTTAATGGTAGATACCTATGGAAGTTTTGCTCGTCATGGTGGAGGAGCATTCTCAGGAAAAGACGCTACTAAAGTAGACCGTAGTGGTGCTTACTATGCTAGATATGTTGCTAAAAACATTGTCGCTGCAGGATTGGCAGAGGAAATAGAAATTCAAGTATCCTATGTTATTGGATATGAAGAGCCAGTCTCTATCTATTTAACAACTCATCATACGAATCATATCGAAGAAGAAAAAATCTTAGAAATCATCAAAAAAGTATTTCACTTTTCTCCTTCTCATATGATAGAAGAACTTTCCCTAACAACGCCCCTCTTTTCTAAAACAACCTGTTATGGACACTTTGGAAAAGATTTACCTTGGGAAAGATTAGATAAAGTAAAAGAGATTCAAGAAGCCATATCTACTTTCGAATAAGGAAGAAGAACTTCTACGGTTCCCGCACTATAAGGCGCTACCTGATATGGTTCAAAGACAAACACAATTCCTGTTTCAGTAAAATAAAAATTACGATAATTCGCATAGCTAGGTAGAGTCCCTATCTCAATCATATCTTTTACAGCTCCCTTTTTAGACAATAATTCTTCTTGGACAAGTTTGCTGATTTTGGTTAGTTCTTCAAGGGTAAAAAAGTCTTCTATTTCTTGTCTTTTCCCTGCTTTAAAAGTAACCGTAGTAATCGTTGTATTCGGGTGAGCTCCCCCAGTATCTAGTACCCTATAAAGAAGATATGTTATAAAATCTTGATATTCTTTCTTTTCATAAGAGAGTTCTAATCGAAAAATAGGACTCTCTTCAAAGAAAGACATCATTAAAAATTCTGATACTTGTTCTTTGATTTCTAAACGCATTTGTGAATCTATTTCAAAATTTCCAGAAGAAGGATAGTCATATTTTATTTCTAAAGACGAATTCATGTTATCACCACTTTTAGTATATGAAAAAAAGTTTTTCTTTACACCTACTTATGATATAATGGGATTGGAGGTTATTATGGCAATTGTACATGCAAATGACGAAAATTTTAAAACATGCGTAGCAACAGATGTTGTTTTAGTAGATTTTTATGCGAATTGGTGTGGTCCTTGTCGTGCTTTAGCGCCCATTCTAGAAGAACTAAGTGAAGAAGGAAAAGTAACCGTTATCAAAGTAAATGTTGATGAAGCAGAGAAAACAGCCAAAGAATTTGGAATTATGAGTATTCCAACATTGATTACTTTTCGCGATGGAAAAGAACAAAAAAAGCAGATTGGACTTGTTAGTAAAGAAGAGATTGAAGAGATGATTTCAGAAAGTTAAAAGGCGATTTTTATCCCCTTTTTTCTTTTTTTGTCATTTTTTAGCACTCACTATTGACAAGTGCCAAAAATAGTGGTAATATGGATAATGTTAGGAGGAATGAATATGATGAATTTGATGCCAAGAAGATTTCCTTTTGGAAGTGAAATCGATGATTTCTTTAAGGATGGCTTTCAAGGTGGTATGCAATGTGACATCTATGAAAAAGATGGTAACTGCTATGTAGAGGCAGATATCCCAGGATTTTCTAAAGACGAAATCGCTGTCGAAGTGGATGACGGATACCTAACCATTACTGCTAGCAAGAATCAAGAAGACAATAAGGAGGATGTAAATTATCTTCGTCGTGAAAGAGTTTCTAGGGAGATGCAAAGAAAGTTCTATCTTGGAGACATCGATGAAGAGAATATCAAAGCCGAATTCCGTGACGGAATTTTAAAACTTTGTATACCAAAAGCACCTGAAAAAGAACATAAAAAATTAATTTCTATCGATTAAAAGAAGCATTTGCTTCTTTTTTTGGTATAATAGGAACCTATGTAGGTGGTTTTATGACATCGGAAGAAATTTATGAAGATTTAATGTTACAGTATGACAATCTAACACTAGATGAAAAAAATGCAATTCTCGTATATAAATCAAAACTTTATTTACTATTAAATCCTATGACAAATATTCCTAACTTCTTAAAAAGAACGGAAGAAGATTTATTACAACAATTAGATCGTCCCTTTTTAGAAAAAGTATTTGAAGAAATCAAAAAAATTCTTTTTCTTCCTAAGAATTTAGTAACGAGAAGAACAATCTTTTCGTCAATTGACTTCTCTTCATTAGAGACTTGTATGCATAGTTTAAAAAGAATTTATCTATTACTAGAACAAGCGCATGGGAAAATGATTCTTCCAGATAATCTAACTGTTTATCGTGGAATTAGTATTCCCAAAGAAGATTCTTTAATGGGTCTTTCTCAAAGTAAATTAGTATCGACTGGTCTTATGATTGAAGATACAGAATCGTTTCTTTTTCAAAAAGATAAAACCCATATTCTTTTTATGGAAGTGGAAAAAGGAACGAGTGTTTTAGCAACCCCTTATTCTCTTGTATCTATGTATGAACGAGGAGAAGATGCGTTAGCGAACTATCTAAATCAAGTTCCTATGACGACTTTAAAAGTCATCAAACGTCATCCTGTATGCCAAAAAGAATTAATCTTTTACCAAGAAGATTTAATATTTGAAGAAAAAGGTCAAAAAGAATGTGAATTAGAAGAAGATGGAAAAATATTTAAAGCAACCATTCATAAAATAAAGGTATCTCCTAAACAAAAGGAAGGTACCTCATATCAATATCAAAAAAAGAATGAAAACTCTTAATAGTTTTCATTCTTTTTTTCAAAATAAGCTTGTGGATGACCACAAATTGGACATACTTTTGGAGCTTCTTTTCCAATGTGAACATGTCCACAGTTACGACATACCCAAATAGCATCTCCATCACTTGAAAATACTACTTTTTGTTCTACATTATTTAATAGTTTACGATATCTTTCTTCATGTTCTTTTTCAATCTTTGCTACTCCCTCAAATAAGAAAGCAATACGATCAAAACCTTCTTCTTTTGCTACCTTCGCAAATTCTGCATACATATCTGTCCATTCATAGTTCTCTCCATTAGCAGCATCTTCTAGGTTTACAGAAGTAGTGGGAACATCTCCATCATGTAATAATTTGAACCACATTTTTGCATGTTCTTTTTCATTATTTGCAGTTTCTTCAAAAATAGCTGCAATTTGTTCATATCCTTCTTTTTTGGCTTTAGAAGCATAGTAAGTATATTTATTTCTTGCTTGGCTTTCTCCTGCAAAAGCAGTCATTAAATTTTGTTCTGTTTTTGAACCTTTTAATTCCATAATTCATCCTCCTTATTAATTCAAAAAGTAGTTTAATACTACTCTTTCATTATACCACAAGGACTATAAAATAACAATAAAAAAGACTAGGATGCCCATTCTAAAACACCCTCGTCTTCCGTAATAATATAAGTCTTTTTCTCCCCCATTAATTGACATTCTACCAGAAGGAATAATGGCGTAATGGTTAAATAGTCCGGTAGAATTTTAGTAGCTAAAGCAGATAAGTCGATATAAGAGAAAAACTCTTTCCACTCTTCACTATCCATCAATGAGTCCTCTTCTACTTTCGCCATTCTTGTAAAATGTTCTTCTATCCAGTTTTCTACCACAGCAACAGACAATTCCTGAAGCGCTATTTTCTCGACTTTCAAAAAATCAATCCAGTGATCTTTTCGAAAACTTTCTAATGGATGATTAGTGCAATCCTGAAAATATTTTAAAAGAACTTGTTCGATAATCTCTTCTTTCTTCTCCAAACATTCTTGTTCTTTTTCTTCCATAATTTTTAAAAGCAATTCTTTCTTTTCTCTTTCTTTTAACTCAACACTTTGGAAGATAGAAGAAAACTGCTCTAAAGCTCCTTTCTCATAGGTTCCTAAAATTCCTAAAGAGAAGGTTCCCGTATATGTCCAATCTTCTTGATGATGAATCTCTAATGGCGAATACTCTTCTTTTTTATAAGACTTCTTTCGTTTCGAAATATAGTAATCAATATCAAAGATTTCAAAATAGCGTTGATGATTTAAAGAAACCATTTCAACATCTAGAGAATCTTGATACTTTTGAATCGTAGAAGAAACTGTCTCTTTTCTTAAATCCGTTCCTTGATATAAAGATTCTAATCCATACTTATCTCCCAAATAAATATATTTTAATAACGAATCTTCCTCATATTTTCCATTCTGTAATCTTGTAAAACTTCTAAGGAATAGATACATTTCAAAGTACTCTTGTACTTGATTTCTACTATATCCACTCAAACGAAATAAATAATTTTCTTGATAAGCATAGATAGCATCTTCTTCATATTCACATAGTACCATTCCATTTTCTAACTCAAAATGTTCTACCTCTTTATAGACGGTACTTAATTCTTGCATTTCATGCGTATATTCTTCTTGTGATATTTGCCGATATTCTAACAAGAATTCTTTGCCTTTACGGAAAGAAAATTTTCCTTCCATCTTCGTATTATTTAGACAAGATGAATAGTCAAAAATATAATCTGATGCTAGTAGCATTCCATATTGTCCACTAAATAGTTTTAAAAAGTGCCACGAAAAATCAGTATCTTTAATTTTTAAATAGGAAAAATCATTTTCTTCCAAGGTCACCGTTTCTCGTTTAGAATGACGCGCTAAAAGAGAAGGAACACTAAGGAATGGGTCACTAACCGTCTCTTCCTTGCTTTCTTCTTTTAGTTCATCAGGTACATTTTCATTATAAGTTTTCAACATCGCTAATTGTTCTAATTCGTCTGTACTCATAATACCCCTTTCTAGCATCATTATATCATGACTTCTACTTTCGGAATAGAATTTTATCGTTTCTTTTTTTTCGATTGACACTTCTTGTGATATAATATTTTCTAGGAGTGTTAGAATGAAATGGAAAAAGTTAAAAAAGAAAGTTAGTTTTAAAGCATGGGTTTACATTATTCTTAGAATTTTAGTAATTTTATGTATGATGAGACAGATGGAACAAGGAAACTGGTCTAACTCTGTTCTTTGTGTCGTAACCCTTTTTCTCTTTACGCTTCCTTCTTTTGTGGAAGACAAATTGGATATTGAACTACCAGATCCTTTAGAAATCGTGATTCTCCTCTTTATCTTTGCAGCTGAAATTTTAGGAGAGATTAATGAATTTTATCTTCATTTTCGGGATTGGGATATTATTCTTCATACGACAAATGGATTTATTATGGCCGGGATTGGATATTCTTTAGTAGATATTTTAAATCGAAAAAGTGATAAAGTATCTTTATCCCCTCTCTATATGAGTATTGTAGCGGTCTGTTTTTCAATGACAATCGGTATCTTTTGGGAATTCTTTGAATATGGTGCCGATCAATTTTTAGGAAAGGATATGCAGAAAGATACTATCATTCAAGAAATTCATAGTGTCACTTTTCAACCGGAAGGAAAAAATGAAGTCGTCTCTATACCGATAGAATCCGTTACCGTAAACGGAGAAGATTGGGTAGAAAAATATGGAGGATATATTGATATTGGTCTTCACGATACGATGCAAGATTTATTTGTCAATTTTGTGGGAGCTCTTTCCTTCTCTTTGTTTGGATATTTTTATTCTTCTGGAAAAGACTCTCATGTCAAATACTTTATTCCTAGTAGAAGAAAGAACTAATAAGGTTCTTTTTTTGATTTAAATTTCCTTGACACTTTCTTAGTTATTTTTAAAATTTATTACTTCTAGTGATTTTAAAACAATCTATTTTTTATTTTTCTCTTTTAATAATTTTTAATAGAATTTATAATCTTATTTTAAGATTGACTGAGATAATAACATTGTAACGAAAGAGTAGATTTGATAAAATAAGGAAAGGGAGGTTTCTTTATGGCAAAAGTATTAATTGTAGATGATGAAGAGGATATTGCTGAGTTAATCTCAGATGTCCTTATCGATGAAGGAATGACTACGGTTTTAAAAAAGAATGGTAAAGAGGCTTTAGAGATAGCTTTAAAAGAAAGTTTTGACTTAATTATATTAGATATTATGATGCCGGAGATGAGTGGGACACAAGTATGTAAACAAATTCGTGATAAAGTTGAATGTCCTATTATTTTTGTGACAGCGAAAAATCAATTGTTAGATAAAATCGTTGGCTTTGAAATTGGGGCAGATGACTATATCACAAAACCCTTTACAATTGAAGAATTAGTAGCTCGTGTAAAGGCTCATATTCGAAGAGAAAGTAGAGTCCACAATCAGGAGAAAAATACTATTACAATAGGAGAAATTACCATTCATAAAGATAGTTTTGAAGTCTTTAAAAATGGAGAAGCGATTGATCTTTCTACGAGAGAATTTGAACTTTTATCCTATTTGATGTCCAATGCTGGAATCGCTCTTTCTAAGGAACAAATCTTTGATTCTGTTTGGGGAAGTAATTATGGAGAAATAGGGACAGTCGCTGTCCATATTAAAAGTATTCGAAAGAAATTAGATCCCGAAGAAAAATATATTAAGACAATCTGGGGACTAGGATATAAATTTATTAAGGTGGTAGAATAGTATGAAGTTAAAAAGTGCGACAATCGTCCTTGTCATTTTTATCTTCTTTTTAAACTTTATCTTAGTAGGTGGATACTTCCGTTACTTCTTAATTCCTCAATTATCCGATACAATTGAAGATAATAATAAACAATTGAACCAAGATTTGGAAGATATTTTAGATTCCATTAATCAAGAAGAACAAAAATGGGTACCTATTTTAGACTCTTTTGCCAAAGAAAGAAATCTATCTATCTATGTTGAGAATTCCGAGGGAGCTATCCTATTTAATAATGATGAATATACTTGGGAAAAAGCTCCTGGATATTATGCCACTACCTTTTTCTCTTTAGGAAAAGAAATTTATCTCATTAAAATCTATCGACAAATTGATCCTACAAATATTCCCGCTCTCAATAATTTTATTATTTTTGAGATTGTTGTCATCTTAATTATTATTTGTATTATTTTTGAATCTGTCATTCAAAAATTTATTTCTCCTATCCAAAAATTACAAAAATCTATTAAAAATTATAAGTTTGGAATTCAACCTAGTCGAACGACAGGTCATACCGAAATTGATAATATTCAAAATAACTTTGTTGATTTAGTCGAAGACTTAGAGGAAGAAAAGAGAAAGCAAAACCGTATTATTGCGTCCATTTCTCACGATATTAAAACACCTTTGACGGCGATTATGGGATATTCTGATAGGCTCTTAAATGTCCCTCTAACCGAGGAGAAAAAGAAAGGTTACATTGAAAAGATTCATAATAAGTCCATCGTCTTAAAAGAATTGACAGAAGAGTTTGATGACTACTTAAGTTGTAATTTAAAAGAGACTATCAAAAGAGAAGAAGTTTCTCTTGACGAATTTTTAAATCAAATTGTGAAAGACTATAAAGAAGATTTAAAGGAAAAAAATATTAAATTGACTGTTCAAAATGATTTCAAAGACTTAAAAATGAAAGTTGATTCTGCGAAACTTCGTCGTGTTTTTAGTAATATTATTTCTAATAGTGTTCGTTTTATCGATAAAAAAGGAAAGATTCAAATCCGTGTGAAAAAGATTGATAGATATCTAGAATTTATCATCAGTGATAACGGAAAAGGCGTTCCTGATAAAGATTTAAATAAGATTTTTGAACCTCTTTTTACCTCCGATCCTTCTCGTAAGATTTCTGGATTAGGACTTTCTATTTGTAAAGAGATTGTGGAGAATCATGGTGGATATATCTATGCGAAAAACAATTCTGAAAAAGGGTTAGATGTTATTTTTACGATTGAAATGGATTCTTAATTATTTTTAATATTTTTTACATGAACTCTTAATATTTCTCTTCTATAATGGAAAATAGAAAGAGAGGTGGTAGGATGGTTATAAAGATAATTGGTTCTAATTGTAGTAACGGAATGAAATTAAAAAAGATGGTAAACAAATTTGCGGACGACTCCGATAATGTCGATATAAAAATTTTAGATTCTGAAAAAGATATTGTAAATTACCATATTAAAAATATTCCTGGATTACTCATTAACGACCAATTAGTAAGTGAAGGCAAAGTTTTGACAGTAAGAGAAATTTCAAGATTGGCCAATGAAGTTTCCCTTAGCTAAATTCATATTATTAAAGATTTAAAAATATTTTATATTTCATATATATAGAGAACTGAATAATACGGAAGTATACTCCTCTTTCCATTATTCAGGGATAAAATTAACAGTATAAAACCTTACTTATTCTACAACACTTAAACTACTCTTGAAAAGGACTAAGTCCTTTTCTTTTTGTTCGATAATTTGTCAAATTAAGTGCAACAATTTAAATACTCATTAAATAATTCGTTTGGTGTTTTATAGTTTAGACATT
>CANQZC010000024.1 GCA_947628235.1 uncultured Bacilli bacterium | reverse complement strand
GGAGATATTTTCGAATCATATAAAATCCCTCCTTGGAAAGCATCATAACAAATCCTTTCTAAAAAGGGAAAAAGCTATTTTTCAATTTTGGAGGCACCAAAACCCTTCCAAAGTGCCTTTTTCGGCTCTAAAACTAAATTTCTAACAAACTTTTTCTTACCAAATAACAAATTTTGTATTTTCAAAAAAAATTTAGGATTTCTCCTAAATTGATTTCATACATTGATTTAAATCTTTTTGTATCTCTCCTAAAAAAGTTTCCCAGTCTGGATTGTTATAAAGAAGAGTCGTTTGGCCTGTCGGAAAAACAATCTGATAAGAAATCGTAGTATCTAAAGACTCTTGAGAAGAAAAAAGTCTTTCTAAAGGATAAGTATATTCTCCCGTAAGTAATGCTTCTTTTAAAGTATTTTCATCTATTCCATAAACATATTCATAAGTATGATCATCATATAACTTTAAAACTACCGTAGGACAATTTAAAGCATTCGAAGAAACAGAAAAGAGCAATTCTTTTTCTTTCTTTTCTAAAAGAGTTTCTTCATTTAGAACAATAGCATTTAATATTTGAACATCTTCTTCCGATACCATCTTCTCATCTAGAGTAATGGTATTTCCTGTTTCCTTAGAGAACATATCCTCTATCCATTCTCTAACCATTTTTTCCTTTTCCTCAGAAAAAGTAAGAGTATGCTCCACAGGAAGTCTAGGACAAGGATCTTGAATACAGTATTCTATTTCTTCTCCTTGAACAGAGATTTTTTCTTCCCTTATTTCAATTTGATAACTTCCTAAGGAACTTTCATAAAAAATCGTAAGTACCCTTTCCTCTTCTTTTTTCTCTTCTTGAAAGATATCTTTAGAACAACTAGTAAAAAGTGCGACAAAAAGAAGGAAAAGAATAACAAATAAAACAAATAACAATCTTCTTAATCGTTTTAAGGCTTTTTCTCTTCGCATCTAGGTTCCTCCTATGTTCCATTATACTGACTTCCTTAGAAATAAGCAATCATCTTTTTTTCTGACAATGACCACAAAAATAAGTACTTCTTCCACCTACTACTATTCTAGTAATCGGATAAGAACAAACTTGACAAACTGTTTGGTTATGAACTAATAACTGTTGTTGAAATCTTCCATGAACTCCTTTTTCAGATTCATAACTACGAATCGTTGTTCCTCCCATAGAGATAGCTTCCTCTAAAATGATCCTTGTCGCCTCTATTATTTTCGTACAATCCTTCTTGGTTAATTGACAAGTCATCTTAAGTGGATGAATATGCGCCTTAAATAAAATTTCATCAGCATAAATATTGCCAATTCCAGCAATAATGCTTTGATCCAATAAAGTTGTTTTAATAGGAATTCTTTTCCCCTTAAATTTTGCCTTTAAATAGGACTCTGTGAGAGATTCACTCCAAGGTTCATATCCAACATCTCGCAGAGGTAATTCGTCCAAATAAAGCCCTTTATCGAATAAATACATACGACCAAACTTTCTCGTATCTTGATATCTTAATTCTGTACCATCAGAAAGAGAAAAAACAACATGTTCATGACAATTTTTCTCTTCCGAAGAAGATTTCATAAAATACTTTCCTTCCATTCGTAAATGACTAACTAATTCATAATGAGTTAAATGAAAAATGAGCCACTTCCCTCTTCTAGAAAAAGATTCTATGACTTCTCCTTCTAATTTCTTTTCAAACTCTCTCTTTGTTTGATTCGCAATAATCTTTGGATAATAAACAGTTACTTGTTCTATCCTTTTTCCTACTAAATAATGTTCTAATGTTCTTTTTACAGTTTCTACTTCTGGTAATTCTGGCATCCTATAACCTCAACACTTTCTCATAATCTTTTCCTTTATCGAAGAACCTGCCATCTTATGATCTTCTAATGCCCCTAAAAGGCGATCATAAATTGGTGTCTTATCTTCATATAAATACTTTACAACAACTTCTGCTTCTGTACCAAATTCACTCATTCCATTATATACTAAATCTTTTAAATACTCTTCAAAAAGTTCTAAATTCTTTTGTTTTAACTTTTCTAGTTCTAAAGAACTTTCTTCTATCACATACACACCATCAAAAGTAAGTTCTCTTCCATTCGAATGAGAACAATAAAAAGGCATATCTACCATATCATATCCTAAACTAGATAAATAAAGTAGTTCTTCTTTCATCTTTTGTAGAGAAGCCTTTAAATGTTGTCCCTGTCCACCAAAAGAAGAAATCCAATCTCCATTTCGCCATCTTACGGCAAAACCAGAATATTTTCCTTCTTGATAAACCGCATACTTAGGAAGTAAAATTTGACTAGTCACTAGAGAAGTTAATTTTAAACAAGTACTCTCCTTTAAAAAATCCTCTATTTGAGGAAAGATATAAATTTTATCTTTTCCTACTCGATATATCTCCATATCGAAAGTAGAATAACAAAATTGGTTGGCATTTAATTTTAGTTCTCTCTTCATAATTACATCTCCCGCAAAATTATTACATTATATAATAAATTCCTAATAGATGTCAACCCTTCTTACAAAAAAAATAGGCATCGCCTAT
The DNA here is from genome assembly GCA_947628235.1 of uncultured Bacilli bacterium. GTDB lineage: Bacteria > Bacillota_I > Bacilli_A > RF39 > UBA660 > UBA5578. Next base: position 21,132 of record CANQZC010000024.1, on the reverse strand, counting down.
TTTTACATTTCTGGATAAACGCTAACTTGTTTTCTATCTTTTCCAACGCGTTCAAATTTTACATATCCACTAATCTTCGCATAAACAGTATCATCTTTACCAATACCTACATTTGTTCCTGGATAAATTTTAGTTCCTCTTTGACGGTAAAGAATAGATCCACCAGATACATATTCTCCATCTCCGGCTTTCGCTCCTAATCTTTTAGAAATAGAGTCACGACCATTTTTTGTGGAACCTTGACCTTTTTTATGAGCAAATAATTGGATATTTAATGTCATCAATTTCATCGATGAGCACCTCCTATCTTGATATCTTAATAAAATCTTTATAATCCTCGGCAAGTTGCATCAATAGATTTAACATATTCTCTATTAATTTATCTATTACAGTATCATGTTTCATAATACCTAGTTCTAGAAAACCATCCTTCTCTGTATATACAACACATTCCTCATCAATACTTATTAAAGCATTTATGGTTGTAATACAAATACAAGATACAGAAGCACATACAATATCATAACCAGATTCTGCATATCCTGCATGTCCTTCTACTCTTATATAATGATATTTGCCATCTTTTTTCTTTATAGTTATGTCTATCATACTATTTTACTTTAATACTTTTAATCTCTACTTTTGTATATGGTTGACGATGACCTTGTGTTCTATGGTAGTTATTCTTTTGTTTATACTTATAAACGATAGTTTTCTTAGTCTTACCATGTTTTACAATTTCACCAGTAACAACAGCTCCAGCTAAATAAGGTTGACCTACTTTATCATTTACCATTAAAACTTTATCAAAAGTAACAGTTTTTCCTGCTTCTTCATCTAACTTTTCAACATAAAGAACAGTACCTTCTTCAACTAAGTATTGTTTTCCACCAGTTTCAATAACTGCTTTCATATTTTCCTCCTTTTAAAATCTAAGACTCGCCATTAAGGTTCTTCTCAATAAACTCCTTGCTGAGCGGTTGTAGAATGAGGCTCTACACAGTTATAAATTTTAACACATAACCCTTTATTTGTCAACAAAAAAGAAACTAGTTTCCTAGTTTCCTTCTACTTCTGACTTATTCTCTTCTGGGATAGTCGCAACTTCAGGAATTGATTGTTGCTCTTTGGGTGTTGATTGTTTCTCTTCTGGAGTAGATGTTGATTCTGCTTGTTTGTTGATATCTTTGAACTTAATTTCATAAGTAAGATATTCTGTCTTATCTTCATCATCTGTCTTTACATTTGTAAATCCTTCTCCAAATTTATAATTTGGTGCGGCATGAACATAGACATATAAAGCTCCAGAATTGCTTGTAAAGCTTTGTAAATCATTATTGACTATACTCCAAGCACTTATTCCAGTTGCTTGTTTAAACGGCTCTAAGAATTGAATAGCAAAATCAGTGTAAGCATCGTCTGTTACATTTTCAGCACGAGCGGTTACTTTCATTATGTCTTTTTGTGGATTGGTAAATTGAATAGTAATATATTCTATCCCTTCTATCTTGAAGAGATTTTGCATTGCTGTTTTAAGTCCTGCATTAGTACAAGTACTAAGAACAGTTTCTGTTCCCTTGTAGAAAGAGAATGTTAAAACTCCGTTATCTTCTGATAAAACATATTTTTGAAGTTTTGTTCCTTGGCTATTGATATTATTATTCATGATATTTGCTGCCTGTTTATCAAAATTAGTTTTATCAACTGGGATTTTTCCGAATTGAAGAGTATAGGTTAAGGTTTTATCTCCATCAACAGTACGATAAGCTTCTGCCAACTCTACTTCAATGATCAACTGCTTTCCATCTAAGTCTTTGATACTTTTATTTGTTAAATCAGATACACCTAAAAGTTTACTCAAAGCTCCTTTAATAGCAGCTTCTATTTCATTTCTAGCGGTAGATTCAATTGTCCACTCCGTATCAGTAAGAGCAACGGTTCTTACTTTTCCAATCCGAATCGTAATTGTATTTGCTTTATCTCCTACAATATTTGCAATATTCTCAGTAACACTTTCGATAACACTACCTACTTTCGTATTGTTATCATCAGTTTCTACAACAACTAATTTATTTTCTTCACTAACAATAGTGTCTAATCCTTCTATTTCACTTAAAATAGTTTCATCAAGTTCATCTAAGCTAACTGGATCAGACCAAATTGCTTTTAAAGTAATGTCTTCCTTAATATGTTCAAGTGGGAAGGTTACTTCTGCACCATTTAAAGTCCATCCACCTAATACTTTTCCTTCTTTTGTTCCAGTCTCAGGGGTTTCAATCGTTTGTTCATAAGTAGCCTTTAAAGTTACTTTACCATCAGTTGGAGTAAATCCAGTAGGTACTGTTTGTCCTGGAGTAAAACAAGAATCTTGATCTTCTCCAAATTGCCAACAACTTACGGGTGTATCAAATTTGTGCGTTACTTTTTCATTACTATCAAACTCCCAAGTTACATTGATTACTTTAGAAAAGAAATTTCCTACTGGAGCAGTATTATCATCTTTACCTAAGATAAACCATACTTCAGGAACTTCTTTACCACTTACTAAAGTACCACCATTAGATTCTAATACAAGTTGATACTTCCATTGTGCATGAAGAGTAGTATCTTTTGCTTGAATTTCTAAAGTTGTTCCAATATTGTTTCCATCTTCATCTACCCATCCATCAAATACATAATTTGCTTTTGTTGGTGTTGGCAATGTAATATTTTCAGATTCTACTGTATATGTTGTTTCCTTACAATCCTCACAAGCATCATAAGAATCATTCTTATAAGTTAATGTATACTCAATAATTTCCCATTTAGCGTATAAAGTAATACCCTTTTCTGGCATTTTATCGAAAGTATATTTTGATTCTTCGTTAAGTGATTCATCACTATACCATCCTAAGAATTTATATCCTTCTCTTGTTGGCGCTTTTGGTTCAGTAATCGTAGTTCCTGCCTCGGCTACCATAGCATCGACATCAGATCCACCATTAGATTCAAATACAATCGTATGATCTTTTACTTCCCATTGAGCATAAAGTTCTAATTCTTTAGGAGTAGCAGCAGTTATCTCCCCAATAGGATTTCCATCTTTATCTTTCCATCCAAGGAAATCATGATGCTCTCTTTCTGGTTCTTGTAAAGTTGGATACTTCCATTGAAGAGTAAGAACGATTTTATCTCCATCTTTGGTTGTTAATTGAGATACTTCTTCTCCCAAATCATAAGTCATGTTTTCATCAAAAATCCATTTATCATATGTACTTTGATAAAGAACAGTTGTATTCTCTAATTCTTTTGGTGCTCCATAATAGTAAGAAACACTATGTACATCTTTAAATGCATTCTCATCTCTTAATTTAAAGACATCTGTATATTTATGCTTTTCTTCTATTCTTTGAGCGCCATCTGTATAGATAAGAGTATATTCTATTGGTTTACTATTTGCTTTTAAAGTAGTATTTTTAGCAGGCATTGTATATTTTCCTTTACTTACTTTAGAAGACCATTTATCAAATTTATACCCTTCTTTTACCTCATAACTTACTTCTACTTTTTCTCCATAGTAGTAAGTACCTTTTCCTTCTACTGCGGCGATTCCTTCATCACCTTTTACAGTTAAAGTATATTTATTTCTCTTATAGTAGTATTTTACAACAGTATCCCCTTCATCAGAAAGTTTAACAGTTGTTTTCTTAGGTGCTGTAAAACCAAGATAGTTACGCGTACTAGGGGTTACTGTACTACCTTTATTTGCTTTTAACAATTCTACTTTATCATAAGAACTATATTTACCATCTAATCCCATTAGATAGTGTTCTACACGATAACTTACTTTTTCTTTTTCAATCCATCTAGCTTCAATTACTACATCTTCTTTGATTCCTTTACTGAAATCAAAAGGCTCTTCTCCTACATACCATCCATCAAAGTCATAATCTTCTCTAGTAGAAACTTTTGGTTCTTCAATCTTATTGTTATATTCTACTTCTTCTGTTTTCTTGTTTCCAAGACCATCATCAATAGTTACAGTATAAGTATTGATTTTCCATTTTGCTTCTAACTTCATATCAGAAGTAACTTCTTTAGAGAAATCATATTTTTCTCCATCTAAATACCAACCTTCAAAAGTATAACCTTCCTTTGTTGGTTCTTTAGGTACTTCTACTTCTTCTCCTTTAGAAACTTTTTCTTCGTTATAAACTTCTTCTCCTAACATAAAAGATACTTTATAACTATCCTTATGACAGAACGATAATAAAAGAAGAATTAAAACAGCCAATAAAACGAACATGACAATAATTTCAATTGTTTTTCCCTTCTTTTTCTTCTTCGGAATAACAATTTCTTCTCTAGTTGGACTAGTTACTATTTTTGGTGTTTGTTTCACTACTTCTTTATTTTCTTTTACAGGCTTTTGAACAGATTCTTTTACGACCTGGCTAGAAGTATTTTTAGCAGCATTTTTCTTCCCGCTATTATTCTTCGTGTTTTTATTTCTATTTCCTGTATTTTTCTTCTTATTATCTTCGTTACTCACAAACATCCTCCTTTCCATAATCCCCTAAAAGCCGGAGTCTACTACTCCTAATTCTTTATTATACACGATTCTCAAATTTTGTCTATATTTCGTCAACAAAAATCTACTTTTTCCACAAAATTCCGATAATGCGCATTATGTAGAATACACATTTGACGGATGGTATGATAAAGATCAGAAAAAGCAATCTAATTCTATTACTGTAAAAGATAATATAGAATTAACTGCTCATTGGAAAAATATAGTAGATACTGATCAATATATCAAGGATAATATCCAAGATACTACTTACTTTACATCTACATTAAGCGGTACTAATGTAACTGCAGATATTACTGCTGTTAATGAAAAAGTAACAACTGCATTAACAGAAAATGGTAACTTTGTTAGTTACATGCAAAAATTATTAACAACTCAAGGAGTAAAAACTGTTACATTAAAATACAGTTCTAATACTTATACAATAACTAAGGATAATATTTATACAGAACTACAAAAATTAGCAAAAGCAATGACTGATACTTCTAAAGAAACGAATGAGTTAGATAGAAAGTTAAGTTCACTTTATAGTTCTACTTCTCCAAAGAAATTTACAATTCAGATTGATGTAGATAGTAATTCTGGATTAAAAGGTAGAACAGGAACTAGTGTTACTTATACAACTACATTTACAAGTAAGAAAGTAGAATCTAATAGTCATTTCTTATCTCTTAGCAACAAAGTTACGAATAACACAGATGGACATATTAATTCTCATAGAACAACCCATTATGAATTGCTCGTTAATGGAAGTAACTTAACTTTGAAATATGTTAATCCAGATGCTAAAGTTGCAACTTTGGTCAAAACAGATGGTGGAATGGCTGGATCGGGCGTTAAAACAGCTTTTTGGGCTATTTTAGGTGAAGAGTCACAAGGACACCCATCTACTTTTGTAGAATCTCTAACTTTAGAGTTTGTTGGAAAAAAGAAGATGAAAGTAACCACAAAGCCAGCAGATGTGGCAGATGGTGCATGGGAAATTTATTCAATGGGGTTAGCCAGTGATTTAGGGCAAGCTTTAGGAAAAAATATGTTTACATTAATGGGAACAAAAAATTCAGAATTAGCAGGATTATCTGTGACAGTTACTCTCAATGTCAGAAGTGATTGGGCGTTAGAAGATGACTTTAGTTATCCATTAGAATATACAATTACATTTGGTCCTAAATCATAGCAAAAAAAATCTAATTCAAATTAAATTGAATTAGATTTTTTATATGCTTTCTTTATGAGAATTATATTCTTTACTAGAATATTTAATATATCCTTGATAAGCTAAACGACTATATAGAAAAGAAAGAGGGATAGCATTTTGATTACAAATTTCTTCCTTTTTATCATAGTTTTCTAAAATATTTTTCCATATAGAATTATCAATCATTTGATCTAAAGCAAAGTCATCAGCTTTCTTTTCAATGATATCTTCTTCATCTACTAAGATTTTATTTTTTGCCATATTATAATCTGATTTTATGTGACTAATTTCATGATAGAGAGCAAAGTAAAAATTAGACTTTTCCTTTAAATACTTTGTTATATAAATAACGGGATTAGTACCTTTTACCATCATACAACCTCTTACTTTGGTTCCTTTTAAAGCATCTTCAATAGAAAGATAAATACCATAATGATTGAATAATTGAATTAAATTTTGTTCATTAAATGGTTTTATTCTTTCTTTTTTTAATTCTGCTAATAGCGAATTTAAATCAGAACTATCATATTTTTTTACTTGTTGATTTTGAATGGTTTTATCACAATGTTTTAACCATAAATATATTTTTCTTTGATTCGCCGAATCTTTCTTTTTAAATAAAATCCTTTTATTCATATAAATATCAAAAGTTTCAAAATCTTTAACCTCTAAATAATCTAAAAGATCCATCGCATTTTGTACTACAGAAGTTTTATCTTTTAAAGTAATCCAATGATTAGATTCCATTTCTTTTAAATAGTAAGTATTTAAAAATTGATGGATCTCTTTTTCATTAGAAAATTTTTGATATAAATAATCATGAATTCTTTTTTTATTTTCTACATAAAAAATCAAATTAATATCAATATCGGTAATTAAACTAATCGCTAGCATAACGCTTTCTGACATATTAGTATTTCCATTTAATATTTCATTCATATGCTTTTTAGAAATACCAATTCTATCAGCAAAATCTGTTTGTGATATTTTATAGTAATCTAAATAATCTTTTAACATACTTCCAAATCCATGCATCATATTATCCCTCCCCATAATGAGTTGTATCAATATCTAAAAATTCTATTTTTTCTATTTCTATTGCATTATATGGATATTCACCACAAGGTATCATAACGATTCGTAGTTTACCATTAATGCGTGCAGTATAATATTTTTTTAAATTTCCTTTTTTCTGCTCTATATGATAAATGTTTTTGTATGGGCTATTTATTAATGCTTGTAAATTTTTAGAATTTATAATTATACTCTCAATCTTTTCAATATTTTCCATTTCTTTTACTCTATTTTTTTCTAGAATATATTTTTTATAACTTTTCTGATATTGTTTATTTTTAATGATAATCATATATTCCTTCTTCCTAACTATATTATAACCTAATAGGTTATAATATTCAAGAAAAAGATTAAAAAAGAGAAATTAAATTCAATTTCTCTTTTTTTACTGAAAAATGTTAATTATAATCCTATAGCTTATGAAGTGAATGAACCAATAACATGAATGTAATATTCATTGTTTACGCCATCTTCATAAGCATAATTAGAATCTAAGTAAACTCTAATATAAAAACTCTTCTCAAGTAACTGCTTAGTTTTAACTCCTTTAAGTTCAATTACACCCTTGTACATATCGGCTATCATCGGTTCCCAAGGACCCTTTGGTTTATAATCCGATTTTATATCCAATACACTGACTAACTCAGAAGTAAATTCAGCAAGTTTAAAATTATCATTGCTCAGTTCTAACGCTTCAGTTCTAACTAGTTCTTTCGTTAGTGACCTATCTGCTTTTTGAATCTCTACTTTATTAATTCTTGCATCATTAAAGAAAGCTCCGATAGCATCATTCATTCCTGTGCCTCCACTATTAGTATAACTTTTCTCTGCAGTATCAGTATCGCAGAAATCTACTGATATAAATAATACTGATTTACTCTTTGCAAAAAGACACATAACATTAATATTTTCATCATTAGAATTATAGGAAACAGAAATGTCATTTTTGTCTCTAGAAACTCTAAAATGTTTTTTTGTGGATGTATTAACTTTATCCAATCCTTTTTTAGACATATCATATAAACCTTGCTGACTGATAATGAAGTTACTATTGAAAGTTACAGTATATGTAATCGTGGAAGTTGAATTACTTTTTACCAAAGAATCATTTTGTAAATCAATTTGAATTGTAAATTTCTTTGGAGAAGTAGAACTATAAAGTGAACTTAACTTTCTATCTGACTCATTTGACTCTTTAGAAGTATCAGTCATTGCTTTTGCTAATTTCTTTAACTCTGTATAAATATTATCCTTAGTTATTGTATAAGTATTAGAACTGTATTTTAATGTAACTGTTTTTACTCCTTGAGTTGTTAATAGTTTTTGCATGTAACTAACAAAGCTACCATTTTCTGTTAATACAGTTGTTACTTTTTCATTAACAGCAGTAATATCTGCAGTTACATCAGTACCGCTTAATGTAGATGTAAAGTAAGTAGTATCTTGGATATTATCCTTGATATATTGATCAGTATCTACTATATTTTTCCAATGAGCAGTTAATTCTATATTATCTTTTACAGTAATAGAATTAGATTGCTTTTTCTGATTTTTATCATACCATCCTTCAAATGTGTATTCTACATAATGCGCATTATCGGAATTTTTTGTAGTAGATGGCAATGTTACGGTTGGATAATTCCAATCTTGTGGTACTAAAATAACGGTTTGTCCTGTTTGTGTTGGAGTAATTAAGTCCCCCATTTCAGTACCTGATGTATATGTCTTTCCATCTGTTGAATCTTTTATCTTCCATGCCTTTACAGTAGCATTTACAGTTTGATTAGCAACAGTTTTTCCACCATTAGCATTGAATGTTACTGTATATGGATTTTTAATGGTATCTGCTGCTGCAGCTGTATGCTTACTACCGAAGATAAATGTTTCTGATTTAACAGTTGAAGTTCCATCTTTACTATAGATAACTGTATAAGGAATTCCAGTTCTCTTAGCATAGTAAGTTTTCTCTCCTGTTGATCCTTTTGGAATACTTTTTACTGGATTTCCAGTACAATTTTCATTATCATACCATCCATCAAATGTATATCCATTTTGAGTTCCTAGTGAATCTAAGTTTATACCTTCCTCAATATTATAAGAAACATCAGATGAAGTGGTGCCTAAAGTCTTGTCAACAAGAGTAACTTTATATGTTATTATTGTCCATTTTGCATAGAATGTTTTATCTCCTGTTGTTCCCTTCGTAATAGAAGTTATTTTTGTTCCATCTTGATAATTATTTGTTGTATACCAACCATCAAATGTATAACCATTTCTTGTTGGTGTTGGTAAAGTATAAGTTTCATCCAATACAGTATATGACTTTTTAGCATTTTCTGGTACCGTTCCTTTAGATACACTACCATCATGAGTTAAACCTTCATACTTGATACTATAAGGAACAGTATCCCATTTTGCTTCTAATTCATAACTTCTAGTAGTTCCTTTTGGAATACTTGTTACTTGTGTTCCAGTTTCTTTTTCATACCAACCTTTAAACTTATAACCATCATGACCTATTGGATCAAGGAAAGTAACACTATCTTCTACAGTATAATCTTTTGAAGTTGTAGTTCCAAAATTATTATTAAAACTAACATGATAAGTTATTTTTTCCCATACAGCATATAACGTAATATTTTCACTTGAACTTAAAGTAGAAACTGTTGCTCCTGGTTGATATTCTGCTACTGTTGCATCTTTATTAGTTGACCAACCTAAGAAGTTATATCCTGCTCTTTCGTATTTATTATTTGATAATTCTGATGATGTATCATAAGTATGGGTTGTATTATCTACTGTTCCTGTTGCTTTACTTACAGAAGTTTCAGGAACATTAGCATCATAAGTTACTGTACAATCAGTAGCTGCCCATACAGCATATAAAGTAACTGTATTATCCTCTGCAGTTTTACCTGCTAAGTTAGGAATTTCTTCTCCTGGCTTATATTTTGCTACTGTTGCATCTGCTGTAGTAGCCCATCCTTGGAAGATATATCCATCTCTTGCATATTGATTAGATGATAATTTTTCATGACCATCATAAGTATGAGTGGTACTAGCGACTTCTCCGGAAGGGTCTGAACTTCCATCGCCCTTATTAGAATTATAAGTTACTGTATAAGAATTTGCTTTCCATACAGCATATAAAGTAACTGTTCCATTATTTGTTGATGTTAAATTCTTAGCTTTTGTAACACAGTCTTTACAACTATCTTGTGAAGTTGTGTATTGTTTTTTACTCCATCCTAAGAATTCATATCCTTCTCTTGATACAGTCGTACTTGTTAAAGCACTTTCTTCATCATAAGTATGAGTTGTTGATTTAATAGTTTCAGGAGTTGGATCAGAACTTCCTGCTCCTTTATTTACATTATACTCTACCGTATAAGTGTTTTTCTTCCATACGGCATAAAGTTTAACAGTAGTTTTATCATTTTCTGTCATATTTCCAACAGGTTGTTGATCTGTATATTTTGCTTCAGTTACTTTCTCATCTTCAGCCCAACCTTGGAATGTATAACCTTCTCTTGTATATGTATTTTGTGTTAGTGGAACTGTGACAATATCTTCTTCATGATAATCATGATGATATAAGAATTTAGTATCTTCATAAATTCTTTGTTGTGTTATATGACCTTCTGGTTCTATTCCACCATTTGGCATAAATTCTATAGTATATTCAATAGGTCTCCAATGAGCATATAATGTAATACCTGTATTATCTGGCATTGTATACTCCAAAATATTAGTTACTTTTTCATTTTCTTGGAATTTTGTTGATTTATACCATCCTAAGAATTCATATCCTTTATGAGTTGGAGATACATACTTAGTAGTATCTTCTTGCTTAGATTCTAATAAAGATTTAACAGTTGTTCCATAAGCTACACCTGCAAATTCTTTATACTCTTTTTCAAATCCAAATACAAAGTTCAATGTACCATTATGAATTTTCCATTTTGCTACTAAAGTAATATTTTTAGCAGGCATCGTATCTGTTTCAAAGTTCCAAGCAGTATCTGCTAAATCACCATTAGATTCCTTTAAGTACCAACCTTCGAAATCATGATGTGGCCATGTTCCTTCATTGATTTTAGAAATCTTATCTCCATAGTGATAAGGTTGTGGTGGTACTTTTTCACGATATGGATTTTCTGATTCAAAACTAACCTTATATTCAATCTGTTTAGGTACTACCGTTACAGTCACATTATGAGATGGCATATTGAAAGTAAGTGTTTCATCAGTAGATGATTTTCCATCATAAGACCACTTATCAAATTCATATCCGGTAGAATATTTAACAATATCTTGATTTAAAGTTACTTTTGCTTCAAAGTAAATATCTTCCGTTTTTGGTTCAGCAATAGATTCGACTCCTAGGGTAGTTCCTTGAATAGTTAATGTATATTTCTCTCTTTCGTAGTAGTAATCAACAGATGCTAACCCATCTCCAGTAATAGTTACCTGTTGTTGTGATGGAGTAATGAATCCATCTTTAGGTTTTAATAAGGCATCTATAGTGGTATCCGTCGTTCCAGTACTGTATGCAGTTTGTGGTTTTTCTAAATATTGTCCATCTAGCCCCATATAGTAATGGTTTACTATATATGGGGTACTAGTATTTGGAGTTGCTGTTGCAGTAACCTCAATACCACCTACTAGTACTTTTACCGTTGCTTTTTCACCTTCTACTGTTACGCCACTAGACCATGCAATATCATGATATCCTGGTTTTAAAGTAGCGCTTACTTCAATAGTATCTCCATATTCATACTTACCTGTTCCTGTTGTATGTTCAATACCAGTACCAGCATTTACAGTAACATCATATGTATTTCTTGTATAGCGATATTCAATGACAGTTGTTCCATCTCCTGAAACTGTTTTGGTTACTGTTTGAGGAGCAGTGAATCCTGGAATATCAAGGACATTTGGAGTTACTTCTGTATCTGTTGTTCCTCTTAATATTTCATCTTTATAAATTGAATAATTATCACTATTTAAATCTTCTATATAATGTTTAACATGATATTCTACTTTCTCTGCCTTAGCAGTAGCTGTTAATGTAATATTTTGAGCAGGCATTGTAAAGGTATTAGGCATTGTTGCTTCTGTTCCTTCTTGTTTCCAAGAAACAAAAGAATATCCTGGTTTTAATTCATAAGAAATGGTAACTTCTTCACCATAATAATATTTACCATCTCCAGTTACTTTAGAAATTCCGGTAGATGTTTTTAATGTTAATTGATATTGATTTCTTGTATATTCATATCTTACTACCGTAGAACCATCTGGATTAACTGTTACCGTTGTAGTATTTGGTGCTGTAAATCCTGTATAAGTTTTCGTAGCAGGAGTTACTTTCGTATCCGTGGTACCTTCTAATGTATCTACATTTTCTGGTTCTTTTGGATAAGTACCATCAATATTTTGTAGATAGTGTTCTACTCGATAAGGAGTATTGGTATTTGCTTCCCATTTCGCATAGAATGTTTTATTTCCAGTAGAACCTATTGAAATTGTTTTTACTGGTTCTCCTTCAAAATCTTCACTAGTATACCATCCTTTAAAGGTATATCCTGTTCTCTCTACGAATGGAAGAGTAACTTCCCCTAAAACAGTATAAGTATCTGAAGTATCTCCTTCTCCACCATTTAATTCATAAGTAATCGTATATTCGATTGGGGTAGTAGATGCTTTTACAGTACTGTTTGTTGCACCTACCTGATAAGAAATAGATAATCCTGTTTCTCCGGTTGACCAACCTTTAAAATTATATCCTGGTTTTAAAGTAGCTTCAATCGTAATTTCTTCTCCATAGTAATGAGATCCTGTTGGAGTATGAGTTGCTATTCCCCCATCTCCTTCAATTGTTACTGTATATTGATTTCTTGTATACTCATATCTTACTACCGTAGAGCCATCTCCTTGAACAGTGACTGTCTCTGCTTTCGGAGCACTAAAACCTTCATAAGTTTTCGTAGTAGGAGTTACTTCTGTATCGGTTGTACCATTTAATTCATCTACCTCTTTTGGTTCTTCTGGATAAGTACCATCTATATTTTGTAGATAATGTTCTACTCGATAAGGAGTATCTGTATTTGCCTCTGATTTTAAGCGTAATAAGACATCTTCATCAGGCATTGTAAATGTACCATTCTTTAAGGCTTTACTATATCCTACAAAATGATATCCATCCCTTAATGTATAAGTAACATCAATTTTATCTCCATAGTAGTATTTACCACTTCCAGTTGCTTCGGAAATTCCAGTATCTCCCGCAACAAGTAGTACATATGTCTTTAATTCATAATAATATTTTACTGTGGTAGAACCATCTGCTTCTACTTTCACACTCTTCTTACTTGGACTTTGATATCCACGATAAGTATGCGTAGCAGGAGTAACCGTACTATTGGTTTTTCCATCTAGTACTTCTACCACTTCATAAGTATTTGGATAAGATCCATCCTTTTGTTGTAAGTAATGTTCCACACGATATAAAGCATGTTCTTTTAATGTCCATTTTCCTTCAACCTTGGTATCCGCACCAACACCATCTTCAAAATGGAACTCTTCCCCATCGACATACCAACCAGCAAAGTTGTATCCTTTTTTCTCTTCTACTTTTGGTTCTTCGATAGGTTTCCCATGTTCTACTTTTAATTCCGTTTCATTGCCATTTCCATCATTTACTAAAACCGTATAGGTATTGACTTCAAAAACAGCCTCTAAAACAGTATCTTTCGTAATTTTAGATTCGAAATCAAATTTTTCTCCATCAACATACCAACCTTTAAAAGTATATCCTTCTCTTTCTGGTGGTTCTGGTTCCTCAGCGAATCCTCCCGCTAAAATATTTTCGCTCGTATAGACTCTATCGCCTATTTGGAAAGTAACATCAAAATCTTTTTTACCGCAAAATAGACAAGTAAGCAGTATGATAATCGCTAATGCGATAAAAAGAAGAATGATTGTTATCTTTCTCTTATTTGTAGTCTCTTCCTTTTTATTTCCTTTCATTTGTTCACCCCACAACGTAATATCGGGTCTAAGAGTCCCGTTAGTTCACGAAGATTATACCATTTTTGCCTTATTTTTTCAACCGTTTTTTCAAAACTTTCATAATTCCTTTTGGTTCTTCATAAAGTTCTTTTTCAAAGAGAAAAAAGTGATAGACATCCCTCCTCATTTTTTTCCATTTTTGAGATGGTAGAATCATCGTTCGAAAAAAGAAAAAAGAAGAGTGATACCGCTCCCATAAAAACTTCAAAAAGATTTCTTCTAATTGTCCTAAAGCCTTAATATTTTGAAAAAGAAGATACGCAAAAAAGAGAAAATAAAAGACATTTCTAGAGAAGAAAAGAAAAAGAAATATCGTTGTCATCGAAACGCCATACAAAACAAAATAACTATCGTAATATCCCATCAAGAAATTACAAAGAAGAAAAAGAATCTTCGATCCATCTAAAGGATAAATTGGAAGCAGATTAAAAAAAAGTAAGGGATAGTGAAACTTACTTAGATAAAACTGTGAAAAAAGGATTTGGGTAAGAGGCCCTGCAAGCGCTATCAAAAGTTCTTGATAAATGGGACGATTTAATTTTTCTTCAAACTCTACCATCCCTCCAAAAGGAAGAATTAGAACTCTTTTTATCTTCCAGTGAAAAAGATTTGCCATAGTAATATGTCCTAATTCATGAACCAAAATGACCATCATAAATTCTAGTATTTTTCCAAACTGTCCTGTTAAAACAGAAAGAATTAAAAGCATATAAAAAAGAGGATGAAATCTCACTTTAAAGATAGTCTTCATAAGAGATCATTTCACCTTCTTTTTTATAGACTAAATAAAGTTCTTTATTCACCACTCCTAAAGGTGTTCCTTCTTCTACATAGTCATATAATTTTACATTCCAACTAGATAGATTTCCATACCAACAATCTACACCATCTAATTGTTCCACAATAACAACATTTCCATATCCTTCTTTTTCTCCAATAAAAATCACTAATCCTGTTTGTAATATAGGAACCTCGTAAGGATCTAAAACAGAAAGTTTTACTCCTTCTAGATAGGGAGTCTTCTCTTCATAAGATAAAGTTTCTTGAAAAACAGGTTGACTTTTTAGATACTTCTCAAAAGGAAAAGTAGTTCCAAATAACTTTTGATACCCCTTCATCACTTCTAAAAAAGGGAAATGATTTTGATAGACATTTTGATACACCCACTCCTTTGTTTTCGTACTCTGTCTTATCCCAATTAATAGGCAAAGACTAAGAACAATGGTCAGAAGAAGACGGGAAAAAAAGGAGAAAAGTTTCATCGTTTGTCACCTATTAATAACTATGATACTTTTCCCCTTTTCAGAACAAAAAAAGAATAAGGAAAACCTTATTCAAATAAAATATCTTTATTCATTGTATAGTATTGTACACAAGAGATAAGAGATAAAATTGCCGCTAAGAATAAAAGAAAATCAGCTACCCGAATATTATATAATTCAAATGGTAAATTATAGAATAAGGTAAGAGTAATTCCCGTCATTAAACAAGCTGTTTTTAACTTTCCTGATTTAATAGCCGCTACTACCTTTCCTTTACTTCCAGCAATCATCTTAATAGAATTTACCACACTATCACGCATAACAATAATGACTGGAATAATCGGATGAATAAATCCAGACGCTGCTAAAATAATCAATACAGAATTAACTAACATCTTATCAGCAATCGCATCCATCATCTTTCCAAAATCCGTAATTAAATTTCTACTACGAGCAATATGTCCATCTAAAAAATCCGTAATGGAAGCAATGATAAAAAGAACTCCAGCAACTAAGTATTTGATATCCACTACAATCTTTTCAGAAATAAATAGTTTAGGAATTTTTAATCCCATCATATCGAGTGGTAAAACTAAGATAATAACAATGATAAAAGATAAGATAATACGAGTAATCGTAATCTTATTTGGTAAATTCCAAATCGTACTTTTCTTTTCTTTTTTCTTCATAACTATCCCACCATTTCAAAAGAAACCTCTGTCTTAGAATTAATTCCTACTGTCTCATCATCATCTTTCTTAGAAGATACTGTAATCACAACAAAAATGATAACACAAAGAATAAGGATGACGAAACTAATTCCTAAAAAAAGCGCAATCGGATTCTTCTTCTTTTCTTCCATCGTATAAGGAGAAGCAATCTTTCTTGGTTTTTTCTCATGTTTCTTATTTGCTTTTTGAATATCTTCTAACGAAATCTTAGATGTATAATCAAAAACAAACTCATTAAAATCTTCTACCATTTCTTCGTAATCAAGCCCTAAATATTTCGCATAATCACGGATAAAATATTTTAAATAAAAAATATCCTTAAAAGCTTCTCTATTTCCAGCCTCGATATTTTCTAGTTGAGATGGTTTTAGTTTTAAATCTTCGGCTGCTTCTTCAATGGAAATTCCCATACTGACTCTTGCTTCTTGTAACTTCTCTCCAATCTCTTTCATTTGAAAACCTCAATTCTAAAATAAATAACACTTCATAAGCCATGTTCTGTACCTTATCGGTGGCAAACATTTATCTACCAATTGCTTGGTCCCTAATTCCGTTTTTTTCCTTCCTTAGAACTCCCCTACCAAAATTTGGGTTTCTCGCTCGTGGGGTTTACGACGTTCCACTCCTTAGATTTCTCTAAAGTATCGTCTCTATAGCACTTTTATACTGTACTTGACCATATCTTATAGACTTAGGTCTTTCCAGAGCCGTTAGTTAAAAACTACTAGGGGTTATTTTTTCCCCCTACACGAACACTACAATCATTACAGACTGTGCGAGCATGGACTTTCCTCTATATAGAATCCTATACAGCGTTTGCCTGAAATATTATTCTTCTTTTCCGTATATTATTTTTTCTAGATTTGATAATCTGCGAAGTAAATCGGCATTCGCACCAGTTGCTCCCGCAGAATCATTTTCAGAAATGACATCTAACTTTGTACGAAGATTTCTTACTTCTTTTTTTAAACGAATATTATCTTCTAAAAGTTCTTTTTTATCCTCTTCTAATTCGTGGATAATGGCAGCCATTTCATCATAATCTTTAATAATCATATCAAGGAAACGATCTACTTCTTGTGGTCGATAACCTCTTGTATCAATTTTAAAATCTTTCTCTAGAATATCTTGGCTAGTAAGCACTACCCTATCTTGATACATTCTATCCACCTCTCTTTATTTCCCCCATATTATCTCAAAAAAAAGGATGTTTGTCAAACATTCTCCTTCTTCTTAGAAACCTCCATTTCATAGGTATTCCATTTAATATAATCCACATCGTTTAACATCGTATTAAACATTTTCTCAATATGCTTTTTTCGTTCCATTTTCTTCACCTCTATATTACTATAAGAAAAAGTTCTAGCAAGATTTGTCGAAGCAAGGATAAAGTAGCAAATTTCTAAATTTTATAGTATAATATGTTCTAGGTGATTTGATGAAATATCCAAATGGTATTCAAAAGACCTTTCAAAGTACAATTACCTATGGAAATCGAGGAATGACTTTAGAGGAGGATTTAAATCTAACAAACGAATATTATCGGGAAGAAGATATCGCTATTATCTATAAGAAACCAACGCCGATTACAATCTATAAAGTAGATTATCCTTCTAGAAAAGAAGCTGTCATTAAAGAGGCCCGTTTTAAAACGCCTTCGACAACAGACTACAATGGTATCTATCATGGAAAATATATTGATTTTGAAGCAAAAGAAACCAAAGATAAAACTTCTTTTCCCCTATCAAATATTCATCCTCATCAAATCGAACACCTAAGAAGAATTATTGAGCATGGTGGAATTGGATTTTTAATTGTTCGTTTTACTTCGACGAATGAAACATATCTCTTAGAAGGAAAAGATTTCTTTCACTTTCTTTCTAATGAAAAGAGAAAATCGATTCCCAAACATTATTTTGAAGAAGTAGGAAAACTGATTCCTCTAGGGTTTCGTCCTAGATTAGATTATTTAAAAATGATTGAGGTGAAAAATGAAAAATAAAAGTAAACTAAAAATCAACCCGATGACACTTTCTGTCATTATCATTAGTGTCCTTGTTTTAATCATAGGTAGTTTAGCGATAGGATTTCTCCCTACCTTTCTACTTGTCTGTTTGTTAGATGGAGTCTACTTCCGCAAAGAACTCCTTATTGTTCTAAAGAAGATAAAAGCAAAGATTTCAAAGAAAAAAGAAAAAATCAAAAAAGTAGAAGAAAAAGAACCTGAGCTAATAGAAGAAGTAAAGGATGAAGAAAAATTTACAAAAATAGAAATAAAAGAAGAAGTAGAGGTGGATGAAATGAAGAAAGGAAAGAAGACGAAGGAAAAGAAAAAAAGACATATTGGACTTCGTATTTTTCAATGTTTTCTCATTTTCTGCTGTATCTGCTTTATGGTTGGAATTTGTGGGGTAATCGCCTTTTGCTCTTACATTGTAAAAACAGCACCAGAATTTAATCCGGAAGAACTCTATTCTACTGAACCATCTATTCTCTACTACAGAGATGGTACCGAAATGGTTCGTCTAGGAATGGAAAAAAGAAATATTATTACTTATGATCAAATTCCAGAAGTATATATCAATGCTTTGGTCGCTACTGAGGACGCTAATTTCTTCCAACATAATGGAGTCGATATTAAAAGATTCTTAGTTGCTTCTATTAAACAGTTATTAGGAGATCGTAGCGCTGGTGGAGCATCTACTTTAACGATGCAACTATCAAAAAATAATTATACTTCTACCGAAGCAAAAGGATTAGAAGGAATTATTCGTAAATTTCAAGATATCTATGTTTCTGTCTTTAAAATTGAAACTACTTATACGAAAGAAGAAATTCTAGAATTTTATATCAATTCTAACCAAGTGGGAAGTACTTATGGAATTGAAGCCGCTGCACAAATGTACTTTGGAAAAAGTGCAAAAGATATCAATGTTGCAGAAGCTGCCCTTCTTGCTGGAATGTATAAAGCTCCTTCTGCCTATAACCCATTCTTACATCCAGAAGCAGCGGAAGAAAGAAGACAAACCGTTTTATACCTTATGCGTAGACATGGTTACATTACCGATAAAGAATATGAAATTGCAAAAAGAATGACCGTTGATAAAATCGTTACTGGCGATGGCTCTGTTAATAATGGTTCCGATGAAATGGATGATGAAATTCGTTCGGCAGTAGATACCGTTGTGGATGAAGTAGTTGAACTTACAGGAAAGAATCCTCGTGTTTCTTCCATGAAAATCTACACTACTATCGATAAAAAACTTCAGTACCATGTTGGTAAAATCATGACTGGAGAAAAATATAAATGGGAAAATAAAAAAGTCCAAGCTGGAATTGCTGTTATTGATGTAGATAATGGTGGATTAGTAGCGATTGGTGGAAACAGGAATAACTCTAAAGATGGAAACTTAAACTGGGCTACTTACTATGATAAGAGTGCTCCGGAAAAAACATTACGGCAGATTGGTTCTACAGCAAAACCACTTTATGACTATGGTCCTGCGATTGAATATTTAAACTGGTCTACTGGAACTGCTATCTCCGATGAAAAAGGTGTTACATACAGTGACGGAGTTTCTATCAATAACTGGGATGGAAAATTCCGTGGATATGATACAATTCGAGAACAATTAAAGTTATCTAGAAACATCCCTGCTTTAAAGACTTTCCAAAAACTAGATAAATCTAAAATTTTAACCTTCGTTAAGAATTTAGGACTTCACCCAGAAGCAAACCTTTATGAACCTCATGCGATTGGTGGATATAACGGAGAAACGCCTTACTTCATGGCTGCTGCTTATGCTGCTTTTGCAAACGGTGGATATTATACAGAACCACATTCTGTTACCAAGATTGTCGATGAAGTAACAGGAACGACTATCAATAATCAAAAAGAGAAAAAACAAGTTATGAGTAGTTCTACGGCTTATATGATTACTAGTATCTTACAAGATGCGGCTGCTTATGGTATTGACTCTGGTAAATATAAAAATATTAATGGTGTTCCTTATGCTGGTAAAACAGGAACAACAAACTTTACTCCAGAGATAAAGAAACAATATAAATTACCAAATAACGCAATAAGAGACTACTGGGTTATGGGATATAATACTGACTATGCGATTGGATTATGGTATGGATATGGGTCAGTAGCGGATGGATATAATAAATTATCTAGTATGCAACATACGAGATTATTCCAAGCCGTTGCGAAAGGAATCTTTACGAATAAAGCAGATTGGAAGATGCCAGATACAGTAAAGAAAGTGAAGATTGAAACAGGTACTGCTACCTTAATGTTACCTAGTGAGTATACTCCAAAGAAATATATTAAAGAAGAATTGTTTGTTGCAGGAACAGAACCAACAACCGTATCTACTAGATTTGCTAAATTAACAGATGTTACGAACTTACAAGCTACTTCTATGCCAGATGGGACTATTTCTCTAACATGGGATCCTATCCCTACTCCAGATGCCTTTAATGAAGAAGTCATTAAAAAGTTAAACAAGAGTGCTTTTTCTACAACTAGTGCTTTAAACTCTTATGTAAAAAAAGTTATTAAGGAAAATACAAGTACTCTAGGAAATTTAGGATATAATGTCTATGTAAAAACAGATGCTGGATTAACTCTATTAGGATGGACCCAAAATAGTAGTTATACTGTAACTGGTCAATATGGAAATGTTACTCTAGTAGTGAAATCTTGCTACTCTAAACTCAAAACAAATATGAGTGATGGAGTTAGTGTTAGCGCAACAGGAACTGGTTCACCAATTGTTCCAGAACCGCCAGAAGATAATTCTACAGAAGAGACACCAATTGTTCCATAAAAAAATTTAGGATAAAAATTCCTAAATTTTTTTTATGATTTCTCATTTTTTAATTCTATGATTTCTTTTTCACTTAATCCCGTACACTTTGAAATAGTGGAGATATCAATTCCTTCTTTCAGAAGTTTCTTCGTGATTTCCGTAGTTGATTCCTTGATCCCTTCTCTTCTCCCATCTTGTCTTCCTAAATCTTTCATCGCCCATTCTTTATCATAGGCTTCTATTAGTTTCCACTCTTCACTACTTCTCTTGATATTCTTTTCAAACTCTTCCATCACGATATCTCCTCCTACACTTTTAGAATTCTATAATTCTTCTTTCAATTTCATAACTTCCTGTTTACTTAATCCCGTACACTTTGCAATCGTAGAGATATCAATTCCTTCTTTTA
>CANQZC010000023.1 GCA_947628235.1 uncultured Bacilli bacterium | reverse complement strand
ATAATTACATTTTAACTATATCATATTGCTTTTTATTTTTTATTTATTTTTGTCTCACATCATTTACAATTATACAAGGAGTATTTCTACTCCTATAGAATAACTCTTTCAATTTTAGATTGAATCGTTTTCGCATCGAATGGTTTTTCAATAATATCTACAACATGATATTCAAAAGCTCGATTAATTGTCTCTTTGGTATTATCTCCACTAATAATGATGACAGGAATAGAAGAATTTTGTTGCGCTAAATAATCTAGTACACCAAATCCATCTACATTTGGCATCATAAGATCTAAAAGCATTGCATGAATATCTTCTTCTGTTCCTAATTTATCGATAGCATCTTGTCCATCCGTTGCCATCACAATATCGTAAGACTCACTTAACAATTTATCGAGATAATTTCTAACAATACTAGAATCATCTACGACTAGTATTTTTTTCTTTCCTGATGCAGGAACTTCTTGTGGTACAACTACTTCTGTTTGTTGATATTGTTGAAATAAAGTATTGATATTATTTTTGATAATTTTTAGTTGAAGCCTTGTTTCTTCACTACAGTTTCCCATACAGTTATCAAATGTTTCATTAATTTGTTCTAATAAATGTTCCATATATCCTCCTATTTTCCTAAATAATTTTTGATGATAGCAATATCTTTTTCTACTTCATTCATCAATTCCTGATAATGTTCTTCAATATAGTCCATCCGA
This sequence comes from uncultured Bacilli bacterium, assembly GCA_947628235.1. Classification (GTDB taxonomy): domain Bacteria; phylum Bacillota_I; class Bacilli_A; order RF39; family UBA660; genus UBA5578. The sequence goes on along the minus strand of CANQZC010000023.1, from coordinate 24,661 downwards.
TTTTCTTTTCCTGCCATTTCATGTTGGAGCGCTAAATCGGCTAGTGTCATAATTCCTAAGTACTTTGCATCACTCTTCATCGCATGCGCTAAAATCGCATAATTTGCAGCATCCTTTGCTTGTTTAAATTGTTCCATCTTAGGAATTCTTGTTTCTGATTCTTCTAAGAATCCTTCTAATGTCATTTCATAGGTATCTAAATCACTTAATAACTCAATTCCATGATCGACATCAAATCCTTGTTCTTTTAAATAAGAAATATCTTTTTTAGGTTCTTCTTGCACTTCTATCTTTCCTTCTTCCAATTTCTTTTCACTCTTTTTTAGATATTTTTGTAGAGCAATCGATAAATCTTTTTGATTAATTGGTTTGGATAAATAATCATTAAAACCATTCGCTATATATTTTTCTTTCATTCCAGAGATAGCATTAGCTGTAAGGGCAATGACAGGAGTATGAAACCCAATAATATTTTTAAGATTTTGTAAGGTCTGAGTTCCTGACATATGAGGCATCATATCATCCATTAAGATTAAGTCGTACTGTGTTCCTTCTAAGACTTTATCAATACATTCTTGTCCAGAAAGAACTAAATCTGGTTCAATTTGATAATCTCTTAATAATCTTTTTGCCACTTTTAAATTGATTTTATTATCATCTACGACTAATACTTTAGCTCCAAAGCAAGAGAAATCTTCGATTTCTTCCCCTTCTCCCTCTAATTCGTGAATATCTTTTGGAATAATTCTCTGATCAAGGGCGACTGTAAATTTAGAACCTTTTCCATAGATACTTTGAACGACGATTTTTCCATTCATCAATTCTACTAAACTTTTGGTAATCGCAAGTCCTAATCCAGTTCCTTCGGTAGTAATATTTTTCTCTAACTCAAACCGTTCAAATTTACGGAATAATTTATCAATATCTTCTAGTTTAATTCCAATTCCAGAATCTTCTACAGAAATAATTAATCGGCAAATTTCTCCTTGAATAACTGTATCTACTTTGAATTCTACAAATCCTTCTTTCGTATATTTTACGGCATTCGTAAGAAGGTTAATAATAATTTGTTTGATTCGAACAAAGTCACCAAATAATACAGGTGGCATAGAAGCATCGATATAAGAACGGAACTCTAATGGCTTATCTCCAATTCTTCCCTTGATTAAAGTTTGGATATCTTTCATCAACTTATGAGAATTATATTCTGTATTGACAATCTCTAAACGATTCGCTTCAATTTTTGAAATGTCTAGAATTCCATTCACAATTTCTAGTAAGTTATTTGAAGACATTAAAATATCGGAAATTTCTTCTTTGGCACTCGGAGGTAAGTCTTCTTCCATTAAGGCTTGACTAAATCCGACAATCGCATTTAGAGGAGTTCTAATTTCATGTGACATATTTGATAAGAACTCGGTCTTTGCATGATTTGCTTTCTCGGCTCTTTCTTTTTCAATATTTAATTGTTCTACCATTTTCATATCTGGATTTTCAATAGTAAAATACATAACTAGATTGCAGTAAGCAAGAACGGCCGTAACGATAACTAGTCCAGGATTGATAATTCGAAGAAGCATAACAACTATTGCAAAAACCATAAATACATAGAAAGGTAAATACTTTTTATTTTTAAAACTTTTGGAATTTAAGAAAATAGCAAGAAGGATAAATAGGATATCAATTCCACAAAAAGCATATAAGAGATTTGCGGATGTTCCATAACTATACATCGTTTTTCCAGTATTGAATAGTTCTACTGGAAATGCCACAATAAGAACTGCTTCTACCGCTGTTAAAACACTGGTATATTGAAATGTCTTTTGATACGCCCTTTCTCCCTTCTCTTTTCCTTGTACGGAAATATAATACACATATAAAAAGAGTAACCATATCCAAACTAAAAATTGAATATAATCGATTTTATTTAAAATTTTTAAAAGAAATATTTGTTCTTTAAAGAGGTAAGCAATCGTAATAATAGATACCATGAGAATACAATCTAGAAAACTAGTAATTAACATCCAAGAAAAGATTTTGGTTTCATTATTCTTTATTCTCTTTTTAGAAAAGAAACAAATACATAGTAATAATGCACAAAAGAATCCACAGACTGGTATATATAAATTAAACATAAGCAATCCTCTATCCTATCAACATAAGTATACCATTCTTAGGCAAAAAAGTAAATTAAAAAAGGATGAAAATCATCCTTACCAAATCCCTTTATTTTGTTTACTAAATAAAAAGGCATTTTGTTTTGTAATCGTTAGTTTCTTAATTGGTTCAAATACTTTCTCAGGACTATCATAACTATGAAAAACAACACTTTGTTCATAGTCATAGTCAAAGAGTGGATATTCTTCACATACTTCCGTTTTTCTTCGTCTTAATTTTTCTAATGTTTTCTCATCTCTTGTCAAGGTTGGATAAGCTTCGATTTGTTCCCAACGCAAGGTTGCCATCGTATCACGAATCGCAGCAATCGCTTCTTGTTTTGTGGCATAATCTTCTACGAGAATTGGACTTCCAAACTTTGTATGACAGATTTTATGCTCTGTATCATAGTCTAAAGAGATAGGAATAATTTGAGCATTGGCATTTTTGGCTACTTCCACAATTCCCCATTTTAGTTCTAAAACGAGAAGAGCATCAGATAAATTCCAAGTACCTTCCGGAAAGACAATTAAACTTTGATTTCTTTTTAAGTATTCTTCCATGGCTTCTTTAGAAAGTGCCATATCTTCTTTTTTCTTACGATCTACAAAGATAGCTCCATTCGCATGAAAGAAAAATTCATCTAGTGGTTCTAGTTTTTGTACTCCAGTTAGAATATAGGAATGTTTTTTTACTGTTTTACAAACGATAGGAGTATCCTGAAAACAACTGTGGTTAGCAAGAAAAATGATAGGTCTTTTAGCAATAGCATGATATTGATTTTCTCTTTTTAAACGATAAGTAACTTTAACACTACTAGCCGCTTTTAAAAAGGGATTCGCAATTCTCTTTAATAAGATTTTAGGATAACTATCAATTAAAGATTTTCCTTGTTCTTTTTTCGATAAAGAGTTTAATTGAACCATATTTCTGCCTCCATAGTTCGTTATTTTAGCATAAAAAAGAAAGATTCGCAAATCTTTCTTTAAGATAAGTAACTGGTTAATAGGGAAGTAAATTCTTCTTCAATTTCTTTCAATCTATCTTCTTTTCTAGCCTCAAAACGCGCTGTAATATTAGGTCCCGTATTAGAGCATCTAACTAGTGCCCATCCATCTTCAAATTCTACTCTAACACCATCTACTGTTACCATAGAATATCCTTTTTCACGACAGTACTCTTTTATATTTTCGACTACTTCAAATTTGATTTCGTCAGGAGCATGGAACTTTAATTCCTCGGTCGAATAGTAAGTATGAATATTCTCTAATAGTTCACTTGTTTTCTTGGTGGTATGAGATAAAATTTCTACGAGTCTCATTCCGGCATAAATTCCATCATCAAATCCTGGCCATTTATCTCTAAACCAAAGATGTCCAGAGTATTCTCCTCCAAAATCATAATCTTCTTGATTAATTTTCAAATTCATATAAGAATTTCCAGTTCGTGCCATTTCTGTTTCTAGTCCTAATTCCTTTAATCCATCAATTAAGGTTTTCGAACATTTCACATCATAAACGGCTTTTTTATGTTTCATTGTGGCTGCTAAACTACGATAGACAATTAACATAATTAAATCACTACCAAGAATATTTCCATTTTCATCGACAAGTCCTACTCTATCCGCATCTCCATCGATACCGATTCCTAAATCATATCCTAATTCTTTGACTTTTAAGGAGAGATCTTTCATATTTTCCCGAACGCATGGATCTGGATGATGGTTTGGAAACTCTGGGTCAGAATCACAGTATAAAAGTTGATATTCGACATCAAACATCTCTAATATCTTTTGAATAATAATAGAGCCAGTTCCGTTACCACAATCGAAAACCACTTTTACTTTTCTATCTCCTAAAGAAATGCTTTTCTTTACCTCTTCTAAGTATTCTTGCTCTATCTCTATTTTTTCAATATTTCCTTCTTTTTCTTGGAAGTTTAAAGCATTTGTATAATCTCTAAAATCTGTAATCTCTTTTCCACAAGCATTTCCGTCTAGTGAAAAAGAGATTTTAAACCCATTATATTCTTTAGGATTATGACTTGCGGTAATCATAATTCCGGTAGGAACTTGATATTTCTTTTTCGCATAGTAATACATTGGTGTAGTAACGAGTCCTAAATCGATAATGTGCGCTCCACTTTCTTGTAATCCTTGAAGTAATGCTTCATGAATCATTGGTGAAGAAAGACGATTATCATGTCCTACAATGACTTGTTCTAAGCCATCTTTTTGAATATATGAGGCAAAACTTCTTCCTATCGTATAAGCCACATCTTCGGTAATTTCCTCTTCCCAAATTCCCCGAATATCATATTCTCTAAAAATTGTTTCTGTTATTTTCGTTAATTTCATAATTCCTCCTATTCCCCATGTGGGTGAAATTCTTTATAATTTTCTTTTAAATGTTCATTTGAAACATGCGTATAAATCTGTGTGGTAGAGATATCACTATGTCCTAAAAGTTCTTGGATACTTCGTAAATCTGCGCCATGATTCAAAAGATGAGTCGCAAAAGAATGGCGTAAGGTATGAGGAGATAACTCCTTTTTGATACCAGCTTCTCTAGCTCGTTCTTTTATCATTTTAAAAAATCCTTGTCTCGTTAGTTTCTTCCCATGATTATTGAGAAAAAGATAGTCATTATATTCCTTTTTTATTAAAAAGGGACGATGTTCTTCTAGATAAATTTGAACAAAGTGACGGGCATATTCTCCCATAGGAACAATTCTTTCTTTACTTCCCTTCCCCATTGCTCTTAAACTAGCGTTTTCTAAATCAATATCTTGGAGTGTTAAAGAAACTAATTCACTAACACGAAGTCCAGAAGCATAAAGAAGTTCTAACATCGCTTTATTTCGATAACTAAAGTGATCTACTAAAGGAACTTCTAGTAAAGCATTTACTTCTTCTTCCGATAAGGTATGAGGTAGACTCTTCTTTAATTTGGGAATCTCAATATTTTCCATAGGATTTTTCGTAACCACTTTATCTATTAGGAGAAATTTATAGAACGATTTTAAACAAGAGATAACTCTAGAAATACTTCGTTCTTGGATTCCTTCTTCCTTTAGATACTTTAAATAATCATGGATATCTTTTTCTTTGATTTGACTTGGTTCTTTATGAAGAAACTCATTGAATTTACGCAAATCCCGAGTATAAGATTCAATGGTATTGGTACTATATTTTTTTTCGATTAATAGATATGTTTTAAAATTTGTAATCTGTTCTTCCATATACCATCTATCCTTACTATTTCATTATATCACAGTTTTTTAAAAAGAGAAAAGAACAATTGTTTGATATCTAAATTTATGATAGAATGGAATTGGTGAGAATATGAATCAAGAACCTTTAGCGCTTCAAATGCGTCCAAAAACAATTTCGGAAGTCCTTGGCCAAAAGCATTTAATTGGAAAAGGAAAAGTCCTATATAATTTAGTTCAAAATCAGAAGATTTTTTCGATGATTCTCTATGGAAAACCAGGTATTGGAAAAACTTCTTTAGCGATTGCTATCGTAAATGAATTAGGAATTCCTTATCGAATGTTAAACGCTACGATCAATACGAAGAAAGACTTTGATATTGTTATTGAAGAAGCGAAGATGTATCATGGCATGGTCGTTTTAATGGATGAAATTCATCGATTAAATAAAGATAAACAAGATCTACTCCTTCCCTATTTAGAGAATGGATTAATTACCCTCATTGGAATGACTACTTCTAATCCTTATCATAAAATTAATCCAGCGATTCGAAGTAGATGTCAGATTTTTGAATTAAAAGAACTTTCAGAAAAAGATGTTCAAGAAGGATTAAAACGAGCTATCAAAAGTTCTCTTTTAAAGAATTGTAAGGTGGAGGAAGAAGCTCTTCAAAAGATGATTGCAATAAGTGGTGGCGATATGCGAAGTGCCTATAATTTATTAGAGATGGCGTACTATTCTTCTTCCGATGGCAAGATTACTTCAGAGATTATTTCGACGATTCATAGTAAACCTGTTTTCTTTCATGATAAAGATGGGGATGGTCATTATGATGTTATCTCTGCTTTTCAAAAAAGTATTCGGGGATCTGATGTAAATGCTTCTCTATATTATCTTGCTAGGTTAATAGAAGCCGAAGATTTAGATAGTATTTATCGGCGAATGACGGTAATTGCATATGAAGATATTGGTCTTGCGAATCCTAATATGGGGCCTAGAGTAGATGCTTGTATTAATGCTTGTGAGAGATTAGGACTTCCAGAAGCTAGAATTCCCCTTTCTGTCATGGTGATTGATCTTGCCTTATCTCCTAAATCCAATACAGCGCATATTGCCTTAGAGGAAGCTCTAAAAGATATTGAAGAAGGAAATACTGGAAATGTTCCTGATCATATTAAAACAACTGCTTTTGGATATAAATATCCCCATGATTATCCTCATGCTTTTGTAAAACAGCAGTATCTTCCTGATAAGATAAAGAATCGAAAGTATTACCATCCTAAAACAACAAGTAAGTATGAAACCGATTTAAAAAAAGTATATGATGCAATTGAAAAGATGTCTCAATGACATCTTTCTTTTTTTTCATATCTTTTCATATATACTTTCGCAGCCGTATCAAAGGAAGTATCTCCTGTTAACACAGCATCAAAAGACTTCATATATTCTTCTAAATGACCATTCTCTATATCACAAAAACCAATATTGATGGTATCTAAGTTTGTACCCATCTTTTGATCTTCTATTTGATCGCCAAAAAGTAGTCCTGTTTTTCCTTTCAGAAAACTAGGATATTCTAACTTATCTTTATTTAAAGCATGAATCAAAGACTCTTTAATTCCAATAATACGGTCTTGGTCATATAGAAAAAAGTTAGATAGAATGGTAATGTTAGAAGAAAGAACACCCATTCTTTTTAAATATTCTTCAATTAAGTTTCCAAGACCAGCGCTTACGATGATGACAGGAACCTCTAACTCTTCCATTCTCTTTAAGAAAGAAAGACTATCTTTTCGTAAAGTAAGACCATGCGAAGAAGATAAAATTTGCTTCATTGTCTTTTCATAGATGTGATATTTCGAAAGTAGACTAGCAGTATCTTGCCACCATGTTACCATGAGTCTTGCTTTTTCTTCATACGGGATTTTAGTATCGATTTCGATAGGACGATACTTTTGATATAAAGTGATAGATTCTCTGCGATAATTAGGGTCAATCAAGGGACTTTCTTCTAATAATCCCCAAGTAATGGTACTATCGAAAGTAGTAAGAGTTCGATCAAAATCTAAAAGTACAAAAGATTCTTCGGGATTCAATCTTCTCTTTTGGTTGATATATAGCATAAAAAATCCTCCTTGTTATACCGACAAAAGAAGAAGTTCTAATCCTAAAACAGGTTCTATTTTTCCTGTTTTAATAGAAATATCTAACTCCGATAATCTCTTCATATACGAAAGAAGTACCCGACTATCATATTTTAATCCAGCTTGGATAGCTAATTTCACAGGATAGATATGGACTCCTAAGGTAGAAGAGATATCGGCTTGGGAATACCCTAATCTCGTTAATTCACAAGCTTGATACATCAAACGAAATTTACTGGCAAGTAACGCAATCATCTTGATTGGTTCTTCTCCTTCTTTTATCATTTCTTCATACATTGTAAAAGCCTTGGCTTTTTCTTTTTGGATAATATAGTCAATAAAACGGAAAATATCCGTATCTAAAGTTACGGTCGTTAAATTTTTAACATCCTCTTCCGTAATCTTTTTTTCTTCATATTTATAGAGTTTTAATTTGTTAGTTTCTTCTTGTAGAAGGGATAAGTCTTCGCCTACTCTTTCTTGTAACAGACGAATCGTAGATTTAGAAATCTCGTATCCTTCTAACATTTCTTCTACTTCACTCATTGGACTAGAAGTAGTAAGTTCTTTGATAACACCAATACTTTTTAATTTTTTACTAATTTTTTTGGTGGTATCGATAGTCGCATTATGATTTAAAAATAGAAGATGCGTAAATTCATTGGGATGATCAAAATAATCTAGTAGTAGAAGATATTCTCCTTCCTCCCCTTTCCCACGATTAAAAAAAGTGGCATTATCTACGATGATGGCTTTTTTCTCAGCAAAGAAAGGAACAGTTTGGGCATCTTCTAAAATGGTTTTTAAAGAATCAATGGTATAGTCGTAGTGAGAAATAGCAATTTCTTCTATCTTTTCTTTTTTGAGAATTTTTTGAAGTTCTTTTTCTAATAAAAAGTTTTCTGTTCCATAAATTAGATATACCATACCATCACCACTTAAATTATATCATAAAAAGAAAAAGCAGAAAATATTTTCTACTTCTCTATTTCTCCTAATTTCACGGAAACAAGTTTACTAACGCCACTTTCTTGCATCGTAATTCCATAAAGCGTATCTGCATATTCCATCGTTTTCTTTTTATGGGTAATGACAATAAACTGGGTCTTTTCTTTTAGTTTTTGAATATATTCGCCAAAAGATTCAACATTGACTTCATCTAAGGCAGCTTCTACCTCATCCAAGATACAAAATGGCATTGGACGAGTTTTTAAAATTGCAAATAGTAAACTGATAGCTGTGAATGTTTTTTCTCCTCCACTTAAAAGGGAAATACTTTTTAAACTCTTTCCTGGAGGGGACGCTACTATCTCAATTCCTGTTTCTAATAAGTTGGTTGGATCTGTTAATTTTAAAGCAGCAGTTCCACCTTTAAAAAGTTCTTGGAATGTTTCTTTAAAGTGTTGATTGATAAGTTCAAATGTCTTTTCAAAGTTCGTTTCCATAACTTGATCCATTTCCTGAATAATTTCTAACAATGTATTTTCTGCTTTGACTAAATCTTCTTGTTGTTTGACTAAGAACTCATATCTACCACTGACACGATCATATTCTTGAGGAGCTTCCGGATTAACAGGTCCTAAGTCTTTGATTTTTCTCTTTAAAGTTCCTACTCTCGTTCTTGCCTCTTCCATATCGATGGTAAGGAAATAATTTTCTTTGGCAAATTCATAAGTCATCGTGTAAGTTTCATTTAAAAGAGAAAGAAGGTTATCTAGTTTGACATCACTACGATTGACTTCAATTTCTAATTCATGAAGTTCTTTACTCTTTTCTAAGTAAAGAGCATTCTCTTTTTTAGAAGCATATTCAAAATTAGCACGTTCATCAGAAATCTTTACTTTTTCGGTCTGTAGTTGACTGAGAAGAGCTTCCACTTGTTCTTTTTCCTTTAATGCCTGATAATATTCTTCTAAAATGGTATCCTCTTCTTCACTTAAAGAATGGTTTTCTTTCTTTTCCATTCCCGCGATATTTGCTTCTTTCATTTCGATTTCTTCTTGTACTTCTTTGATTTTTTTACTTTTTTCTTTCGCATTTTCGCGCCAGAGAAGGATATCTTTTTCAAGGAGATACAATTCATCTTCTTTGGCTTTTAAATCATAATCTTTCTGATTTAAAGCTTCTTCTCTTATCTGAATTTTCTTTTCTAATTCATGAAGTTCTTCTAACAATTTTTCTAATTCATATTTTTCATTAAAAGAATTCTTTTGTTTTACTTCTCCTCCAGTAAGAGAACCTCCGACATGAAGATACTCTCCTTCTAAGGTAACGATACGATATTTATAGTTTAACTTTTTATGGAGTAAATTAGCATGATCTAGAGTATCTACGACGAGTATCGTTCCTAATTGATTCGTTATAATATCTTCATATTCTGGGTCATACTGAACGAGATTAGACGCTATATCTAGGAATCCTTTTTCTTTCTTAAAGGTATTTAAAAGACTATCTTCTAAGGTATGTCCCGTAATGACAGAAAGAGGAAAGAAAGTGGCTCTTCCAACCTTATTCTCTTTTAAATACTGAATAGCTGCTTTGGCATGTTCTTCTTTTTCTACCACGATATAGTTAGAAGCCGTTCCTAAAGCAACAGATATGGCAGTTGCATACTTCTCTTCTACTTCTATTAACTTTCCAATCGTATTTCGAATTCCTGCTAACCGCGGATGATTTAAAACACTTCTTACAGCGTATGGAAGACTAGCATTATTTTCAATACTTTCTTCTAAGGAAAAAATCTTTGCTTTGATGACATTTTCTTTTCGAACATCTTGCGTTAAATCCTCTTCTAAAGCATTTCTCTCTTTCTTCCAACTTTCAATTTTCGAAGTAAACTTTTCTTTGACGCCTTCCTTTTCTTCTAATTCTTTTAAAAGTACTTTCATTTCTGTTTCATAAAGCGCGCAATCATTCTGTAAACGGAGAGTTGTCTCTTTTAAATCTAAAATGGCTTGATGAATTTTCGCATTTTCTACTTCATAGTTTTGTCGTTCTTTGGCCATTTCTTTTTGGGCCTTTAGTTTTTCTACTTTAGTAGTCCATTCTAACAATTCTTTTTGAAGATTACTTTGTTTTTGATCAAGTTCTTCTTCTTTCTTTTTGATTGCTAAAATATCTGTTTCATATTTGGTATTAGAAGTAGAGATTCCGGAAAGTTCTAGATTTAAATTTTCTATTTTGGTTTTATTTTCTTGATATTTTTGATTTAATTTCGTAATATCTGCCGTTACTAAAGAAACTTCTAAGTTCTTTAATTCTTCAGATAAGTCAAAATATTCTAAAGCTTTTCTTTTTTGTTCTTTTAAAGGTTCTACTTGAATTTCTAACTCTTTAATAATATCTTCTACACGATTCATATTCTCATGTGTTTTATCTAGTTTACGAAGAGCTTCTTCTTTTCTTTTCTTATATTTTAAAACGCCAGCAGCATCTTCAAAGATAGATCTTCTCTCTACCGGCTTACTTTTTAATATTTCATCAATTTTTCCTTGTCCAATGATATTGAAGGATTCTTTTCCAATTCCACTATCCATAAAAAGATCCGTGACATCTTTTAATCTTACTTTATCATTATTGATAAAATATTCGTTTGTTCCATCTTTATAAAGTCTTCTTTTGACAGCAATCTCCTCAAAAGTTAAAGGAAGATAAGAATCATGATTATCAAAGACTAAAGTAACAGAAGCTACTCCCATCGCATTTCTACTTTTACTACCAGCAAAGATAACATCGGTCATGTTTTCATCTCCACGAAGGGCTTTGACAGATTGTTCTCCTAATACCCAACGAACGGCATCTACGACATTACTTTTGCCACTGCCGTTTGGTCCTACAATCCCAACGATATTGTTTTCAAAATCTAAAACGGTATTATCTGCAAAGGATTTAAAACCCTGAGCGATGATTTTCTTTAAATACATAATTCTCACCACGCTACTTTTTCATTATATCAAAGAATCCTTTTTTATTCAATAAAAAAAGGCTATTCGCCTTTAATAAGAAATGTAATTGAAGAAATTCTCTGTCGATACTTTTCGATTGACTCCATCCTCTGTAACATAAGACCAAGAAGCAGCGACATCTGGATACTTCTCTGCTAGAAATTGCTGTCCTTCTGGAACAGGAAGTAAGAAAAGTGTAGTGGCAATTGCCTCTGCTGTTAGACTATCTTCAGCAATGACAACGACACTTAATTTATCATCGATAGGTTCTTTGGTCGTTGGATTTAAATAGTAACTAATTCTTTCGTCTTTTAAATAATAAGCATTTTGATATACGGTTTTCGTAGCGATGGCGCGATTTTCAAAACGAACAGAAGAAAGCGTATTTTTTTCTTCATTTTCATACGCACTACCAATTTTTAATAGATAGTTTCCATCTGATTGATAATACTCTCCTGCCCGAATGACATAAAAAGCATTAATTAGGTAGGAAGAGATTCCTTTTTTCTCTAATAACTGCGCTACTTTCTCCGTCACAAAGCCCATTTTTATAAAGTCTACTTGAATATTCATCGGTTGATTTTCAATTTTGGAATTGCTTAAAAGACGAAGGGTATCGATAGCAGTACTTTCTTTTAATTCTTTTTTCGTAGGTTTTCTTTTCTCTGCAATAGCTTCTTTCCATGCCGCATAGGCATTTCCATCGACGATATTTAATATTTGATCCGTCTTTTCATACCAACTTTTTCCTTCTTTTAAAAATTCATAAAGTTCACTTGAAATCGTTAGATTTTCTTCTTTCGAAGAATGTTCCCGAATCGTTTTTAATTCGCCATCCTCTTTCAATACTTCTTCCCAAGTAAGATAGATTTCTTTGGCTTCCTCTAAGGCTTCTTTTGCCCTTTTCTCATTCGTATCATAGATATCGATAGTAATCGGAACATTCATTGCTTTAAAACTAATACTGTATTTTTCCTTTTCTTTTTCTTGAAAGGCGAAAAGAAGAAGTACCGTAAAGAGAAGTCCAAGTCCTACTAATAATAGAACAATTTTAGTTTTTTTGTTTTCCATCTAACACCTCACGGTAGGTATCAATCAATTCTTTTCCTACCTTCTTTACATCTTTTTTCTTTGCTTCTTGATATCCTTTTTCTACTAGAGATGGAAGTTTATGATTTAAAATCTGACGAATTTTTTCTTCAAATTCATCAATATTTTTCGCTTTATAAACAACCTTATTTGCTTCATACTCTTCAAAGACAGGAATATCTCGAATAAGAGTTGGAATCTTGGAAGTAAGAGCTTCGATAATAGGGATGCCTTCCGTTTCTTCTAAGGTTGGGAATAGATATAAATCGGCCCCACTTAAGGCACTTTTAATCATACTAGACTCCACATATCCAGCAAAACAAAGGTTAGGAAGTTTGGTATGAACTGCTTTTCTAATTTCATGAGGAGAGGCCCATAATGGACTATGACCAAACCAAATAAATTGATATTCTGGCATTCTTTTTGCTAACTCGACAAAATCTAAGATTCCCTTTCTTTTAATGTAAAGACCGATTCCCACAATGACTTTATCCTTTTTAGAATAACCATATGTTTTCCGAAATTCTTGTCCTTTTTTTTCATCTCTTTCAAAGAAAGTAGTATCCACCCCATTACTGATAGCGCGAATAGGAGGCTTCATATGATAGTTTAATAGTAATCTCTTAGAATATTCGGTTGGGGTGATAATATAATCTCCTAAACTATAACAACGAATTAACCACTTTTTAAAAAGAGGCGAAACAAGATTACTAAAGAGAAAGGAATTTCGAAAATCTTCCTCGGTAGAATGGGCATGATAAACGATTTTCTTGCCTTTTTTCTTCGCTTTTTTTGCATATAAATAAGACTTTGGTCCATAAAAATTAATATGAAGTAAATCATAGTCATCTTTTAAATTCGTCGTATATTCTACTCCATTATCTTCTAGTGCTTTCATCTGATGAGTAATGGCTTTTCCTAGACCAGATTTACGGATTGTTTTTAACCCTTCTGTATAAAGAAGTATTTTCATAACATCACCAATTTTATTATAGCATCATTTATTCTAAATTGACAAGTATGACATCTTTCCCAATTTTCGCAATTTGGTTCCACTGTATCTCTACCATATGATTGGTAAAAAGGGAAAGAAAGAACCGGTATCTTTCCACCATAATTCCTCGCATATTTCCTTCTTTATCAATACTAATATCGACGATATTACCTATTTTTTTCCCATCTTTTAAATTGACTACATCTTTTTCTTGCAATTCTGAGATTTTCATACAACCACCTATTTTATTGTATGGTATAAAAAAAGAAAAAGACTATTCAAACGCTAAGTCTCTTTCTTCTCCATTCCACTCCATGCGAAGTAAAACACGATTGATATCATCCATGTTATAACGCATATAGTAACTAGTCGCTACATAAACTACATAGACATATGTATCTGTTCCTAAAAAATGCATCATATTCATGTAGTACTGCTCTTCTTTGCCATCTTTTTCAGCACTGTATAAAACTGAATAGATCTTTCTATCACGAGTAGAACTAACAGGGTATTCTTCTACTAATCTAGCGTCCTTTTTATCCTTCATTTCTTCTTTAATTTTCTCTTCTAGTAAATCTTTAGGAGTAATTCCATCTAATTCTGAAGGATGATAGATAGAAGCTTTTAAATCGGCATAGGAACGGCTAAGTTCTAAAGAAGAATCTAATACTTCTACAGTATCCCAAGCATTTGGTAATTGGAACTGAACTGCTTTTCCATCTAAAGTATACTCTTTTACTTTCGTATACTTTTCACACCCTGATAGACAAATGAGAAGGCAAAGAAGAAGCATAGAAATACATTTTCTTTTCATAGTGTGACCCCCCTAACAATGGTTTTCTATTATATTATAAAGTATGTGAAAAAGCAATAAAAATAACCTAAAAAAAGAAAAGAATTTTTAAAACGAGAACCATTTTAAAAATTCTTTTGGAATTTTCGCATCAAAAGATAATAATTTTTTTGTTTTTGGATGATAAAACGAAAGATGATAACAATGAAGAAATAATCGAGAAGCTCTCTCTCCTCCATATTTTTTATCTCCTAAAATAGGAATTCCTTTCTCTTTTAGATGAACACGAATCTGATTTTTTCTTCCCGTTTGAATAGAGATATCTAACAGATGATAAGGACCATTCGATTTCTTCTTGCAGTAATTGGTAATCGCTAATTTCCCTTCTTTCGCACTATGGACGAATGTATTCTTTTCTTCCTTTAAATAACTTTGAATAGAATCTTCTAACAGAGGATTGCCAGTCGTAATCGCTACATAGTTTCTTTCGACTACAAGAGTATTCCAATCTTTTTGTAGTGCTTCTTTCAGTCTTTCGTTTTTAGTAAATAAAACAATGCCAGAAGTTTCCTTATCTAACCGATTGACGATAAAAACCATCTCTTTTTTATGATGAAGATATTCTAAGACTTGGTGATAAAGATTTTCTTCTCCTTTGCCATTCGCAATCGTAAGTAATCCTTCTTTTTTATTGACGACTAAAAGTTCTTGATCTTCATAGATAATTTCAAAAGGAAGAGAAAGAATTTCTTCGGTTGTAAGCGAAACTTCATCTCCTTGTTTTAAAGAAAGTGGCAACTTTATTTTTTTGCCATTCACTAAAATTTGATGATACTTTACCATGGATTTTAATTTTTTCTTGGAATAGTCCGTTTTCTCTTCTAAATAGGTTAGAATTTCTTCTTCCTTTTCTACTTGAAACTTCTTTTTCATCCAATCACCTACTTCTATTATATAGAATTCTCTTCTCTTTGAAAAGGAGTATTTTTATAGAATCTTTTTCTTCATTCGTTCAATCCCGCTTTTTTCTAATCGTGAGATTTGGGCTTGACTGATTCCTAGTTCTTCACTTAATTCCATCTGTGTTTTTCCATATAGGTATCTAGATTCAATGACATATTTTTCTTTTTCTTTTAAAAGAAGTAAGGCTTCTTTGAGACTTAATCTTTCTTCCCAAGAATAATCTTTTCCTGTTTTATCCTCTAATTGATCACATAGATAGATAACATCCCCTCCATCATTATAGATAGGTTCAAACATACTAATAGAATCTTTTAAGGATTCTAGTGCCAAAACGATTTCTGCTTCTTCTACTCCGCTTTTCTCACTTAACAAGGATACGCTGGGTTCTCTTCCTAATTCTAAGGTAAGTTCTTCTTTTAATTTTGAAATTTTATATGCTAAATCCTTAATACTACGAGCAATTCGAACACTATTATTATCGCGTAAATAGCGTTTAATTTCTCCTAGAATCATCGGAACAGCATAGGTAGAAAAACGAACTTCATGGGATAGATCAAAATTATCAATTGCTTTAATAAGTCCAATACATCCTACTTGAAAAAGATCATCCATATTATCCGTTCGATTGTTGTATCTACGCAAAATAGAAAGCACTAATTTTAAGTTTCCTTCAATCAATTGCTCTTTAGCTTTTTGATCTCCTCTCTTATAGGCTTGAAAAAGTTCTACCATTTCCTCCTTTTTTAAAACTTTTAGTTCCGCAGTATTCACACCACAGATATCTACTTTGTGGCGTGCCATAAATTCTCCTTTCTACTTTATCATGAGTGAAAGAAAAATTTTTTATACAAAAAAAGAGTCTTTCGACTCTTAAACTTTTGCGCCACAATTTGGGCAGAATGCTTGATCAGGCCGTTTTTGAGAACCACAATAAGGACAAGTTGTACCAGAAGTAGGTTGTGTTGGTGCGGTTGGAACTTGAGGAATCGCACCTGGAGTATAGGTATTGGTAATTACTTGAGGTTTCGCTACAGGATTAGAAGCTTCCTTTCTCCATAATAAGAATGCTAGAACACAGGCTCCAATAAGTCCGATTAGAATAATCCATGCTCCAATTCCTATCTTTCCCGTTCCATAACTATTACTCATCACTTCTTTTACATTGAAGAAATCATGTAGGAAAATAGCAGCTCCAATACCTTGTAAAACGAGCGCTATTATATGTTTCTTCTTAAATACGAAAACAGCAGCAACAACAATAGCAGCAATAACTAAAATACCATCTGCGGTTTGATCTCCATTAGATACAAAATTAATACTTTGAGAAAATCCTAAAACACTAATGGTTGCAAAAGGTAAAAAACATCCTACTACGACTGCTGCACAACAAGCAAGGTAAATATAAAACATCATCTTATCATTATTGGCTGGGGTTCCAGCATTATACATTTGGTTCTGCACTGGTTGATTATACATCTTATCACTCCTATCTATTATTATCTTATCAAAGAATATTTTTTAAAGCAATTCTTTTTCTTTAAAATTTGAATCTAAGGAATAAAGAGAATGTAAATGTCCTCTAGCGCCTATTTTCGTCGCTAAAAGAGTGGTCTTTTTCGTAGCTTCTAGAAATGTTTTATCAATAAGATTTTTATCTATCCGATTTTCCTGTAGATACATTCTTAGAAAACAAGAAAAGAATAAATCCCCTAATCCATTCGCATCTACTTCTTTTTGAGTGACATTTAGTTCCTTGACATATTCTTGATTGGAAAAGAGGAATTTCGCCCCTCTCTTTCCATAGGTAATGATAATGAAATCGGCATGGAGAATGTCAAGTGTATGGAAGCGAGACAGAAGATATTTCTCTACTCTTCCATTTAAATTTAGAATGGTAAACCTTTGTTGAAAGAAAGAGATAAGCTCTTGATCTGTATAAGCGAATAATTCTTTCTCATAACCTATATCTAGCATTTTTCTTACTTTTGTACTATTCATTATCTTTTGATTAGTTTCATTGATACTATCAAAGATGAGAATATCATCCTCTTTTAATATCGATGAAATATTAGGATTTACGAGACTTTTAGGGTACCAAGTCTTTTCTTTCGTTTCAAAGTTTCTTTTTTGCGTGATACCTTTGTCAATATCAATGTAAAATAGCCTGGTAGACACTTTTTCTCTTCGAACATACTTCGTATTGACATGTAAATCTCTTAACGATTGAAGGGCGATATCCCCATAAATATCCTCTCCTACCGTTCCCCAAAGATAGGTAGGAAAAGTATCTGCTAAATTGACTAGGATATTCGCAAAACTCTTTCCACCATCACAACCGACCAATTTGGAATCCTGATAATATAGATCACAGACTAAGTCTCCAACGCCAAAAATTCTCATTACATTTCCCCCTCAAAATGGTATACGGTAGGAACGATTTTGAAATCATATTTCACATCAGATAAATCTTTTCCTTCCCTTCTAGCAATTTCTCTTGTAAGAAACATACTCTTTAATAATAATTGGTATTGTCCGATTACTGAATCCTTCGAAGAGCTACTGAGAAGAATAATCTTTCTTTTATTTTGTTCTAATACTTGTAATAGAGTATTATCTAAGTCTTTTCTTTCTTGTAAAAGATAGATACAACAACTCTTCTTCCCATAGGTACTTCTACCATGACAATAATCATATTTATCGTGGAGAATCACAGTTCCTAATCCCGCCTCAACAATCGTAGATTCTAAGAAAGTAGCCGCTACCATAGTATCAATTCCTGTAAAAATTTCAAAAGAAGTAATAGAATAAGGATAAGAAATGTCTTCCTCTTTCAAAAAAGAAGGAAGAATATTCGATTGGTAGTAATCCAGTAATAAAGAAATAGGAATTAATGTTGTCGCAAGAGAAATAAAACTCTTCTCTTCTTTTATTTTTCGCTGATAGGATAATGTTTCATATCCTTCTTCTTCCCTCTTAGAAGTGAAAAGATATCTTGTGAGAGAGAGTTTTCTTGCCTCTTTCACTCCTTGATTTTCTCCTTTATAACTAACAATAAATAAATTTTGATAATTCTTAAGTTCTAGATAATGAATATCTCTAAGAGAAAGGGAAATCCCTAAAAGAGAATTCTTCTTTTCTAGCACTAGTTTAGCAAACTCGGCTACTACTCTAGATCCACCTGCTCCCGCAAAGATTGTCGGTCCTGAAATCTTTTTCAATTGATGAAATAAAGCTTCTTTCTCTGTTACTTCTAGCGCATCTAAAACACGATCTCGAAGTAGTAAAAAGTTTTCTTCCATATATTACCACCTCAACTATATCATAACAGAGAATGTGGTAATATCTCGTCACTATTTTAAAACAGTATATTTTTCTTCCAACAATTCGATTTTTAAAATTCTTGAAAATTCAAAATGACGCAGATCCTTTTTTACTTCGCAGTAAGCTGCGACTGCCCAACCCTGCTCTAAATGAAAGATTTGATACGGATCTATTACTCTTTCATTTTCCCCTTTATGATAAGAGTAATAAAGAATTTTTACTTTCCTTTTTTCTTTGATTGCTCGTGATAATAAATTATATTTTTCTAGATTTTCGTCTTTTAAGGTGAAAGGATTCATGACTTCTGAAGAGACGATTCCATTTAATTTATCGAGAATTAGTTTCGTTTCTTTTTTTTCTTCCTCCGATAAATTCTTTAAATTTTTCTCTAAAAAAGTAATTTCTTCTTTGGTAATACTACGCATGGGAAGATTTACTCTTTTGGATAACACATATCCTCCGTATGGTCCATAGATGGTATCTATAAAAATCCCTGCTTTTTCCATTTCTTCTTTATAAAAACGAACCATTCTAGGCGTTACTTCTAAAAGATTAGAGAGTTCTTCTATTGAATATTTCTGTCCCGTATTTAATAATTCTATCATCGTTAATAGATTAGATAATTTACCCATCATATCACCTAGTTTCATTATAACAAAAAAAGAGTCTTTAAACTCTTTTATTTAAGAAAATTTTAGGAATTTTAAAAAGTTCTTCTTTAGATTGAATTCCTCTACGGTCTAATCTTTTTAACATTTCATATAAGATAAGACCAGTTCCTTGCGAATCATAATCCGCCCGATGATGCTTATCTTCTTCCCATTCAATTTCATAGCGTTCCATTAAAACGGTTAGATTATGATATCTCTCATTCGGTTCTAAATATCTAGAGAGTCCTAAAGTATCTAACACATCATAATTTAAATTTCCTAATTGATATTTAAAGAGCGCCATCTTTAAAAAGGAAAGATCAAAGGCCGCATTATGAGCGACTAAAATTTCATCTTCTTTTACCCAAGATAAGAATTTCTTGACGACTTCCTCTTCATTTGGTTTTCCCTCTAACATTTCATTCGTAATGCTAGTAATATTGGTAATTTCTTGACTGACAGGAACATCTGGATGAATCAGTTCATCAAAACGGTCAAGAACAATGCCATCCCTCATTCGAACAGCCCCTATTTCAATGATAGAATTTCCTATTTTCGGATCTAATCCAGTCGTTTCTAAGTCAAAGATAACATAAGTTTGATTTAATAAGGGTTCCATAGTTCCCTCCTTCATAAAAAAAGCCAGAAGGTAGGCGTCAGTTAACGATTAAACCTGATCTTCCAGGTGGGTGTCTTGTTTTAAGCTTTAGGATCCCTCGATAAATCAAGGTCTTCAACACCACTTAAAGACGCTGACTCCCAATTCGTTAATTAGTAGGTTTTTCAAAAAAGACAAACCATACCTTCTAGCAATTTAACTATATCATGTTTTCTATCTATTTGTCAAGATAGCCTAGGAAAAGAAAAAGAATGAATTTCTTCATTCTTTTAAGCTGTTGGAGTTGTTGTATCGGTAGGTGCTGGAGCAGCAGGTGCCTCTGTTGTTGCAGGAGCAACTGGAGCTGCTTCTACAGGTGCTTGAGGTGCAGCTTCTGCTGGAGTTTCTGCTACAGGAGCAGTTGCTTCAGGAGCGGCTGGTGCAGGTGTTGGAGCAGGAGCAGGTTCTGTACTTGTTCCACATTCAACACAGAATTTAGCACCATCTAATAGACTAGCACCACAGTTTGGACATTTCTTTTCTACTGGAGCAGCAGGTGCAGCAGCTTCCATACTAGCGCCACAGTTAGAACAGAATTTACCAGTTGTTACAGTTCCACATTTTGGACATGGTGTTCCTTGAGGTGCAGCAGGAGCAGCAGGTGCTTGAGGAGCTGGTGCTTTAGCATATGGATCAAATGCTTGTTGAGCACCTTGTCCTGGTTGTCCGAAAGCATTTTGCATTACTCCTCCAGACATTCCACCAGTAGCCATATTCATCATTCCGACACCCATGAAACCAGTAGCGGCACCATTAGCGTTACCAGCAGCTGTTTCCATAACATCAAGAACTCTACCTTGTTGCATCATTGAGTTAGCATTGTGTTCGTATTCTTCGAACTTAGCAAGAGAATCATCATCTGGAGTAACTGATTCTACTAAGAAACCAACTAATTTTATACCTCTGTTACGAATTGGTTCATCGAAAGTTCTCTCATCCATGATTTGTTTAATTTCATCAGAATAATTTCTTAATTCCATAGCAGGAACTTTATGTTCACTGTTTCCTAATTCATTTAAGATGTTTTGGAAAGCAGCACTTACTTCTGAAGTCATTTGAGATAAAAGTGTATCTTTCTTAACAACAGTTCCAGTACCAGCAAATTCTCTCATGAATACAGCTGGATCATTAATCTTAAATGTATATTTACCATAACATTTAATTCTTACTGCCATTGGCATAAGAGTACCTAACATTTGGTTAGGAATAGCATGTCCCCAGTCTTGGAATGGTACTGGTTGTGCAGTTCCAAACTTATTATCTACGATTTCTTTTACATTGAAATAGAATACTGCTTGTTCTTTAGCAGGTGTTCCATTATATGTAAATCTTTGCCACATTTCTTTAAATACAGCTCCAAATTGGCCACCAAAGAAAGATGGAGATGTAGATTGATCAAAATTGTAAACACCCTCTTCAGCAGTAGCGTCTACAATTGCTCCAGAATCATAGATAACAGCAACTTGTCCTGGCGCTACTATAATTCTACTTCCTTTTGAAATTTGTCCACTTGGTGTTGTTTGTTTTACCATAAGTGTTTCATTATCTAAATTGTCGCATTTGATCAGATCTTGCCATTGATCTCCCATAGTAGATCCAATCGCACCGACAGCGGCTTTAATTAAACCCATAAAAATATACCCTCTTTCCTAAAATTCTTGGTAGGAACTAAGTTCCCATGCTTTTAAATTAACTTCCTTCACTGCTGTCCCACAATAATCGCAGTATTTGTGGCCTAATACGGTAATTGGGGCACCGCAGTTTGGACAATTAATTGCTAAAGATTTGGCATCGCCTACCTTCTTTTCATCATAAATATAGATGAATTTGACTTGATAGCGAGCCTGTTTTTTATAATTCGTATAGTCCTCTTGGACTTTCGTTTGATTTTTCTTTTGATAATAATACTCTACCGAAGTAGAAATTGTAACTGTCGCAATTCCTTCCTTCTTTTGGTATTGATAGATAGCAAACTTATGAAAATGAATATCATCATACTTTTCTTGCCATCCAGAATCTTTATAATCTTCAATGATTTTAGCAACACTATCGCGGACGAGTGGATACTCTTTTACAAGCGTGCTATCCTGTGCCTCTAATGCACTAAAGATCTTTCGTAATCCCTCTTCCGTCATAGCGTACATTTCTTGTTCATTGAACTCTGGAAAATCTTCTCGTATGCTTGGAAGCATTAACGAGGTCATTCCCGAAATACTCTTTGCTCTCGTACTATCTTGTTGCCGAATTCGGTCTGATTCTCTTTTTAAATCTCGAAGAGAATTGGCCGTAATTCCTAAACTTTTTAGTTTGCTACGCAGGTAAAAATACCCAACGAGCGCTAAAAGAGCAAGAAATACAATAATTCCTAATATGGTTCCTAATAAAATGGCTAAAAACTTCATGTCCACCTCTAAAATCTATATCCACACATAATACAAGCAGGGCAATCTTGACGAACTCTCATGCCACAGGATGGACATTGCTTCATACCATCTCCTACTGGTGTACTATTTTCTACTGGACGCAATAGAGATTGCCCATTTCCTGTCTGGAAAATAGAAGTATAATTTGGTTGATTAGAATATCCATTTGGCATTGGTTGTGACATGCCCATCGTCGTATTATTTGGCATATTCATTCCAGGATTCATATAATTGGTATTCATCATGGTATTCGAATATCCATTTTGATTTCCACCATAAGGATTTTGATTCATATTCATTGGTTGATTCATCACCGGTGCAGAATATTGTGTATTTGAAAAAGCCGTATAATTACTAGATAAAGAATTCATTTGTGGTGGTTCTGGAACAATATTGATAGGATCTTCAATTCCAAAACTCTTTCTTGGACCAAATCCCATTGCTTCTTCTCTAGTCATCTCTGGTTTATCAGAAATGATTGGCTCATCTTGAATAACTTGATTGATACTTTGTACTGGTTCATTTCCTAAGTCTTCGACAATGGATGGTAAAATTTCATCTCCATTCATTGGCATGACTGGTTGATTTTGTTGTATATCATTGTAAAGGATTCCAACTGGAAGAGCATCTGGCTCTTCAATGCTCATACTTACAATCTGATCAAACTGTGGCTCTTCCGAAACTTCTGGAATTTCTGGAACAACTGGAGATAGAATTGGTTCTACCGCTACAGTTGGCGTTTCTTCCACATGTAAATCTGGTGGCTCTGCAACGCTTGGTTCTTCTTCCATCGTTGGAGGAGCCGCTACAACAGGCGCATCATAAACTGGTAATTCTACTACTTCCGGAACATCTTCTTCCGGTTTCTTTTCGAAAGGAACAATTTGTGGAGTAGTTACCTCTTCTTCTAATGGAAGAATTTCTGAAGTAGCAAATGGATTTTCTTCTTCCACAGGCATCTCTTCAGCGATAGGCTCTTCGATTAATTGTTCTTCTGGTACTACTTCTTGAGGTACTTCTGGAACAACTTCTTCTACTGGTTGTTCTTCTATCACTGGTGCTTCTGTTACTTCTTCAGAAACAGGAACTTCCTCTACAGGCGGTTCCTCTAGTTCCACAGGAGTAGACTCTGGTGTTGTTTCTTCTCTTGGAGTATCTTCGGCAAAAAGTTCTTCTTTCGTGAAAGTCTTAATAACTTCATCCTTCGCTTTTACTTTCTTTTTGAAGTCATCTCTTTGATTGATAGCGATAGGTCCCATTGCATCGATAGGTTCGGCTGCTTCTAAGACGATATCGTGAATGACCGGCATTTGAATTTCTTCTTCCTCCGGTTCTCCTTCTGTTTCCTCTTCTACTGCTGGTTCTTCCTCTTTTTCTGGAGATGGAAGAATATCTTCAATAATTTGAATTGGTTTTTCATCTACGACTTTTGTTTCTTCTTTCTTTACTGGTGTTTCTTCCTTTTTTACATCTTTATAAAGAGTAGAATAATCAAAAGTTAAGTCATCTGCCGTCGGTAAAACACGGTTTAAATCTTCTACCTCACCAACATTTGCAGCGATTTCAATATCATCTGGATTATTTGGATTAATCTTCTTAGTAATCACTTTTGGTTCATAAGCATGCGTTACTGTAGTAGGCGCTAACTGATCTAGTGTATTTAAATCTAGATTGTAAGCTCCTATGACAGAGACATCACCTACATCTAAAGCATCCAATTTAAATTCCTTTAATTTTGGTACTTCTTCTAAGACAGGAACATATCCTTCTAGATGAATCTCACTGGCTGCTAAAATAGGATAAAAGATAGGCGCTAATAAAATAAGTCCTAACCTCATCAATATTCCTTTATGGCAGTACATTCCTAATTTCCATCCTACAACAACTAATAGGAAAGGAATCGCAATAATATTCGCAAAAGGAATAAACGCTAAAATAATCATCCAAATAGGAATTTCTAATACCTCTAAAAGAACTATCAAGTTATAGATAGGAATAAGTCCTTTCCATGCTGGAAGACGAATCTTCTTAAATATAATCGCTAAGGAAAGAAGCATCACTACTACAACAAAACCAATTACAAGGGAAGCAAAAACAATGTTATGTTCTAAATAATAGAAAAATAAGTTGATTACTTCACTCATAGAATCTTCCTTCCTATTCTTTTACACTACTAATAGTTTATCATAAAATGATATTGAATTCAACAACAAATCTAAAAAGTAAAAATTTTTATATGTAGTGTTACAATTGATGTGAGACCTCAAATATACAAATAAAGCGATAAATCTGTTAAAATGTAATTTGAAACAAT
>CANQZC010000022.1 GCA_947628235.1 uncultured Bacilli bacterium | reverse complement strand
CATGTTTTAAATTTTCTTAAAAATAAATTTACCAAATTTACAAAAAACTATTGATTTTTATTAGCAAGTTTTTATGTATTGCAATTCTAAAAAATATTTGCTACAATATGGGAGTATTAATTATCTATGGCTTATCTTTAGCCATGGCGGAAGGAGCGAAAGACACATGAAAAAAGATATTCATCCAAAATACATGGAAACAAAAGTAACTTGCTCTTGTGGAAATACTTTTACAGTTATGTCTAACAAGCCAGAGTTACATGTTGAAGTTTGTGACAAGTGTCATCCATTCTTTGTAGGTGGAAAAGAAGGAAATAATTCTTCTAAGGCAGGTCGTGTAGAGAAGTTTAATCGTAAATATGGTCTAACTTCAGAAAAATAGAAACTACGAATCGTAGTTTTTTTTGTATAGAAATAGAAAATTTTTTCATATTAAAAATGGTGATGGTATGGGATTTTCTAATTTTTATCCAGTTTTATACCGTTCTTTAATTTCTCTTGCGACACTTTTTATTGTGGCTAAAGTATTGGGAAAAAAACAAGTATCGGAATTTAGTTTATTTGATTATGTAATCGGTATTTCGATTGGAAATTTTGCTGCGGAAATGACGATTAATTTAGATTCTCCTGAGTTTGATGGGATTTTAGCCGTATTGATTTTTGGAGTAGTTGCCTTTGTTGTTTCTCATTTAACGCTTCATAGTATTTTCTTACGACGCTTTTTTATGGGGACGCCTACCGTCATTATTCAAAATGGAAAGTTTCTCAAAAAGAATATGAAAAAAGCGGGATTAGATATGAATAATCTGTTAGAAGAGGCTCGTATTAAAGGGTATTTTGATCTATCACAAATTCAATATGGTGTCATGGAAGCCAATGGAGAAATGAGTTTTTTACCATATGCCGAATATCAACCATTAACTCCGAAAGTGATGAATCAAAAAGTAAATCCTTGTTATTTAGTGGGAAATGTTATTATTGATGGAAAAATTATGAAAAAGAATTTAAAGAGATTAGGAAAAGAAGTTTCCTGGTTGGAAAAGCAACTACAAGAGAAAGGAGTAAAAACCAAAGACATCTTATTAGCGACATTAGATGAAGGTGGAAAGTTATATATTTATAAAGATAATAAAGATATGGTTCCCCTAGATATTCTAGAATAGACAAACCAAAAAAAGTTTGTTATAATTCGGTAAGAGTGTGATGGTATGAATGAATATCTAAGTCTAATTTTAACGATTGCGACAATTGTGATTCCTGTCTTTGCGACAATCTATACGGGATATATCCGCATTAAGAATGAAAATCGTGAGGAACATAAACCTTATTTGGTATTAGGTCCTATCGAAAAATTATTTCATTTAGATCGTTTCTCTTACTTTTTTATTGTTCGTGGACAACGATATAAGGATAAAACGGAAGAAGAAATTTTAAAACTCAGTCAAAGAGACAGTCATTTACAAATTTCTTTGGATTTAAAAAATATTGGCTATGGAGTAGCAAGTAATATTAAACTGTATAATTTAAGTACCGCTCAACCCATTTTAGGAGTACAAGAAAGTTCTGAAAATATCAATCAAAAAAGATTTACGACTTTTGATATTCCAAAAGATATGGAAAAGAAAGTTCAAATGTGCATCTTTGTAGATGAAGAAGAGGGAATGGTTGTTCCAGAACAACATTGTATCCTTTGTGTATATCAAGATTTAAATCAAAATATTTATGATTTTATTATTGGTATTGATGTAAAAAAAGAAGGTACTTATGATTTCTTTGCTTATCAAAGAAGTAGTCATAGTTACGCTAGACTAGTATCTGCTAAAAAGAAAATGTATCAAAAGATTATGAAAAAGTATAAAAAATAAAAGGAATTGAGTTCCTTTTATTTTTGCCCTTGATAACTATTTTCTTTTAATTTAGCGGTTACTTCGATGACTTTCGTAGCGGTTCCATCTTCTTGATAAGTAGAACTATCTTCATAGGTATATTCTAAAGTATCTCCATCAATTAATATTTCATGTTGGGAATCTTGAAAGCCTGGATCATAGGAATATTTTAATAAGATAGAATCTGTGAAAGCAGCTATTTTTGTACCGGCAGGCAAATTGATTTTATAAACTACACGAGTTTTCCCTCTTTTATCTTTAATATCGCTTCCCCGACTATCTAAAAATTGAGAAACGAAAGTATTACTTAAAGAAGTAGATAGTAATCCTTTTCCTATCGCCTGTTCTTCTTTCATAAGTTGACTAGTATCCATCCAAGCAGCTCGATATACAGTTAAAGGTTCTGTTAACTCTGTTTTGGTTACTGCCGTTAATAATGGTTCAATAGATTTTATTACACATTTATAATAAGTTTCATAAGAGGTCATATAATCTGGATTCAGATAATCATATACTCTCATTGGTTGAGAATCATTCCCTCTTTCTTCCCTCATTCCTCTCAATCTTATTGTACTTGCCTCATAATTCTTTTTGTATTGATCATACTCATCTTTTATAATTTGAAGACATACTGGTGTTTTAATGACTTCTTGGAAAGTAAGATTTTGTTCTCTCATCAATAAAATGATTCGATTAATAGGAGAATAAAGAGATGTTTTATAGATAGCTAACGCTAGTTTTTCTTCTTGAGATAGATTTGCTTGTTGTTCTTTATCTAAGTTTTGAGCCCATTCTTTAGACCAATCTGGAGTAAATCTACTTTCTTGTTCAGATCTAACATCGACATATTTTTTAGGTGTTGGAACAGAGTTTAAAACCTCTTCTAGAGTTTTTATCTCTAACCCACTAAAATCAATAACTATATCCTTTGCCGTGAAAAGATTAGCGTTTTGGATATCTGTTAAGGTTGTCGCGATTCTTTCATGAATATCTTTTAAAGTTTGTAGTTCTTTTTCAAAAGTATCTATCAATGCTTGTGTATATTGTTCCAGAGTTTCTACTTTTTTGGCATACTCTTCTCTTGATTGAATAGGGACTTCTTCAAAGACGAAATCAATTCTCTCATTTTGTCTTATCATTTCTGGAATATCCATATATTCCGTCAATAAACTCTTATCAACGGTAGGAACATAGCCATGAATTCTAAGCCATAAGGAACGGTTTGCTTTTGCAAATTTCATTAATTCTTGAACTCCTGATAAAGAAGAGGTATTCACGGTGTTTAAGAAGTCTAATTTTTGGGTTACTTGTTCATAATAATCTTGATACTCCCCATATAGTCTTCTCCATCTAATAAGATTCTTCTCTAAAGAAAGCGTACTTTTGGGCTGCTCCATAGAGTATTTTTGATAGAGCGTTAAAAAATCATTTTTTCCAATTTCTCCTCCCCCATAATAGAGAGATAAAGTACCATAAGAATTCACTCCAAAACCAGCAATAGCTTTTTTCTTATAAGTATTGATATGTTTTGCGATAGTTGCTAATTTCAAGATTTCTTCTAATTCTTCTTTGGATACCATTTGTTGAAAAGATACTTGGTTGGTATAAACGCCTTTACTAGGCATTGCTTTTCCACGAATCAAAAAGGAACTTCCGTCTTCTTGAATTTCCGCATAAACGGAAATGCTTCTTAAGGCTGCTTCTGTATCTTTGACTAGAGTTTGGTTGATTATGCTCATATTCTCACCAACTTTATTGTATCTAGATTCTGATGAGTTGAAAAGGCATTTTTTATTTTCTAAAAAACTTTTTACAGAACTTTACATATTAAAAATGTTGTGCTATAATCCATAAAGTGTGAAAAGAGGAGTTAGTGTATGAAAAAGAGAAATATCGCTATTATTGCCCATGTAGACCATGGAAAAACAACGCTTGTAGATAAGTTATTATCCTCTTCTGGAACCTTTCGAGAAAACGAAGAAGTACAAGAAAGAGCACTTGATTCTAATGCGATTGAAAGAGAAAGAGGTATCACTATTTTAGCGAAGACAACCGCTATTAATTATAAAGATTATCGGATTAATATTCTAGATACTCCAGGACATGCTGATTTTGGTGGCGAAGTAGAGAGAATCATGAATATGGTAGATGGTGTATTATTAGTTGTCGATGCTTATGAAGGAACAATGCCACAAACTAGATTCGTATTAAAGAAAGCGATGGAAGCAGGAGTAAAGCCAATCGTTATTGTAAATAAAATTGATAAAGAATCCGCAAGGCCAAAAGAAGTTGTCGATGAAGTAATGGATTTATTTATTGATTTAGGAGCAGATATTGAGGATTTAGATTTCCCAGTAGCGTATTGTTCAGCGATGAATGGAACTTCTTCCTTAGATCCAGATGTATCTACGCAAGAACCAGGAATGCAAAAGATTCTAGATATGATTATTGAATATATTCCAGAACCTAAAGTAGATTTAGAAGGTTCTTTACAATTTCAACCAGCCCTTTTAGACTATAATGATTTCGTTGGAAGAATTGGAATTGGCCGTGTGAAACGCGGAACTATGAAAGTAAATGAAATGGTTAGTTGTGTTCGTATTGATGGTTCTATCAAACAATTTAGAATCGCTAAAATCTATGGCTTTTTAGGACTAAAAAGAATTGAAGTAGAATCTGCAGAAGCAGGAGATATTGTTGCGATTGCCGGACTTCCTGATATTTCGGTCGGAGAGACAATCTGTGATATTGGAAAAGAGGAAGCTCTTCCTATTCTTCATATTGATGAACCAACTCTACAAATGACTTTTGGAGTAAATACTTCTCCTTTCTGTGGAAGAGAAGGAAAAATTCTAACAGCTCGTAAAATTGAAGAGAGATTGATGAAGGAAACAGAGAGAGATGTTTCTTTAAAAGTCGTTCCGAATGATTCAGAATCTTTTATTGTGAGTGGTAGAGGAGAATTACATTTATCTATTTTAATTGAAAATATGCGTCGGGAAGGATTTGAACTTCAAGTTTCTAAACCACAAATTATTAAAAAAGAAATCAACGGTGTTACTTGTGAACCATACGAAGATGTTCAAGTAGATGTTCCAGAAGAATATGTAGGTTCTGTTATTGAAGCATTGGGAAATAGAGAAGGTACAATGGACAACATGGAAACGAAGGATGGTCAAGTAAAATTAGCATATACCGTTCCTACACGCGGATTAATTGGATTCATGACGGAGTTTATGACGATGACAAAAGGATACGGAATCATGAACCATACTTATAAAGAATATCGAAAAGAAGCTAGTTCTAATATTGGACATCGTAAATTTGGTGTTTTAGTATCTATGGAGAATGGAAAATCTACAGCTTATGCGCTAGGTCAACTAGAAGATCGTGGTGTGATGTTTGTAGAACCTGGCGTTGAAGTTTATGAAGGTATGATTGTTGGAGAAAATAATCATGATAATGATTTAGCAATCAATGTAGTAAAAGGAAAGAACTTAACGAATACGCGTAGTTCTTCGAAAGATCATACGGTCGTATTAAAACGCCCTAGAGTCATGAGCCTTGAAGAATGCTTAGATTATATTAATGAAGATGAGTTAGTAGAGGTTACTCCAGTTAGTTTCCGTATGCGTAAAAAAGTATTGAATACAGCGGAAAGAAAAAAACTAGAAGCTAGAAAAGCAATGGAGGGATAGACTGTCAATTGACAGTCTTTTTTCTTTTTTTGAAAAAACTATTGCATATTTTCTTTTTTTGTGATACATTTAAATTACTTAATAGAGAGGGGTATGGATGATATTTTATTTAGGAACTAAATGGAAAATTCATTTTGGATTAGAAATTTAGGGAATAGTAAAATATCATCTCGATTGTGCATTACGATAATAATGCATATCACATACCCATTAAAATATCATATAAATATCAAATAATATTTATATTGTTTAGGAATATCTTGATTAAAGATCTTATCATCTATTAAGTATATAGCTATATGGGGAAAGCGACCCTGGATAAGTAGTTTCTTCTAAGACTGAAGAAGGGACTAATTCAAACTAAGGACGATATCTAGTCAATATCGTCTTTTTTGTGCTTTTTAATTTACATTTTTCAGGGAATATATTATAATAAATGTATTTTATGAAGAGGGTTTTAGTATGAAAAATTTGAGCAGAATTGAGATTGGTAGAGAAATACTAGCAATGATTTATCAACAATATCATGAGAAGACAGATGAAGAATTAGCGGATATCTTTTATCAGTTTTTAATTAGTGAAAAAGAAGATGCTTTTTTTATTACACAACAAATTTGTTTTCAATATGAAATTACTCCGAATCAGTTAAAAATCTATAAACAAGATATGATGTTAGATATTCTTCATACAGGATATGGATATCTTTGCTATGTCAGATCTTTTACAGAACTTCCTTCTTCCGAAACTACTTTGTTAGGGGACTTAGATCAACTTCCTTTTTCGATGGCTACATTAAAACAATATTTTCAAAATCCAGAGAAGGAAGAATTGATTAAACGACTATTAATTGACTATTTTATTTATACGACCCAAGATTCTAATTTTCGTGAAGGTTGTGAAGAATATTTATTTGATGAGCCAAGAGAATTTGGCGATAAATTAGGAAAATACATTCGATATATTGAAGCCAGTGATTATTTAGCTAGTATCTACCGGGAGACGAGTGAAGAATATCACGAAGAAGAAGAGTATGAAGATGAGGAATTCCTTGTTCTAGAAACAGATAACTTTTGGGAAGAGGAAGAAGAGGACGAAGACGACGATGAGTATGAGGAAGAAGAGGAAACTCGCCAAAAGAAAATTGAAGAAGAACAAAAAACCTTATATCAGCGAGTTACCAACTTTTTAGAAGAGTATTTTGATGGCGATAAATTTGAAGCAGATGACTTTATTGGCTTTTTCATGAGTATTGTTTATGGATTATTACTAGATGCTCGAGATAAAAATATTCTTACCTTAGAAGATGAAGAAATGTTAAATCTTCTTCATCGCCCTGAATATTCTTTTGAACTTGTTGTGGAATCTTTTTGGTATTCCAAAGAATATGTTTTTGATGCCTTAGATTTATTTGTAGATAAATATTATGATTTTCCAGATACCATTTTTGATACGAGAGAACATCATAAAGACAATTATTCTACTTCTCATTATCAATTATTAGATCCTTTTTATACCCAACCTCCCGTAGATTATCATGTTATCTATTGTGGTAGTCCTCTTTTCCCTAAAATTCAAGAAATCTTAAAAGGATTAGAGAAAAAAGAACATTTTGAAGAAGAAGTTTATCAACTATTAAGAGATCCTAAAGCAGGTTTTGAAGGAATGAAACCCTATCATATTGAAGAGAAAGATACGAAGTTTTATCAGTTAGCAATCATTCGTTATTTAACGAGAAAATATTTAGAAGAGACATCTTCAAAATCAGTTGGCAGTTTAAATGCAGATGAGTTATTTATTTATCAAGCCCTTCTTACTATCGATTGCTCGAATGCTAATATGAAAAAATTGTTTGATATGGGATATACCTATTATTTAGAGGCTTATCAAAAATTAGAAAAAGGTGGGAAATCTAGGGAGAGAAAACTCATCCGTCGTTTAAAAAGTCAAAACTTACTTCGTCGAACGATGATGATAGATCAATGTTGTTTTGGCGATCCTCTCTATTTTAAAACTCTTACGGAAACACCTTTCTATCGGGAATTAGATACGAAGGGAATGGAATGGACGATTTTTAGTCTTCAAAAGAAATATCAACAAAATCGAAAAGAATGCTACGAAATTTTAAAAGAAATTCTAGTTAGTGCCTATTATTTTGCAGAAAAGAATCCTCAAGATGAGTTTTCCAAAATCTTTTTAAAAAGAATGGAAGAAGAACCTATCGATACCTTTTTAGAACATATGATGAAGGAACTTCCTTTCTTAAGAGAAGTATTAAAAAAATATGAGAAGGAGGAAGGAGAAACGCCTTACGCTCTTTCGTTAGAAGAAAAATTAGAGTTATCACCAAAGATTAAACAGAAACTTTATCCCACAGAAAAAAGAGGGAATGGATAATCTTTTTTAGGTCAGTAAAAGATTGTCCTTTTTTGATAGATTTCTAGTATAAAATGTGATAAAATGAATATGAGAAAGAATTAGAAAAAGGTGATAAAATGGGAAAAATTATCGCATTTGTCAATCAAAAAGGTGGCGTTGGAAAAACAACTTCTAGTATTAACTTAGCTGCTTCTTTAGGACTCCTTGGAAAGAAAACTTTACTCATTGATGTAGACCCACAAGGAAACGCAACGACAGGAGTAGGTATCAACAAGGGAGAATTAGAATATAGTCTTTATGAACTATTGACCGATAAAGCTGAAATTAAAGATGTCGTTATTAAAACGAAATTTAAAAATTTATATATTATTCCTGCCTCTATCAATTTAGCAGGTATTAATATGGAATTGACAGCGATGTTTCATGATAAAAAGAAATTTGAGGCAACTCTTCAATTAAAGAAAAAATTAAGTCAGGTAACTGATATTTTTGATTATATCATTATTGATAGTCCTCCTTCTTTAGGAATTCTTACAAATAGTGTATTAGCAGCAGCTAACTCTGTCATTATTCCTGTTCAATGTGAATTCTTTGCTTTGGAAGGAATTATGCAGTTATTAAATTCTATTATGTTAGCGCAGAAGAAATTGAATCCAGAACTAGATATTGAAGGAGTATTACTCACAATGCTAGATAATCGAACCAATTTAGGACTAGAAGTAGTAGAAGATGTAAAAAGTTACTTTAAAGAAAAAGTGTATGATACGATTATTCCAAGACTAGTTCGCTTATCGGAGGCACCTAGCCATGGAAAACCAATTCATGCGTATGATCCAAAAAGTAGAGGAACAGAAGCTTATCTCAATTTAGCCAAAGAGGTGATTGAAAGAAATGGAAACTAAAAAAAGAGCATTAGGTAGAGGATTAGAACAATTATTTAATACCGAAAACTTAGATTTAGAAAGTTTTGAAAGAAGTGTTTATGAATCTGCTAGTAAAGAAGAGATTATTGATATCGAGTTAGATGAATTACGACCAAACCCTTATCAACCTAGAAAAGTATTCAATGAAGAATCTCTTCGAGAATTAACAGAATCCATTAAAGAACATGGTGTTTTTCAACCAATTATCGTTAAGAAAAGTATCAAAGGATATGAAATTATTGCCGGAGAAAGAAGAGTTCGCGCTAGTAAAATGGCGGGACTTACTACCATTCCAGCAATTGTACGAAATCTAGATGACAATCAAATGATGGAGATTGCTCTTCTTGAAAACTTACAAAGAGAGAATTTAAGTGCGATTGAAGAAGCAGCTGCCTATAAGACGATGATTGAAAAATTAAATTTAACACAAGAGGAACTTAGCAATAAAGTAGGAAAAAGTAGAAGTCATATTACGAATATGTTAGGACTCTTAAGATTACCAAAAGAAGTTCAAGATATGGTTACAGAAAATAAACTATCTATGGGACATGCGAGAACATTATCTAAATTAGATGATGATGATAAGATTATTGCTTTAGCGCATGATATTGTAGAAAATAAAGTTTCCGTTCGCCAACTAGAATATCAAACGGGAAGCGAAGAGAAGAAAAATAAAATTGTTAGAAAACCAGCCATGAAGAATTTAGAATTCCGTTATGCAGAAGAATTACTACAAGAAAAGTTAGATACGAAAGTTCGTATTAAAGAAAATAAAATAGAAATCAGTTTTACCAATGTAGCTGATTTGAATCGTATATTAGATATGATTCATATAAAAGGATAAGGTATGTTATTAGAAATTATTTTATCAAAAGAAGTTGTCGCACCAGTTTTAATTATTGCTTTTAGTATTTTAATTTATGGTGTTATCAGTAGAATTGTAAAGAAGTTATTTCGGATTAAATCGAAACGAATTAATGAAAAAAGACAGAAGACTTTTGTCGGTCTTGTAAACAATGTCATCAAGTATTTTATTTTAATTATTGCCTTAATGATGATTTTAGAAGTCTATGGTATTGATACGAAGTCTTTAGTAGCTTCTTTAGGAGTTGTCAGTTTAGTAGCTGGACTTGCTCTTCAAGATCTATTAAAAGATATTATTGGTGGATTTAGTATTTTACTAGAAGATCAATATTCCGTAGGAGATGTCGTTACGATTTCTGGGTTTACAGGAACAGTCGTTGCGTTAGGATTAAAAACGACTAAGATTAAAGCTTATACAGGCGAAATTAAGATGATTGCAAACCGTAATATCAGTGAAGTAGTGAATCATTCTATGGAAGAGAATAATGCTTTAATCGATATTTCTATTGGTTATGAAGAAGATGTTCATAAAGTAAGTGAATTTTTAACGGAACTCTGTCAAACTTTAACTGAGGAATTAAAACTTCCTCATCCTGCAGAATGTTTAGGAGTAGAGGAACTAGCAGATAGTAGTGTCGTATTTAGATTAGCCATTCCTTCTATGTATGCAGATAAGTTTCGTATTGCTAGAAAAGTAAGAGAGCGGATTAAGGAAGAGTGCGATAAAAATCATATTGTAATTGCTTATCCACAGGTGGTGGTACATCATGGATAAAGAATATAAACTTGGTAGTATTGTAACCATGAAAAAAGAACACCCATGCGGTTCTAATGAATGGGAAATTACTCGTGTTGGAGCAGATATTAAGATAAAATGTATCAAATGTGGTAGAAGTATCATGTTACCAAGAATTGAATTTAATAAAAAACTGAAAAAAGTAATCAGTTAATAGGAGGCGTTTATATGAAACGAACGCGAAAAAAACTGAATTTTGGACCGATTACAACCATGATATTAATTGGACTAGGAATTTCGGTTTTAAGTTTTGTTTTACAAAAAATGGAGTTTCAAAGTTATGTTACTAATTTAGATACTTTAGAGACAACGATGCTTACGGTACGAAGTATATTTAGCCGGGAGGGAATTCGTTATATCTTTGGAAATTCCATTAGTAATTTTAGGGCGTTAGAACCATTAGCTGTCATCGTTGTTTCTTTGATAGCGGTATCTATTCTAGAAGTAAGTGGATTATTTCATGCCCTTTTAAAAAATTGTAAGAGTATTAAACCTTGGATTGTTACCTTTTTAACTCTGTTTGTAAGCATTATTTCTAGTGCGGTAGGAGATTATAGTTATGCGATTCTTTTTCCTTTCGTAGCGATTGTCTATAAATATTTAAATCGCGATCCTAAAGTGGGAATTATGACTTCCTTTATTGGAATTACGATTGGATATGGAGCAGGAATCCTCTATAGTTATCAAGATATTATTTTAGGAGGAATGACCCAGACGGCTTCCTTAGATGTCTTAGGAAACTATCAATTTGGACATTGGTCTATGATTTTTCTAGAAATCGCAGCTACCGTCGTTCTTACGATTGCTGGTACTATCTTAGTGGAAAAGAAATTATCGAAAAAATTAAAAAGGGAAGAAGAAAAGGAATGGATTGATTCTCCAAAAGCTTTAAAAATCACTTTGGGAGTATTCGTATTCTTTGTTCTTATATTATTTTATTCGATTATTCCAGGACTTCCTTTTTCAGGAGCATTCCTAGATACTTCTGCTAGTAGTTATATGGAGAAGTTATTTGGACCTTCCGCTCCTTTCCGTGAAGGATTCCTTGTTGTTCTTTTAGGAATTACCTTAATCTGTGGATATATTTATGGAAAACTATCTAGAAATATTAAGAGTAGTAAAGAATATAATCGTGCGATTTCTTTAACATTCCAAAATACCGGATTTATTTTTGCGGGGTTATTCTTCTTCTCTATTATGATTAGTATTCTAGAGTGGACTCATGTAGGAGATGTTATTTCTTTAAAATTAATCAATTTCGTAGGAAGCAATCAGATGAGTGGAATTTTCCTTATCATATTAGTCTTCCTATTAGGAATTATTCTTACGATTATCAATCCTTCAACCACAGCCAATTGGACCCTTGCTAGTCCGGTTCTTATTCCTCTTCTGATTCGTGCGAATATTTCTCCATCTTTTAGTTTAATGATCTTTAAAGCGGCAGATTCTATTGGAAAATGTTTTACTCCATTTTATGTCTTTTTGATTGTGATGCTTGGCTTCTTATATAAATATGATACTCAAGATGAAGATATTCAATTATTTGGAACGATGCGAAAGATGATGCCTGTTGTCTTATGGTTATCTTTGATTTGGTTAATTTTAATTATTGGATGGAATTTATTAGGACTTCCTATTGGAATAGGAACGGCATCTAATTTATAGAGAAAAGTTTTCGAACTTTTCTTTTTTCTATCCTTTAGAATTCTTGATTTTTAAAGGGGATTATAGTAAACTGAATATGTTGAGGTGATAGTATGAGTTTAACAGCAGGAATTGTCGGATTACCAAATGTTGGCAAATCTACTTTATTTAATGCCATTACGAAAAAAAATATTTTAGCAGCGAATTATCCTTTCGCAACGATTGATCCAAATATAGGAGTTGTTACTGTACCAGATCAAAGATTAGATTTTTTAAATAATTTATATAAACCAGCAAGTTTGGTACCTACTACTTTTGAATTTACAGATATTGCAGGATTGGTAAAAGGAGCTTCTAATGGAGAAGGATTAGGAAATAAATTCTTATCTCATATTCGGGAAGTCGATGCGATTGTGGAAGTGGTTCGTTGTTTTGATGATAAAAATATCATTCATGTAGAAAATACAGTAGATCCTATTCGTGATATTGAAATTATTGAAGTAGAACTCATTTTAGCAGATTTAGAGATTATTGATAATCGTATCAATAAGATTGGTAAAAAAGCAGCCCTTTCTCAAGATAAAGAAGTCAAAAAAGAAGCAGAATTATTAACACGATTAAAAGAAGCATTAGAGAAAAATCAAACAATCCGTAGTCTGCATTTAGAAGAGGAAGAACAAAAAGCGATTAAAGCATTTAATCTTCTTACCGCAAAACCAATCATCTATATGGCAAATGTTTCTGAAGACAATCTTTTAGTGGGTACTAATGAATATGTAGAGAAAGTAAAAGAGTATGCTTCTAAGGAAGGTTCTTCTGTGATTGTCGTATGTGCGAAGATGGAATCTGAACTTAGCAATTTATCTGAAGAAGAAAAGAAAGAATTCTTACAAGAATTTGGGGTTGCCGAAGGCGGATTAGACCAACTTATTAAAGCGACCTATTCTCTTTTAGGACTAGAAACATTTTTTACGGCCGGTTCTGATGAAGTTAGGGCATGGACTTTTAAAACAGGAATGAAAGCTCCTCAGTGCGCGGGAATTATTCATAGCGATTTTGAAAGAGGATTTATCAAAGCCGAAGTGATGAGTTATGAAGATTTAGTTGCTTGTGGCAATGAAAAAGGAGTAAAAGAAGCCGGAAAGATGCGTCTTGAAGGAAAAGATTATCTCATGAAAGATGGTGACATCTGTTATTTCCGATTTAATGTATAAAAAAGCTTCTCACACTATTTGTGTGAGAAGCTCATTTGTCCAATCATCGATTTCACTTTTGTATGAGTACCACGAGAGAAATTTACTCGTTCTACCCATTTGATTGTCTCTAGTCGATTTTGAATCTCTAATATCATAGGAGAAGTAAATTCGATTCGATTTTCTTTAAACCCTCCATAATGATGGCGATAAAGATATCCAATTAAATTTTCTAATAATTTAGGATCTGGATTTTCAATGTGAATGGAAACCTCTTCTTCTTTTCCCAAACGAATAATATCTACCATAAAAGTAGCATCTTGAATTTCGACGGTGATGGTCGTTCCATTTTCTAATTGAATCAAATGATTTTGCCATAGAATTTTCTGTGGCTTTTCTTCTTTTTCTTTGAAAGAAATAGTTCCGTCGGTAATAATTCTTTCTAAAGTACTTCTTCCATGAAGCATACCAGCACTCATATGAACGGTATGTTCTAACTCTTGTTCATCGATATGACAGTTTTTGTATTTTTTACGAATTTCTTGTTTTAAAATTTCTAAAGAATGAAAGTCCCTAGAGACTTCTAAACTTTTCATACTAATTCACCCGCAAGCGGTATTATATCAAATCTTTTTTGGAAAGACAAATTCTAAATTTCGTAAAGTTTTTATTTACAAAGTTCCTTTTATTTGTTATAATTATTGGCGAGTAAGCAATTACTCCTTGCCTGATGAAGGCCAAAGACCATAAGGAGGTGTAAAAAATGAGAAATTATGAAATCATGTTTATCGTAAAACCAACCTTGGCAGAAGCAGATATTACAAAGACTGCAGATAGTTTCAAAGCTACTTTAGAATCTTTAGGTAGTAAAGTAACTAGCGTAGATGCTTGGGGACAAAGAGCATTAGCATACGATATTAAAAAAGGTTCTGAAGTTTTCAAAAGCGGATACTATTATGTATTTGAAGTAGAAGCGAAAGATGATGCTGGTGTAAAAGAATTTGATCGTTTAGCAGGTATTAGTTCAGATATCGTTAGACACTTAATTATTAGAAAAGAAGATTAAGAAAGAAGGTTCCTATGAATAAAGTATTATTAGTAGGTAGAATCACTGCTAAACCAGAATTAAGATATACAAGTTCCAATACTGCTTTTTTACGATTTACGGTAGCCGTTAATCGTACTTTCACTAATGCAGATGGAAAAAGAGAAGCAGACTTTATCAATGTAGTGGCTTGGAGAAAACAAGCAGAGACCATTGCAAAATTCTTTGATAAAGGAAATTTAATTGGAATTGAAGGAAGATTACAAACGGGAAGTTATGATGATAAAGATGGAAATAAGAGATATACGATGGATGTTGCTCTTGATAACTTTGAATTTGTAGAAGGCAAAAACAAAGGAGGAGACACTAGTAGTTTCTCTGAACCTAGTCCATACGATTATCAAGATAATAGCGTTAGTGTAGAAAATGATCCTTTCGCAGAATATGGGGATTCTGTTTCTATTGACGATAGCTTCCTAGATTAAAGGAGGAATATACGATGGCAGAATTTTATAGAAAAAAGAAAAAAGTTTGTCAAATGTGTACTGGAAAAGATGTAGACTATAAAAATGTTGAAGTTATTAAAAAATATGTAAGTGCAGATAAGGGAAAAATCTTACCAAGAAGAATTACTGGTAACTGCGCTAAACATCAAAGATATATTGCAACACAAGTAAAATATGCACGTTTTATGGCCTTAATTCCATTTACAAAATAAGAAGCGAAAGCTTCTTTTTTTCTTTCTCTTATTATGATATAATGAACTTAATAATAGGAGGGTTTAGGATGACAAAAAAAGAATATGAGTGGAAGATGGAAGATTCGATGATACAAGTTATGAAGTATTTGTTTTTCGATGGTGTATTAGCATATGTACTTCTTACTTTTTCTAGCATTGAAGTCATGGTAGTAGCAACCCCATTATTACTACTAACGGTGATTTCTACCTTTGATTGGATCGATAGAATCTTCTTCTTACGAGAAAAGAAAAAAGAAATAGAAGCCTAAAAAAAGCATTTTTTAAATGCTTTTTTTATAGAAAATCGAGGAGAGATATCTGCCCATCTACCTCTTTTTTCTTTTTTAATATTTTAGGAGTTTCTTCTTGCTTCGGCTTTTCTTCTTCTAAACATTTTTGTAGAAAAAGAAAAAATTCGTGAAACGCTAAATAGTTGACTGTTCTTTTTTGATTTGCGTCTAATTTAAATTCTAAAGTTCTATTATCGTTAATCCCATCTCGGCACGAAACGACAACATATTTTAAACGAAGAAAAAATTCTTTGATATTATTTCGAACACTTTCTTGCTGTTCATGAGAAGGAAGAAGACTACTATTCACATCTAATGTATAACGGCGAACACTATTTAGAAGAGAGTTCATTTCTTTAATAGCGTAGTATTGATGATAATAAGATTTTAAGATTCTTTCATATCTTTCTTGCTCTTCTCTAGAGGAAGAAGACATTGCTTGTTTGGTAGAGTTGATTTTCGTTTCTAGAGATTGATAGTTTCGCTCGCTATAATCTCCTTCTTTGGCGTATTTATTATAAAGTTTACTAATAAAATCCCAGTCTTTTAATTTGGATTGTAGGAGATGGATAATGTAAAAATCATCATAAAGTGGAGTATGTTTTTGATACGCTAATCCATAAGGAAGATGACTAGGGGCATATAGCGGACTAGAAACTCTTCTTTTTCTCCCATTAATCATTTCTAACTTGGTATTTTGTTTCGCTGGATAAATCCATAGACGAATATTTTTTAACTGTTCTAAAGAAAGTAAATTCATCTTGAGAAGAGCGTTTATTAAATCATTTTGATCGATATAGTGACGAGTAAAAAAGTCGATTTTTTCTAATTTGTATTTTTCTTTTTGAAAATGATGGAATGCTTCTATTTTGGTCCAATCAATTTCTATGAATTCATTTTCTTTTTTGGCAACTAAAACATAACTTCGATAACTTTGACGAGCCATTATTTTTCAATTAAGAAAGTGAGTAATTCAGAAGTTGGTTTCTCCTTATAAACAATATCATAAATTAAATCAATAATTGGCATATGAACATTTTTATCTTTAATTAGTTGATAGATAGATTGTAAGGTATAAAGACCTTCAATCGTTGTTGTTTCCATATAGGTATTGATTTCTTTTTTCGGACGATTCGCCCCAATTAGTCTGCCAAAAGAAAAGTTACGACTCTTTGTACTAGTACAAGTAAGCAGGATATCACCAAAACCAGCAAAAGATAAAATGGTATTTTTGTTACCTCCCAATGCATCAATTAACTCTTTAATATCATTTAACGATTCGGTAATTAACATTGCTTGAGTAGAAATAGGAAGTCCCATTCCATCTAAGATTCCTGCCGCAATAGCGATTACATTTTTGATGCTTCCACAAATTTCAATTCCTAGAATATCATTTGTTTCCCGTAATTTTACATGAGCATTTTCAAAAGCTTTTTTAATGACTTGAATCGTCGTTTCATTTTCACTCGCAAGAGAAAGCCCGACAGGAACTTTATTCGCTACATCAATCGCGAAAGAAGGCCCAGAGATAACTCCTACTTGATTGGTATCGATATAATTTTGAAAAACATCGTAAACGAATCGACAAGAACCTCTCTCAATTCCTTTCGAAGCAATACAAACATGTTGATTCTTCTTTAAATATCTTTTTAATTGTTTAGAAACATCATCGACGAAGGCAGCAGGAACAGCAATTAAAATTAAATCTTTTCCTTTTACTGTTCTTCTAAAGTTGGTTGAAATTTTAATATCATCGGCGATAACAATATTTTTTAAATTCGGACTGATTCTTTTTTGATCTAAGTAAAGAGCTTCTTCTTCAAATTTTGTCCACATCGATACTTCATGACCATTTTCCTGCAAAACGAGCGCGAGCGCTACTCCAAAAGCACCAGTTCCAAGTACACCTATTTTCATCTAATCACCAATTTCATTATATCATTATCAAAAGTGAAAAAACAACTGCTAGGAAGGATATTTATGAAGTTCCTGCTCCATTTTTTGAACGGTATTTCTTAGGGTAGTAAAGGAATTATCACTATGAACTACATGGTCGCCGTTTTCTTTTTCTTCACTTCGATTATTTAGAACTTGTTGCTGAGCAGAATTCGTACAGAGTACTTGTCCAATCAACATGAACCAGTTTCCAATCGCATTTTGTTCGGCAGGGGTTAAATCATCGATTAATAAATAGCCAATCGTAAAAGCACTGATGGTAAATAGATTGGGATTGACACTAGGAAGATAATTTTTCACGAAAATCACCTATTTCTATTATCTTATGTTTTGTTTTTTCGATATTTTCTGATAAAATGAAAATAGGGGGAGTATATGAAGAAGGTTTTAGAGTTAATTGTAAGTAAATATGCAGTAGAGGAATTTGATTGGATGAATTATCGGATTACCAAAGAGAATCCCTTAACTTATCATCATATTAAGAAAAAGGAGTTTGGTGGCAAAGAAACTTTTAAGAATGGCGCACCACTTACTCTTTTAGCGCAGCAATATCTCCATTTAATAGAAGATTATGATATGGGGATTTATTTACGAATTAATCGCGTTTTAAGACAGATTAATGAACAGGGGCGTGCCCCCAATCATCGTCAACAACAGTTGATAGAATTATTATTAGTAGAGTTTGAAACAAAGTATTATGAGGAATTAAAAAGAAGATTTAAAACTAAGAAACATTCTAAGTATAATCCAACACTCATTCGAAGACGAAAACAGGAAAATGGATATTCTACCAAAGATGTCAAGAAGAATGTGAAAAAAAGAAAAGCACCGAGAACAATTGCAAACCAGTGCGATTTGTAGTATGATATTATATAGATAAGTTAGGAAGGTATGAGTGGTATGTTTGATGAATCATCTTCAAAAC
Organism: uncultured Bacilli bacterium; assembly: GCA_947628235.1. Lineage (GTDB taxonomy): Bacteria > Bacillota_I > Bacilli_A > RF39 > UBA660 > UBA5578. The sequence goes on along the minus strand of CANQZC010000022.1, from coordinate 7,909 downwards.
CTATACCTTCTAGAAACGAAGGAAGGTTTCAAAAAGAGAGTCAAGAATATTTGCGATTTGCGCAAGAAAACCATCTACATTCTAACGATATTAAAAACTTACAAGTGTTTGTAAATAGTAGAAAGCAAAAAGGAGGAAATGCTGTGGCAGAATTAAAAGTTGATGATGAAGCACTAAAAGCAATAGAAGACGGAGAAGATTCCTATGGTTCTTTGTTAAGCTTTTTATCATCTGGTGAAACGGAAGAAAAAAAAGTAGTAGCGCCTGCTGCGAAATATAAAGCAGAGGATGGAACAGAATGGGATAGTGAGGATGAATACTTATCATCAGGAAATTCTGATTCTAAACCAGAAGAAAAGAAAGTAGCGGAGGAACCACCACTTTTTACGGTTGATCCTTTTGCCGAAGGGGAAGAAGAGGCAAAAGAAACTTCTACAGTCGATTTTGAAATGCCTTCTTTAGAAGAAACAACTGGGGCACCAGTTACCCCTGAAGAGACGAAAGAAGATCCTAAAGAAATCGTTGTACCAGTAGAAGGATTCCATTTACCTGCAGAAGATGAATTACTATCTACGGTTTTATCACCAGTAGAGGAAACTCCAAAAGAAGAAGATAGTGAGATTCAAGAAAAAGCAGAAGTAGATACGACGATGGAAGAACAAGACGCATCTACAGAATTAGGAGAAGAATTAGGAGGAGTAGAAATGGTAGAAGCAGAACCAAAAAAATCACAATCTGTATCAGATATGGTTGATCAATTAAGACAAATGAACGGTGTAGACGCAGCACAAAAAGCCTACATTGAAAGCTTACAAAAAACACATGACATGTTAACGCAAATGATTGAGGCTTTAGAAAAAGAAAAAGAACAAGTAGACTCTAAGCTAGCTGCACTTACAAAATAAATTGTTAGGGGGGATTCTATGGAAGATCAACTTCTTTCTAGAAATGAACAATTAGGAGAACTTGTTTCTACTTTGATGGAAGTAGATGAACTTTATCGTCAAAGTGAAGAAGTTATTGCCCAAGAAGAGACAAAGAATCGGACATTAGTCGGCATTTTAAAGGACCAGATTGTCCATACAGAAACGAAACCACATACCAGATAGGAGCGAAGTATGAATTTAACGCAAGAGCAGAAAGATTATTTAAAAGAGTATTATCAAATAGATGCCGATGCTTGTGATGTAGACTTTTTGTGCGATTTTTTGATGAAAGAAATTGAAAGAAAGAAAAAGTTAATTTCCCTCAACAATGAAAAGATAGAATTGATAAAACAATCGAATAAAGAATTACAAGATTTATTGATAGGAAGAGATCAATAAATCTTTTTTTTATTAAAATTCTTTTGACTAACGAATTTCCTCGTGGTAGAATAAAGCCGTTTGTGAGGAAAAATATGAAAGTAAAATTGAAATACTGCTTTTTAGATAGAATTAAAGATTTGAAAGAAAATTTTGGACCATTGAAAATTATTCGTAACAATCGTCTTTGGTATACACAAGTGAACTTACCTTTGTGGACGACTATCGATTTAGCAATGAATCCTTCTTTTCCAGCTTGGTTTTTCATGTTATGTGCACAATATGGAATTGTGATTGGAGCAGAATGGATTGCAGGATTACTGGTGAAAAGAGACATGTATCGAGAGCGCGCTAAATCAGATTTATTTGTAACCTTACAATGTTTGCGTGGACTTGGAGTGAATACCGATTATGAATTTCTTTTAGATTCCTATGCTTATGAATCGAAATATCACTTTACATTTAATATGAAAAAACTTCCTATTTTATTAGAGTCAAAATACATCATGGTACCAAGTTATGGGTTTGATGGAGATGTGAAGGAAACTTCCGTTTTACAGGAACATGTAGTAGGTAGTAAAAACTATGTTCTTTCTTTAGAAAGTCCTAAGAGAGAGTTCCGTCCAGTACCGATTCGCGCAAATTTGTAAAAATTTCAAAAAAAAGCAAAAAAGTGTTGATTTTTCAACGCTTTTTTAGTATACTCTTGTATGTGTGGCATGCGAGGATGTGTGAGGTTGCCGATACACCAGGTTAAGTTGTGTTAAAAAATAACCTGAAAGTCGGGTTTTTACACGGAGCAAGTCTATACAAGATATAGGCGAAGGGAGGACACAAAAATGTCAAAAGTTAGAATTCGTATCAAATTGAAGGCTTTCGAACATAAAAGTTTAGATAGAGCCTGTGCGAAAATCGTTGAAACAGTGAAGAGAAACGGTGGCGAAGTAAGTGGACCAATTCCACTACCAACAGAAGTTGAAAAAATTACCATCTTAAGAGCTGTTCACAAATACAAAGATTCTCGTGAGCAATTTGAAAAAAGAACACACAAAAGACTTATTGATATTGTCAATCCAACGAAGGAAACTATTGAGGCATTAACTCATTTAGAAGTACCAAGTGGAGTAGATATCAAAATTATTAAATAGGAGGAAAAAAGTATATGAAAGGAATCTTAGGTCGTAAAATTGGAATGACTCAAGTATTTACAGAATCTGGTAAATTGATTCCTGTAACTGTCGTAGAAGTAGAGCCAAATGTTGTTACACAAATCAAGACAAAAGAAAACGATGGTTATGAAGCAATTCAATTAGGATTCGATACAAAGAGAGAAAAGTTAGCGACGAAAGCTTCTGCTGGACATACAGCAAAAGCAAATACTACACCTAAGCGCTTCTTTAGAGAAATAAAAGGTGTAGATATCAATGATTATACTGTTGGGCAAGAAGTCAAAGCAGACATCTTCCAAGCAGGAGAAGTTGTTGATGTAACGGGAACTTCAAAAGGAAAAGGTTTCCAAGGTGTTATTAAAAGACATGGTCAATCAAGAGGCCCTATGGGACATGGATCTCAATATCACAGAAGTCCAGGTTCTATGGGAACAATGAGACCAATGCGTGTTTTCAAAGGTAAAAATTTACCAGGACATATGGGAAATGTAACAGTAACGATTCAAAATCTTGAAATTGTATCTGTTGATGTAGAAAATAATGTAATATTAGTAAAAGGAAATATTCCAGGACCTAAAAAGGGACTTGTTTTAATTAAGTCAGCTGTGAAGAATCCAGACACTGTAAATACTACAGAAGCCCTAGTAAATTATGTTGAAAACCCAGTAACTCATGAAGAGGTTGCCTCTGAGGAACCAACCGAAGAAGCTGCAGTAGAAGAAACTTCTACGGAAGAAAACGAGTAGGAGGGAAATACATATGAGTAAAATGAATGTATTAAACACGAAGGGTGAAAAAGTAAAAGATATTACATTATCAGAAAAAGTTTTTGGAATTGAACCAAACGATGCTGTTATCTATGATGCCATTCGTTTAGCTACCGCTAATTCAAGACAAGGTACTCACGCTGTGAAGACTCGTTCTGAAGTATCTGGTGGTGGAAGAAAACCATGGAGACAAAAAGAAACAGGTCGTGCTCGTCAAGGATCAACTCGTGCACCACATTGGTATCATGGTGGAGTTGTATTCGGACCAAAAACAGAAAGAAATTATACTTTAAAGATGAATCGTAAAGAAAGACAATTAGCTTTAAAGTCAGCTTTAACTTATAAAGTATTAGATAAAGAGTTAATTGTATTAGATGCATTAAAAGTAAATTCTAATAAAACAAAAGAAATGAAAGAAATCTTATCTAATTTAAAAGCCGAAAGAAATATCTTAGTGGTTGTTAAAGAATTGGATGACGATTTAATTTTAGCAACTCGTAACTTAAATAATGTATTATTATTAAGTGCGGATGAAATTAATACTTATGATGTTGTTTCAGCAAATGTATTAATTGCTACCGAGGATGCTATTAAATCAGTAGAGGAGGCGCTAGCATAATGGGTAATTATAGAGATATTATTAAAGAGCCAATTATTACTGAAAAGACAGCTGCTTTAAGACAAGAAAATAATACTATCGTATTTAGCGTTGATCCAAAAGCCAACAAGACTCAAATCAAACAAGCAGTTGAAAAGATTTTCAATGTAAAAGTAGAAAGCGTTAATACTGTAAATGCTCCTACAAAAAGAAAAAGAGTAGGTCGTTATGCAGGTAGAACAAATAGAAGAAAAAAGGCTATGGTAAAACTAGCGAAAGGTAGTTCAATTGAACTAAACTAAGTCTAAAGGAGGATTATACATATGGCAATCAAAGCTTATAAGTCAACAACTAATGGTAGACGTGGTATGACTACTTTAGATAATAGTGAATTAACTAAAGTAAAACCAGAGAAGTCATTGGTAGTGACATTAAAGAAAAATGGCGGTCGTAATAATCAAGGAAGAATTACTGTTAGACACCAAGGTGGTGGCGTTAAGAGAAAATACCGTGTTGTCGATTTTAGAAGAGATAAAGATGGTGTTGTTGGAACAGTTTCTTCTATTGAATACGATCCAAATAGAAGTTCAAATATCGCTTTAATCAACTATACAGATGGTGAAAAGAGATATATCATTGCTCCAAAAGAATTAAAGATTGGAGACAAAGTAGAAAGTGGAGAAAATGCCGATATTAAAGTTGGTAATACTCTTCCACTTGCAAATATTCCAGAAGGTACAGTTGTTCACAATGTGGAATTAAAACCAGGCAAAGGTGGACAAATGGCTCGTTCTGCTGGATCTAGCGTTCAAATCTTAGGACGTGAAGGAAAATATACATTACTTCGTTTAACAAGCGGTGAAGTTCGTAAAGTACTAAGCACTTGTCGTGCAACGATTGGCGAAGTTGGAAATGAAGATCACGAATTAGTAAATTTAGGAAAAGCTGGTCGTAAAAGACATTTAGGAATTCGACCAACCGTTCGTGGTTCTGTTATGAACCCTAATGATCACCCACATGGTGGTGGTGAAGGTCGTGCACCTGTTGGTCGTAGCGGTCCAGTTACTCCATGGGGTAAACCTGCACTTGGTTATAAGACTCGTAAGGGTAAAAAACAATCAGATGACTTAATAGTTCGTCGCCGTAATGCAAAATAGGGAAAGGATGGTTTAGATGGCAAGAAGTCTTAAAAAAGGACCTTTCGCAGACGAAAGTTTGCTTGCGAAAGTTAGAAAAAATAATAGTGCTGAAAAAAAAGAAGTTATTAAAACTTGGTCACGCCGTTCAACAATATTCCCTGAATTTATTGGTAATACATTTGCTGTTCATAGTGGAAAAGAATTTGTTCCTGTTTATGTAACAGAAGATATGGTAGGTCATAAATTAGGTGAATTTGTTCCAACCCGTAAATTCGGTGGTCATGGCGAAAACAAAACTGATAAATAGTGCCTAAGAAAGGAGGACTAAAATGGAAGCAAGAGCGATTGCAAAGGGAGTTAGAATCCCACCTCGTAAAGCCCGTTTAGCGATAGATTTAATACGCGGAAAGAGCGTAGTTGAAGCAGATAAAATTTTAAATAATTTAAATAGAGAAGCTGGAAGAATAATCCGTAAGGTATTAACTTCTGCGGTAGCAAATGCGGAAAATAATCTTGGTCTAAAGAAAGAAAATTTATATGTTAAAGAAGCATTTGTTAATGAAGGTCAAACTTTAAAAAGAGTAAATTTTGGTTCACGTGGACACGTAGATCCAATTAAGAAAAGATCAAGTCATATTACTGTTGTAGTAAGTGAAAGAAACTAAAGTAAAGGAGGAACACTTGTGGGTCAAAAAGTTAGTCCAATAGGACTTAGAGTTGGTATAAACAAGACTTGGGAATCTAATTGGTACGCTGGTAATAAGGATTTTGCTAGATTCTTAAAGAGCGACGATACGATTCGTAAGTATTTGGCTAAAAAGTTAAAAGATGCATCAGTTTCAAGTGTTCTTATCGAAAGGAACGATAAGAGAACCGAGGTCATTATCAATACTGCTAAACCAGGTGTTGTAATTGGACACGGTGGAGATGAAATTGAAAAACTAAAAGCAGAATTATCTAAATTAGTAAATGAAAATGTTCAAATTTCTATTAAAGAAGTAAAGAACCCAGATTTAGATGCCGCTTTAGTAGCTGAAAATATTGCTCGTCAAATTGAAGGTCGTGTTTCATTCAGAATCGCGCAAAAAAGAGCAGTAAGAAATACAATGAAAGCAGGAGCGAAAGGAATTAAAACAGCCGTTTCTGGTCGTTTAGGAGGAGCTGATATGGCTCGTACTGAAGGATATATCGAAGGAATTATTCCACTTCATACTTTAAGAGCAGATGTTGATTATGCTCATAAAGAAGCAGATACTGCTTATGGAAAAATCGGTGTTAAAGTATGGATTTGTAAAGGTGAAATACTTCCTGAAAAAAATAAGGGAGGTAATGTAGATGGCAGTCATTCCAAAAAGAACTAAATATCGTAATCCACATCGTCTTCCTTATGAAGGAAAAGCAAGAGGTAATAGAGAATTACATTTTGGAGATTACGGATTAATGGCAATGGAAGGTGCTTGGATTACAGATAGACAAATCGAAGCAGCCAGAGTTGCTATGACACGTTATATGAAACGTGGAGGTAGAGTATGGATTAATATTTTCCCTCACTTATCATTAACAAAGAAACCACTAGAAACTCGTCAAGGAAAAGGTAAAGGTTCTCATGATGCATGGGTAGCAGTAGTAAAAGAAGGCAAAATTATGTTTGAAATTGGAGAGGTAACAGAAGATGTTGCTCGTGAGGCATTCCGTCTTGCTATGCACAAACTTCCAATCAAATGTAAGTTTGTTAAGAAAGAAAGCGGTGTAAATAATGACTAATAAAGAAATTAGAGAATTATCAGACGAAGAACTTCTTTCAAAAATTGAAGAATATAAAGAAGAATTATTTAACTTACGTTTTTCCCAAGCAACAGGTTCTTTAGAGAAACCTTCAAGAATTAGAGAATTAAGAAAGTTAGTTGCTCGTATGAAGACAATTCTTCGTGAGAGAGAATTAGCTCAAAAATAATAGGAGGAAACTATGGAAGAAAATAGAAATCGTGAGTTAGTAGGAAAAGTAGTAAGTGATGTCAATGACAAAACTGTTACTGTTCTAGTTGAAACTTATAAAAACGATAAGTTATACGGAAAAAGAGTTAAATATTCTAAAAAATATGCTGCACATGATGAGAAAAATATCGCTAAGAAAGGTGATATTGTAAGAATCGTTGAAACGAGACCATTATCTAAAACAAAACATTTCCGCGTAGTGGAAGTAGTAGAAGAAGCAGTTATTTTATAATTGCCTGGACGAAGGAGGATTAGTTATGATTCAACAACAAAGCCGTTTAAAAGTTGCAGATAACTCAGGTGCAAAGGAATTATCCGTAATTCGTGTACTTGGTGGATCTAAAGTAAAAACTGGCAATATTGGAGATATAGTGGTTGCATCTGTTAAAAATGCAACTCCTAACGGAACTGTTAAAAAAGGAAAAGTTGTAAAAGCAGTTATTGTTAGAAGTAAATTCGGTCTAAGAAGAGAAGATGGATCTTATATTAAATTTGATGATAACGCAGCTGTTATTATTAAAGATGATAAGACTCCTGTAGGAACTCGTGTATTTGGACCAGTAGCACGTGAATTACGTGACAAAGATTTTATGAGAATTATATCACTTGCAAAAGAAGTGTTATAGAAGTTTGGAGGAATGAAAATGAACTTTAAAACTGGAGATAAAGTAGTTGTCATTGCTGGTAAAAACAAGGGAAAAGAAGGAAAAATTACCCATATTTTAAGAAATGAAAATAGAGTAGTTGTAGAAGGCGTAAACATGGTTAAGAAACATGTGAAAGCAAATGGTCAAACTGCTGGTAGTATCGTTGAAATGGAAGCTCCACTTCACGCTTCTAATGTAATGCATGTTGATCCAAAAACCGGAAAAAGAACCAGAGTAGGACATTCTACTGATAAAAAAGGCAAGAAAATTAGAGTAGCAAAAAAATCTAA
>CANQZC010000021.1 GCA_947628235.1 uncultured Bacilli bacterium | reverse complement strand
TTGTTTCAAATTACATTTTAACAGATTTATCGCTTTATTTGTATATTTGAGGTCTCACATCAATTGTAACACTACAAGATTGATAACATTTCAAGTAAATCATATTTTTGATTTACTTTTTTCATGGTATAATTATAAATGTAAGCATAAGGGATTGCAAAGAGAGGAAATATAATTGAAACAATCAAAAAAATTGGTTTTCTAGCAAACAAAATAAGATTTGCAAAAATCGAGGAAGCAAAACTTTATGATACATGTTGGGAACAATAATAAATAAAAATTATTAAGATTAGGAGGTAAAAAATGAATCAAAATAATAATTTTAATCCTATGATGGGTCAACCAATCCAACAAACTAATGGATTAAACCAAAATGTTAATCCACAGCAAAACTATCAACAGTCAGCACAACCACAAATGCAACAACCAACTCAGAATCAAAATCATTCTAATAATAAAAAATCTATGAATGGTATAATTATTGTTGTCATCATTTTGTTAATTGTTATAGCTATAGGAATATTCTATTTGACGACAAAAGATAAAAAATTAGATAAAACTGATGTCGACAATAATACAAATCAAACGGTTGAAAAGGAAGAGCAAAATAGTACAGAAAGCAATTCTAATATATCAGGTAGTGTAGATTCAAATACAAATACAAATTATGATGAAAATGGTGCGTTTTTGATGCCAATTGAAGATATTTTTACGATAACTGGAAGAGGTACATTAGTAACTGGAAAAGTTTCTAGGGGGAAAATAAAAGTTGGAGATACCATTCAAATCATAGGTTTGGATAAAGAAATTAAAACTACTGTTGTAAAAGGAATTGAGATATCTAGAAAATCGGTAGATGAAGCAACTGTTGGCGATGATGTAGGAATTCTGTTGAGTATTGCTCGTGAAGAATTAGAAATAGGTCAGGTAGTAGCAAAGCCAAATTCTATCGTAGCAGCAAAAAAGTTTGAAGCGGATGTTTATGTTTTTAGCAAAGAAGAAGGAGGAAGACAAACACCATTCTTCACAAATTATAGACCTCAATTCTATTTTAGAACAACTGAAGTTACAGGTACCATTACTTTACCAGATGGAGTAGAAATGGTAATGCCTGGAGATAATGCTAAATTCAGTGTGGAATTGGTAAAGTCTATTGCTATGGAAGTAGGAACGGAATTTTCTATCCGAGAAGGTGGACGAACAATTGCCTCTGGTAAAATAACGAAAGTAAATTAATATAGGAAGTAATAGAATTATACAATAGAGCCGAATTTGTTTTTTATGCTAAGATTTCGGCTTAAATATTTTTCATCAAAAATCTCATAAGCCATTATACAACGGTTTATGAGATTTTTAAGTTTCAAAAGGATTTTAATAATGCCATCTTTTCCATAAGCATATTTTTGGATAGAAGATAAGGTAGACAAAAAGAGAAAAAAAAGGTATAATGGTAAAGTCGAATTTGAATGTTTTAGAAAGGAGAGAAATTTTTTGAAATTTTTAGATGGCGGAGATACCAAAATCTTCGCATTAGGTGGACTCGGCGAAGTTGGAAAAAATATGTATTGTGTAATGACAAATAACGAAATTATCATTACCGATGTAGGAATTACTTTTCCTTCTGGCGAGTTACCTGGAATAGATTATATTATTCCAGATTTTACATTTTTAAAGAAAAATGAGAAAAAGATAAAAGCACTTTTTATTACGCACGGGCACGAAGATCATATTGGAGGAATTCCTTATTTATTACAAACGGTGGATATTCCAGCAATCTACGCTCCTAATCAAGCAGCTGGATTAATTCGTAAAAAATTAGAAGACCGCGATATCAAATATGATCATTTATATGTATATACGGAAAAAACCAAAGTTAAATTTAAGACTATGAGTGTAGAATTTTTTAGAACAACACACTCTATTCCAGATTCTCATGGAATTGTCATTAATACTCCGAATGGAACCATTGTTACAACCGGAGATTTTAAGTTCGACTTAACTCCTATTGGACCAATGGCCAATTTACAAAAAATGGCCGCCATAGGTGCGAAAGGAGTTACTCTATTATTAAGTGATAGTACCAATGCCTTAAATAGTGGCTTTAGTGCTTCCGAATCTAAAGTAGATGAAACTTTATCAGAGATTTTCTTAGAACATCATGGAAGAATTATTATTGCTACTTTCGCTTCGAATATTTATCGATTAAAACATATTGTTGATACTTGTAAAAGAAATGGTAGAAAGATTGCTATCTTCGGTCGAAGTATGGAGAACAATATTGAGATTTCTTTAAATGAAGGATATATCAATCATCGAGAAATCTTTGTTACTCCAGAAGAAGCCAATGAATTAGAACCCAATAAAGTATGCCTTCTTTGTACAGGAACGCAAGGAGAACCCCTTGCCGCTTTATCTAGAATTGCTAACGGTAGTCATCGTCAAATCAAATTACAACCTGATGATTTAGTTGTCTTAAGTTCTTCTGCAATTCCAGGAAATGCTCTAAGTATTTCGAAAACAATTAATAAACTTTATTTACAAGGAGTCAAAGTATGTACGAATACTTCCTTAAGTGAAGTACATACTTCTGGACACGGAAATCAAGAAGAATTAAAATTGATGATTCGTCTTTTCAATCCGAAATACTTTATGCCATTTCATGGCGAATATCGAATGCTAAAAACACATGCAGATTTAGGAATAGAATGTGGAATTCCAAAAGAGAATACTTTCGTCCTAGAAAACGGGGATGTTCTTTCCATGTATAAAGGTATTGTTAAAAAAGAAGGAAGTGTTCCTGCCGGAGATGTTTATATTGATGGAAATCGAATTGGTGAAGTAGGATCGGCCGTTATGAAAGATCGAAAGATTATGTCTAGTGATGGAATTGTAGTTGTTATCACAAACATTGATACTGCCAATAACAAATTACTAGGAACACCAAATATTACGACAAGAGGATTTGTTTTAATTCAAGAAAATCTAGATTTAATTAAGGAATTAGAAGAGATTAGTACTCGCGCTATCCAATCAAAGATTGGAAATCATGTAAATTATAATGAAGTAAAAAGTGAAATATCTGCTCAATTATCAACTTTTATCTATGAAAAAACAGGCAGAAATCCAATTATTCTCCCTGTCATCATGGACATCAAAAAATAACACAATGTGTTATTTTTTTTGTTCCCCAATTAGAACTAACTGTCTTTTATTATCATAACAAGTAATTAAGGTAATCGTCTTCTTTAAAGGGTCTCTTTGAAGACTTACCTTCCCTGTTTTCAAAACAGTATATCTAGCTGTCACTTGATAACGATATTCGTTTCCTTCATATGTAAGAAAAATCATATCGCCTTTTTTCACTTGATATAACCTTTTAAAAGGAGCTACACCAAAATAGCCACTATGTCCTGCTAAAATCACATTTCCCTGTTCTTCGTACGGAGCAGAACTAGTAGGAAGGAAGATAATATTTTGATCTAAATCATTCCTACTATCTTCTTTTGAATAGAGTTCTTCCTCTAAAGAAATCGAAGGAATTTTTAAAGTAGCAAACTTCTCTTCCTTCAAAGAAGGTTGAGCAACAAACCTCCCAAAAGAGGAAGTAAAAAGTAGAAAAAAGATAGTTAATGTCTTAATAATCATAGACGAATCTTCCTATCGAAAAGAAAAAGAATCTTCCCGTATCAGGAACTTTTTCAATAATCTCTTCATTATATAAATCCCATAATGAATCGGTTTTTTCGTTTACTTGGAAAATGGTATCTTCAATAAACGCATACCCTTTTTTTCCACTGACTTGATGAACGCGATATTCTCCATATGGTAAAGAGAACTTTGCAATTCCTTTAGAATCCGTAGTAACCGTAAAAAGAAGATTCTCTCCCTCATAAATTTCAAAGGTAGCATTTGCTTCTAATCGGTAAGTTCCACTTCCATACCATTTTCGAATGGAAATCTCTTTTTGAATTTGTTTTTCAACTACTTCTAAAGGATATTCACTCGCATCTAATTCAATCGTATATTCCTCTTTCTCTAAAGTATAACCATAAGGAGCCTTTAACTCTTTTATGATATAAGTTCCATATTCTAAGGGACTACTAGTTGCTTTTCCCTCTTTATCAGTCACGATTTCCTCTACGAAAGTACCATCTTCTTGATAGATTCCATAAGTAGCGCCTTCTAAGGAAAGAGAGGAAGTAAAAACACCTTCTTCTTTCTTTTTTTGTAAAGAAATTCTTCCTGTTTTAAACTGAACTTTAAAAGATACCCCAATCGGATCTAATTCTCCTGGGTGGTATACATTTTGTCCACTTTTATGATAATAGACAATATCTGCTCCAAAAGCAGCTTCATTCTTAGGTAATTCATAAGTAAATCCCCCTGCTCTTGTCTCTTTTACATTTTTTAGAAAAGTATTTTTTTCTCGATACTCTTCCCATTCTTTTCTCGTTGTAAACTCTAATACTTGATGATCTAATTCTTTTAATTTTTGATAATCTAATATCAAATTTTCTATCTCTTGCATTTCTTTTTCATAGGCAGTAATCTTTTTTCCGTTTTTCGCACTCGCAAAATAAATTGTCATATCAGGAACAACTGTCTTCCATATCATATATTGCGTAACTCCATACCATTTTTCTTTTTCATGACCTGGATAAAGATACCCAAAATACGCTAATAAAGAGATTCTCTCCCATTGTTCCTCGGTTAAATTTAGTTTCTTTTCATTTTCAAAGTAAGGTGTATAATCCTCTGTTTGATTTAAATAAGTAACTGGTTCTAAGCAGTAAACATAGGTATTATCACTCTTTCTTTTTAAGATATATGGATGATCAGAAATGGTTCTTTCTTTTGTCACTCTCGTAATCCACATTTCTTCCACAACCTCATCATCAAAATAAAATCTAACATCTGCTTTTGCAAAAACGGACTCCATCAAAAAAAGAAATAGATAGAGCATTAACAATAACTTTTTCATAGATATCCTCCTCTACTACTATTGTTATTGTTTTCTCATCTATTTCCTTTTTTATTCTTCTTCTTTTTTTACTTTTTTACTTTTTTCTTCTTTACTACCTTTTTCTTTTTCTTGTTTCCTTTTAAGAAATCTACTAATAAGATTCCTAAATATTGGAAGAAGACAATAATACAAGTAACAAAGACAGCATCTAACCATGGTGCGGTATGATCTAACTCGCCATGAGAAGTAATTCCGTATAAATCAATTAATGTACATCTTTTTAAAACAATAAAGATTAATAAATAGATAAAGAAGAAGCCAAACATAATCTGTTTATCTCTAAATTTTTCTAACCAGTAAACAGCAATCGTTGGAAGAATGGTAAATAATGCAAAGGCTACCATCCAAATTACTGGTTTTACTTTTAAGATAACTACTGGAATTAGGAAAAATAAAAGTAAAAAGATAACAAAATCTAGAGCCATAACATAACGATAATCTTTGATTTTTCCTAATAAATAATTTCCAATTAAAGCAGCATTCTTACGAATAGGACTCTCTTTAATTTCCACTTCTTTTTTCCCTTTCTTCTCTACCTTTTCTGTTTTTTCTTCTTTTTCCATCTTCTTTTCGGTATCTTTCATATTATCACCTATTATTATATTACCATAAAATTCTAAAAAAGTAATCAAAAAAGGACAAATTGTCCTTTTTTTTATCGAATTACAATATTTACTAATTTCTTAGGGATTACAATCATTTTTACAATTTCATGTCCTTCTAAGTAATTTTGAACATTCTCAATAGATTTGGCAAGTTCTTTCATTTCGTCTTCACTAGTAGAAGTAGAAACTTCCATCTTTCCTCTTACTTTTCCATTGACTTGAACAACCATTTCATAAGATTCTTCTTCTGTCTTTTCTTCCTCATAAGTTGGCCATGGAGAAATAGCAAGCATCTCTCCTAAAACACTTCTTTCGTTAATTTCTTCGGTAATATGAGGAGCGATAGGATTTAATAAGTGAACAAGAACGCGTAAATCTTCTTTCGTAATCGTCTCTTCTTTTTCTAATTCATTTAATAGAATCATCAAAGCAGATACAGCTGTATTATACTTCATACTGTTTAAATCTGTCGTTACTTTTTTAATCGTTTGATGAATTAAAGTTTCTTTCGTATATCCTTGTTTATCATTGAGACGATCTTGTAATCTCCAAATACGATCTAGGAACTTCTTACATCCTTTTAATCCATTCGTTGACCAAGATGCATCTTTCTCATAGTCTCCAATAAACATTTCATAAGTACGAAGAGCATCTGCTCCCATCTCTTTGACAATATCATCTGGATTGATAACATTTCCCTTAGACTTACTCATCTTTTCGCCATTAGAACCTAGAATCATACCATGACTAACACGCGTCCAAATCATCTCTTTATTAGGTACTAATCCAATATTATATAAGAATTGTACCCAGAAACGAGCATAGAGTAAATGTCTTGCAGTATGTTCCATACCACCATTGTACCAATCTACTCGGTTCCAATATTTCATGGCTTCCATAGACGCAAAGGCTTGATCATTATGAGCATCCATAAATCTTAAGAAGTACCAACTAGAACCTGCCCAGTTTGGCATCGTATCAGTTTCTCTTTTGGCTGGTCCACCACAGCATGGACAAGTCGTATTTACCCAATCCTCGATTTTAGCGAGTGGACTTTCTCCATTATCGGTAGGTTCATATTCGGCAACATCTGGAAGTAGAAGTGGTAAATCCTCTTCTTTCATAGGAACCCATCCACATTTCTCACAATAGATCATTGGAATTGGTTCTCCCCAGAATCTCTGTCTTGAGAAAATCCAATCTCTCATCTTATAATTGATTTTTTTCGTACCACAATGATGTTCTTCTAGCCAATCAATCATCGTATGAATAGCTTCTTCTTTATCTAGACCATCAAGGTTTTCGGAATGAACATGAACGCCATCTTCGGTCATTGCCCCTTCTCCATTTACTACTCTAAATGCATCATATTTATGAGCTTCTGTAGACATAGACTCAATCAATTTATCTTTACTAATCCACTCTACTTCGGCGATATCTTGTTCTTCTTTGGAAATTTCTTTTGCCTCTAAACTATTTAATACGCCAACTACCGTATGAGCTTCAATATGACGATTAACTCCTTTATGAGCAGCATAGAAATTATCATAATAGATAAATTCCATTTCATGGTCAATCGTAATATCTTGATATCCTGTTTCTTCTTGTACTTCACGAATCGCAGCCGTTGTTGGATCTTCTCCTTCTTCGATACCACCCATAACAAAGTTTAACCATCCAAACTTTTTATTGCGAACACAAAGATATTTCTCTTCGGTAGGATGTTTAATGACCGCAACAACGACTTTTCTTTCTGTCATAGGAGCATCTTTTCGAATAGCGGAATCCCCTTCTCCAACAAAGTTTTTCGCAATTACTTGACGAATTGGTAAATGAAATTTTTTAGCGAATTCATAATCTCTATCATCATGAGCAGGAACAGCCATAATTGAACCAGTTCCATAACTAGCTAAAACATAATCACTAATATAGATAGGAATTTCTTCCCCATTGACAGGATTAATCGCATACGCTCCGGTAAAAACTCCTGTCTTTTCTTTATTAAGTTCAGTTCTTTCCATCTCATTTTTTAAAGTACATGCTTCTTTATAAGCGGCTATCTCTGCCTTATGTTCTTCCGTTGTAATTTCATCTACATAAGGATGTTCAGGCGCAAAAACACAATAAGTAGCTCCATATAAAGTATCACAACGAGTCGTAAAGACTGTAAATGTTTTATCATGTCCTTTAATTTGAAAGTCCACATGAGCTCCAATAGATTTTCCGATCCAATTGATTTGTCCTAATTTTACTTTTTCAGCAAAGTTAGTATCGTCTAATCCCTTCAATAAATCTTCAGAATAATCAGACATTCTAAGCATCCATTGAGATTTTTCTTTTTGAACAACACTCGTTCCACATCTTTCACAGACACCACCAGCAGCATCCTCATTCGAAAGAACAGATTTACATTTAGGGCACCAGTTTACTGGAACCGTATCCTTATAAGCCATTCCATGTTTATAGAATTGTAAGAATTGCCATTGTGTCCATTTATAGTATTCTGGATCTGTTGTCGCAAACTCTCTTTTCCAATCAAAAGAGAATCCTAAAGACTGCATTTGTCCTTTAAAAGTCTTAATATTTTCCCGAACAGCATCTTTTGGATGAATATGGTTTTGAATCGCATATTGTTCTGCTGGGGCTCCAAAAGCATCCCATCCCATAGGATATAAAACATTCATCCCTTGCATTCTTTTCATACGAGCAATGGCATCTTGAGCAGTATAACTTCTAACATGTCCAACATGAAGTCCAGAACCAGATGGATAAGGGAATTCTACTAAGATATAGTAAGGTTTCTTATCACTCCCAGTAACAGCTTCAAAAGTATTGTGTTCTTCCCAATACTTTTGCCATTTTGCTTCTATCTTTTTAAAATCATAATTCATATTATTTTCCTCCTTTTTGTTTTTTAGCATAATATTTTCCAATACGAGAATAAAGAAATAAAATGAGTGGAACTAAAAGAACCATTCCAACAACTAATACGAGCAGCATCCAAAGAAGGATATTCTCAATCCATAATTGGAGAGTAAATACTAAAGTAGCGACCGTAGAAACAATAAAGGCATTCGTAATCGCAACAACTCTGACAAATTGTTTCAAAGGTAATTTATCATAATTTAAATGATATTTTTTCGCTAATAAAGTAAGTTCTTTTCCATCTTTCATATTGTTTAAAACTTTTTCTTTGCGAATCACAAAGATTTCATAGAATAAATAGATTCCAATCAGCAATCCTAACCACATTAGAATTTGTTCAATAATAAATTTTCCCATCTTTCCTCCTACAAAAAAAGTATTATGATAAAGGGACGAATCATCGCGGTACCACCCTTCTTCATAATACTCTATTATGCACTTATTTTCTTTAACGCAGATTAACGCCTCATTGAGGAGCTCCAAAGCGAGTTCATAGATTTCCACTAAAAGTTTGCACCAACCACTTTCTCTCTACTAGTTTTCCTCTACTACTACTCTTTTTCAACGCCTTATGTACAGTATTATATTACACTTGACCAATATATTCAAGTAATTTTATGAATAATTGTACATATTTTGTTTCCAAACTATCTTTTCCACTACCCATTTTTCGAATGGCAATTCTCTTCTTATTAATAGGTTCATCACTAATGAATAAAGCATAGATTTGTTCTTTTAATTTTGTTGGAATTGGAAGATCACTAATGATAGATTCTACATCTTCCATAATAATACGAATCGCATCTATCTCGATATCTTTACCCTTACAGTTAATTGTCAATTGTTGGGTTGTTGGAACATCTTTTACTTCTACAATAAAGTCTGGTCCCTCTACGGAAGTACTACACTCAATCTTCGTATCCCTAACAAAAGCAGTAACATCCCCAGAACGCTTTGTATTTCGAAAGCGAATCTTATAATTTCTCTTATCCGGAATAATTCCGCTCTTTCCTTCTAACGGACGAATAATAACAGTATAGTTATTTGGTAAGTAGTTATAATCAATCAAAGAAAGAAGATAATATCCTTTTAAATATAAGTCACTGACACCATCATCTTCATAGAGACGATAGTTATTACTCTCGCCTGGGAAAATATGAATTTCCATATTTTTCGGAGGAGTCGTATCATTTAACTTCTCATTTATAGCGAGTGGGATAATGGCTCCTGCTTTCGCAAAAACAGGATAATCTTGATCCCTAAAGAAAGATACATATTTATGTCCTCCAGGGAATTTCTTTCCAGTTACATAGTCATACCAAGTACCTTCTGGTAAGAAGAATTTTTGAATAACACGGTTCATGACCAACTCTTTCTTTGTCGTAATTGGACAAACGAAGAATTGACTACCAAAATAATACTCATTACGATATAAAACATCATCATAAAGTTCTGGATATCGATAATAAATTGGTTGAATAAGAGGAATTCCATATTTATAATACTTATAAGCTTCAGAATATAAATAAGGAATTAAACGATGACGAAGTTGTAAATAATCTTTCGCAATCGCATAGGTCTTCATATCCCAACGCCAAGGTTCTCTTTTATAGAATCTTCCAACATCAGCACTCAATTTCAAAATAGGAGAAAAAGTACCTAATTGAATAAATCTCTCATAGAGTTCATTATCCTCTGTACCATAGAAGAATCCTCCAATATCATGACTCCACCAACTAACTCCAATATTGGTAGCCTTTCCATTGAAGAATGGAATCTCTTTTAAAGTATTCCAACTTACAGTAGATTTACCAGCATACAATACAGGATAACGATGTGCTGCGACAGAAGCATTATATCCATAGACCATTGGTCTTCTCTTATAGTTTCTCATCATATCATAGAAATGATAGTGTTTTAGAAGCGCTAATTCCTCAGGTCTATCTTTATCATACCAATCAAGCCAGAAGAAATCGATACCAAAGTTATCCAAAGGATGGATATAAATCTTTAGATAAACATCGACCGTTTTTGGATCATAAACATTAAAAGGAATGACTCCATTAGGAAGAGTTTGAAGATATTTTCTAGCCTCTTCGTAATAAGAATCGATAGGATATAAACCTTCTATAGGATTGATATTTAATCCGATACGAATTCCCTTCGAATGCATCAATTCTACTAAATGAGCAGGATTTTGAATAAGTTCGGCATTGAAAGTAAATCCTGTTTTTAAATGTCTATCTCCTTCAAAAGTACGAATGTGCCAATCCTTATCCAACATGATAATAGACATAGGAATTTCATTCGTTTCAAAGTTGGTAATTAACTCTTCTAGTTTTTCTTCCGTATAACTATCGTTTCTACTCCACCAGTTTCCTAACGCATATCTCGGAATCAAAGCAGGATAACCGGTCAACATATAATAATCTTTTAAACAAGCAGTAAAGTCCCTAAAATACATGAAAAGATAAATATCAATTTCTGGGACTTCACGCGCTACACAGTTACCACGAGCATTAAATACTTTAGAATTAGAGTCATCAATAGAAGCAAATCCATCGATAGAATAAAGTCCACGCATATTGTATCTTAAATCATCTGGTTTACTATCCGTTGCTTGTAAAACAGGAGCTAAATAGTTTCTTACTTCTGGATGTCCATAATACCATACTCTATCGGTTCCTTTTAACTCTACCTTTAAATTAGAGGTTTTATTCATTCCCTTGCCCATGAAAGGAGCATTCTTTAGGTAAGTTAACCGAAAATAAGCAGTCTCTACCACAAGAGTTGTCCCATTATCTGCCACATTCGCTTCTACTTGAGGGAAATTACGGCAGAAAACAAGTTCGGTTGGTCGGTCTTCAAAGACACCATTTGGACTATACTCTAAACGAATCAACCTTTCTGTTAAAATCGTAAATCGAAACTGCTCTCCTACTAATACGCTATAAGGATTCGCTTTGGCCTTGGCTAAATCAAGCGCAAATTGATCTCCTAAATCATACATAGTCTCACCCTTTTTCTATAATTCTTCTATTTTCATAAAGTTTGTACTTTTAATTTTATCGAATGGATATCCACCAGTAATAATGATTTTATCTCCAGGGGATGTTGAAATTAAATCAAAAGTTACTTTTTTAGATACTTCAATAATTTTATCAAAATCCGGAATCTCATCAATTAAAACCGGATTCACAGCAAAATGTAATTGTAAAGATTTTACCGTTGCTTCATTCGGACTAACGGCAATAATAGGACATCTTGGTCGACAATTACTCATCTTACGAGCCGTATATCCACTCATCGTTGGGGCGATGATAGCACAACATTTTAATCTTCCTGCACACTGTGCGACACTGTGAGAAATCATTCCCGTAATATCCGTATCACTTTCTTCTTTCTTCTCTAAAAATTCTAAATAATCAATATCTTTTTCAGCAGAATTAATAATTCTTTCCATCATATTTAAAGTCTCGATTGGGAACTTTCCAATCGTTGTTTCGTTGCTTAACATGACAGCATCTGCCCCATCTAAGACAGCATTGGCAACATCGCTCACTTCAGCTCCCGTAGGACTAGCTTGGCGTTCCATAGAAGAGAGAAGTTCCGTCGCTACAATACTTACAATTCCAGCTTTATGACATCTTTCAATAATCTTCTTTTGAACACCAGGAATTCTCTCTAACGGAATATCCGCACCTAAATCTCCACGCGCTACCATAATTCCGTCACTAGCGCGTATAATTTCATTCAAGTGATCAATTGCTTCTTCTTTCTCAATCTTAGAGATTAATCCAATATGATCATTCTTTAAACGAATCAAAATATCCGAAGCAGCTAACACATCTTCTTGACTAGATACATAAGAAAGCGCAACAAAATCAACATTCATCTTATGCGCAAAAACAATATCTGTCTCATCTTTCTTAGACATTCTAGGAAGATGAAGAGATACCCCTTCTACGGTCACACTTTGATGATCATCAATCATTCCATCCGTTAAAGCTTCGCAAATAAGCGAATCTTCCTTCATATCGATGACCTCAAACATCATTTTTCCATCTTTAACCTTCAAAATACTATTGAAGCCTACTTCTTTAATTAAGTCACTATAACTAACAGAAAATTTCGTACTATCGCCTAAGACTTCATCCATATAGATTTGAACTTTATCGCCTTTTCGAAAATAAGCCTGTCCATTCGTAAATTTTCCTGTTCTTACTTCTGGTCCCATCAAATCTAACATTGTTGCGACACTAAGACCTAATTCTTTATTTAATTCATTTACTTTTTCAATAATATCTGTACAGAAATTATAACTAGCATGGCTCATATTGAGACGAACGACATCCATACCGTTCATCATAAGGCGTTTAATTTGTTCTTTTTCCTGGGTGGCCGGCCCAATGGTAACAATTACCTTCGTCTTATTTAACATACTATTCACCTATTATCAATTATATCATAATAATGAAAATTTACAAGAAAAAAGAAGGAAATCCTTCTTTAAATCCAAACTCCAAAGATAATGGCTGACATACTTAAGATTAAACCAATTACCCAAAAGAATTTTACAATATCTCTCTCATCCCATCCTAACTTTTCTAAGTGATGGTGAAAAGGTGTCATTAAGAATACTTTACGGTGAAAATACACCATACTAATAATCTGAATGATACATACCAAAGTCTCAAAAATGAAGACACCCGCTACGACTAATAATGTAATTTCATGTTTTGAGATAATCGCAACGGAAGCTAACGTAGCTCCTAAAGATAACGAACCAGTATCTCCCATAAAGACTTTGGCAGGATGCGTATTATAAACCAAAAATCCTAACAGACTTCCTACTAAGACAAAGCAGAAAATAGCAATATCTTCTGTTCCTGCTATGGCTTGACTATTCCAACTAATCAAACCAAACGCTAAGAAAGCCATCACAGATAATCCTCCCGCTAGTCCATCTAGGCCATCTGTAATATTGACAGCATTACTACTAGCAATCAAAGTAAATAATAAGAAGACTCCATAAAACCATCCTAAATCAATACGAATATTTAAAATATAAATATCGATAACCGGTTCTGCTCCCCCTCGCATATAAATGGCAAAAAAGATAAGAGCAATAATCAGTTGACCAGCTAGTTTTTGAAATTCTGTAAGGCCAACATTATTATGTCGTTTAATAATTAAAAAGTCATCGATAAATCCTAAAATAGCATACGCTAGAAAGACAAAAATAACGACTAATAAGTTATAGGAAAATTCAATTTTCCCCATCAAGAGAAGAATGAAAGTAGCCAGGATAGTCGGTAGAATAAATATGATTCCACCCATCGTCGGCGTTCCCTCTTTTTCTTGATGTGCCTTTTCTAGATAAGTACTTACCTTTTGCCGCGCTAATCTCTTTAGGAGTGGAATTGCTAACAAGCCAAAAATAACCGCTAGAACAAATCCTATCATCGTCGCTAAGATAGCTTTGGTTATGACAAGCATTCAATCATCCCCTATATATTTTCTAATACCACTTTTTTATCATCAAAGAATATTTTTTCTGTTCCGATAATTTGATATTTTTCATGTCCTTTTCCAAGCACTAATAGTATATCATTTTTTGTTAATAATTGTATACCTTTTTGAATCGCTTTTTCACGATTTGACTCGATTTCATAGTTCACACTGTCAAGGTCTTTGACAATATCTTTTAAAATTCTCATCGGATTTTCACTTCTCGGATTATCACTCGTAAAAATGACATAATCAGACTTTCTAGTAGCAATTTCTCCCATCATTGGTCGTTTTAAAGGATCTCTATCTCCTCCACAACCAATAATCGTAATAATCTTATGAACTGCTTTTTCTTTCACACAATTTAAAACATTTTCTAAGGCATCTGGAGTATGCGCATAATCAATAATAATTTGATTACTACCAGAACGAATGACATCCATTCTTCCTTCTGGATGAGTACATTTCAAAACCTTTTCTTTGATATCTAAATAGGTATATCCTAATTGATATAGTAAAGAAATAGCGGCCGTCATATTATATATATTATACTTTCCAAAAAGAGTCATTTGATACTCTTCCCCATTAATAGAAAAAGAAGTTTCTTTCTCTTCTATCTCATAATCACTATTTGAAAATCCATAAGTTAAAAACTTTCCTGTTTCAAAATAAGAAGCGCAAGGGTCATCTCCATTGACAATTCCAATGCCATCTTCTTTTCGTAACGCAAAAAGTTTTTGTTTTGCTTTTAAGTAGTTTTCCATCGTCTTATGATAATCTAAGTGATCTTGAGTTAAATTTGTAAAGATCGTGTAATCAAATTCTAAGAAGTCACATCTTCCTTGATCTAAGGCTTGACTACTTGCCTCCATCACAACATATTCACAACCATCTTCCTTAGCCTCTTTCAATAGTCGAAAAAGTTCCAAGGCTCCTGGCGTTGTATTTTTTAAATCTTGTTTCTTTTCTTTAGTATAGAATCCTAATGTTCCAATATAGGCGCAAGGAACTTTTAACATCCAAAATAACTGCCATAATAAAAAGGATGTTGTTGTCTTGCCATTCGTTCCTGTGACCCCTATTAAATGGATAGGAACCATCATCTCTTTTAAATAGTGATTTAAATATTCTCTTGTCGAAGGTACAATCTTTGTCTCTACACTATATTCTCCATGTTCCGCAATAATTTTAGAAGCGCCACGCTCTATCGCTTCTAAGATAAAATCATGACCATCATAATTTCTCCCTTTTAGGGCTAGAAAAGTATCCCCACATCTTACTTCTCTAGAATCATCTCTCAACATAAGAACACCTCACTATATCTTATGTCGAAAAGACTTGAACGTGAAAAAAGAGTTGATTATTCAACTCCTATTTTTTTCTTTTCTAAAATATGATCAACAGCTTTTCTATCATTGTAAGGAATTCTTTCTTTTCCTACGATAATACATTCTTCATGTCCTTTTCCTAAGATTAATAAAATATCTTTCGTAGTCAATAAATCAATCGCGTATTTTGTAGCTTCATATCGATTCTCTTCTACTTTATAATTTGTCTTCGTATTTCCTTCTAACATATCTTTTACAATATCCGTAAACTTTTCATCATGAAGATCATCACTCGTCACAACGACAAAATCATTTTGAAGCGCTAACTGCATCATAATTGGTCTTTTTAATGCATCCCTACTTCCGGTACATCCAAAGACTACATAGGTCTTTTGATGAGGAATCTCTCGTACTGTCGAAAAAATATTTTCCATGGCATCTGGAGTATGCGCATAATCGATAATAATCGTATTGTCTTCGTAAGGAACAATCTCCATCCTTCCAGGAGGAGGAGTTAGTTTTCCAACAACTTCTTCTATTTTCTTTGCTTCTATTCCTAGCCAAAGAAGTAATACAGCAACACAAGTAACATTATAAACATTATGTTTTCCTAACAAAGAGGTATGAATATCCATATTAGAAAGAGTAAAAGAAGTTCCTTGAGGACTCATCTTTACCTTTTTAATTGGATAATCTCCCCCTTGAAATCCATAAGTAGCATAATCTCCTATTTGAAACCAAGAGGCATACGAATCATCTTGATTAACAAGGGCTTTTCCCCCTTCTTTTAATTGATGAAAGAGTTGTTGTTTCGCTTTCGCATAGTTTTCCATCGTCTTATGATAATCTAAGTGATCCTGCGTTAAATTGGTGAAGATAGCATAATCAAAATAGATGCGATTTAATCTTCCATAAGAAAGCCCTTGACTACTGGCTTCCATTACGACATAATGATATCCCGATTCATAAGAATCTAACAACATTTCATAAATATCACATAAATCAGGAGAAGTATTCGGTAAATCAGAAACTTTCTTTCCTTTATAGTATCCAATCGTTCCAATATAGGAAGATTGATACCCTAAGCGATTTAAGGCTTGGGATAAAAGATATGCTGTTGTCGTTTTTCCATTCGTTCCGGTAATCCCTATCAAAGTCATTTTCTCTAAGATAGTATGATACTTTTCATAGAGAGTATCTTCTAAATACTTTCTAGTATCTGGAACAATTTCTGTTTCTACGGCATAACTACCTTCTTCCGCTACTATCTTAGTAGCGCCCAAAGCAATCGCTTTCGAAATATATTGATGTCCATCACTAGAAATTCCCCTTAACGCTACAAAGGTATCTCCCGGTTTTACTTTTCTAGAATCTGTTTTAAATGGTAACATCTAAATTCCCCACTTCATAATTTTCATAACTTTTACTATAATTTGTTAAATTGTTAATCTCTTTATAGATAAGATCTACTTCAAAAGATGGATAAGCCTCGCCTTTACTAGCTAAATAAGCTTGTAAATCTAAATGAATCTGTACAATTTCATCCTTTTCTTTTCTAACCGAAATAGGAATTAAGAAGCCCTTTTCATCGGTATAAAGATACTTCGTATTTTCTGTTCCATCTTGATAAGAAATACTCTCTTCTACTTCTGATTTCTCCATCCATTCCGATAAATTCTTAACACTTAACTCTTGAAATACTAACGCTACCACGGCATTCTCATTTGGAAGTAAAGTCTTCGTAGTAGAATTGACAAGGTATTGTCCATTCTCATTCGCATAGTATTCTACTCCTTGATAAGTTAAATAATTCTTTCCTCGAAAATAGGTTCCCTCTAAAGTTTCCTCGGTAGGATAAGAAAGCGTAATCTCATATTGATAACTTTCTCTATTTTGGTAAGAATCTTTCTTGGAAGAGACTGCTACAGGCTTAGGATGAGGCATTAATACGACTAGGATAATATAGCCCCATAAGAATACTGCCATCCATATTCCTAACTGAAGAATAGCTTTCTTCCGTGGATCTTTTTTCATCTCTTTATATTTTTGATATTTTTCTTTTATTTTCATAACTTACCCCAATTTTTTTCCTATTAATTCTTCTTGCTTTGGATATCCATTTAAATACGCTGAAGCATCCATTCTTCTCTTTCCTTCTGGTTGAATACTTGTTAAGATAATCTCTCCATCCTGACAACTAACCATAATTCCTTCTTTACCTATGCCAGTAATTTCTCCACAAGATGAAAATTTCTTTTCTACTCCTATCTTAGAAGCCCAAACTTTCCATCTTTTATCTTCTACTATAGTGTATGCGACAGGAAAACTATTTAATCCCCGAATCTGATTATAGACTTCCCTTCTCGTCTTTGTAAAATCGATTTTTTCATCTTCTTTACTAATATTATAAGAGAAACTAGCGTCCTCTTCTACTTGCGGAATTCGAGGAGCTTTCCCTGAGAGTATTTCAGGTAAAATTTTCTGTAGAGTTTCGGCTCCTAAAACACTTAATTTATCAAAGAGAGTCTCAGCCGTATCTTCCTCTAAAATAGGAATTTCTTCTTGATAGATAATATCACCATCATCCATTCCAACAGCCATATACATAATGGTAATACCGGTTTTGGTATCCCCTTCCATGATTGCTCGATGAATAGGTGCTCCTCCACGATGTTTTGGAAGTAAAGAGGCATGAACATTAATGCATCCATATTTTGGAAAATCTAAAATTGCTTTAGGAATAATTTGTCCATAAGCACAAGTAATAATGATATCTGGATTTAAGGATAAGATCTCTTCATACTCTTTTCGAATCTTTTCTGGCTGATAAATAGGAATATGATTCTCTAAAGCGACTTGTTTTACAGGAGAACAAGATACCTTTCCTTCCCTTCCTATCGGTTTATCCGGTTGAGTTACTACTCCTACTACTTGATAATTTTGAAGTAACATTTTCAGTACAGGAACACTAAAATCCGGCGTTCCCATAAAAACAACTTTTACCTTTGAATTCATACCATCACCACTTCCATTATAATATGTTTTTTGACTTTTTTCTACCCAAACTCCATTTTCACAAATCTTTTATTGTTATTTTTTTTAAAATATTTTACAATAAAGATGCAATAAAACGAAATTCTGAAGCGTTAATATAATGAGAGGAGCAAAAATCATGAGCCCATCAACACTATCTGATTCTTCTTTAGAACAATTGCTTTTAAATATCAAACAAGAAGATTCTTTTCATGAATTATACCTTCTTTTAAAAGCACCTATCTATGGTTATAGTCTAACTATCCTAAAGAACAGAGAGGATGCCTTAGACAATGTTCAAGATGTTTTTATTACTCTTTATAACCAAATAGATACTTACGATCAAAAGAATAAACCAATGAATTGGATCTTTACGATTACAAAGAATAAAGCAATTTCAAAACTTAGAAAGCAAAAACCAACAATAGATATTGAAGAATATCGAGAAACACCTATCAAATTTGCTAAGGAAGAAGACAGAGTCCTATTTAACATTTTAATGGAACAATTAAGTGAAGAAGAACGAACGATTATTTTACTTCATCTCTTATGGGGATTTAAACATCGTGAGATTGCAGATATCTTAAATAGTAAAGTATCTACTATCTTGTCGAAGTATCATCGCGCTATTAAAAAATTAAAAGAAATGGAGGCGAATCGATGAAAAACGAAGAGTTACAAGAAAGATTATATCGAATATTTGATGAACAGGCTCCTGATGAATTTCAAGAAATTCTCTCAAAAACAAAAGAAAAAGAAAGGAATCATTTTATGGAAAAGAAAACAAACAATTGGGGTTGGTTGTGGAAATTTGCAACAGCGTTTCTATTCTTGATGGTTTTAGGAGGAGGTTTTTATACCTACCAAAGAAATTATATGGTGGATTCTGTCATTGATATTGATGTTAATCCAAGTATTGAATTAAAAGTTAATAAAAAAGATAAAATTGTGAAATGTACCGCTTTAAATGAAGATGCCAAAGAAATTATTGAAGATATGGATTTTAAAGGAGTAGATATCGATATTGCTTTAAATGCTATTATTGGTTCCATGGTAACGAAAGGATACTTAGATGATTTATCTAACTCTATTTTGATTTCCGTAGATAATAATGATGAAAAAAGAGCAGAAGAGCTTCGTCAAAAATTAGTTACCAAAATTGATAGTCTTTTAAGTAATGACAAAATTGAAGGTTCTGTATTAAGTCAAACCATTTCAGAAAAATCAAAAGAAGCAAAAGATTTAGCGGAACAATATCATATCTCTATTGGAAAAGCAGAATTAATCTTAGATGTTGTCAAAAATAACCCTCTTCTAAAAATAGAAGACTTAGTAGACTTATCTATTAATGAAATCAATGTATTAACGCAAGGAAAAGAAAACAGTTTAACAACGGTAGAAAAAACAGGAAACGCTAGTACCAAAGCCTATATTGGAGAAGAAAAAGCAAAAGAAATTGCTCTTAACCATGCGAATGTTAAAAACCCTTCTAAACTAGAAGTAGAATTTGATACAGAAAATGGTGTTATTCTTTATGAAGTAGAATTTGAAGATAATACTTATGAATATGATTATGAAATTAATGCTTTAACAGGAGACATTATTACTTCTTATAAAGAAAAAGAAGATGATCATCAAACAACTACACCAAATACAAACAATTCTAACTATATTTCTTCAGAGAAAGCAAAAGAAATTGCTCTTAACCATGCTGGTGTTAAAAATCCTTCTAACTTAGAAGTAGAATTAGATAGAGAAGATAATGAATATAGTGTTGATTTTAAATATAATGGATATGAATACGATTATGAAATTAACGCTACTACCGGAAAAATTATAAAATCAGAAAAAGAAAAAGATGACGATTACCAATCTTCTAAAAGTAGCAGTTCTAACTACATCTCTTCAGAAAAAGCAAAAAGTATCGCTCTAAATCATGCTGGTGTTAAAAATCCTTCTAACTTAGAAGTAGAATTAGATAAAGAAGATAATGAATATAGTGTTGAATTCAAATATAATGGATATGAATATGATTACGAAATTAACGCTACTACCGGAAAAATCATAAAATCAGAAAAAGAAAGAGATTAATAACAAAAAAGAAGAGTCACTTCAATCACGAAAGTGAACCCTTCTTTTTTATGCCCTTTCTTCTAACCGTTTTTCTTATGCTTTTCGATAACAAGAATTATCAAACGCTAAAATAGGAACAAAAATAAATGGGAATAAAACTAGTAGGACAGAACCTATCGTATCTCTACCAAATACTTTTCCTAAACGATATGCAGAGATAAGATAGAAAATAAAAGCCATAATTGGAAGAATAATGAAGATTCCATAACAATTCAAAAATAGAACAAGGTAAAAAATTCCATACCATTTCTTTCCAAATAGTTTTTCACTTAATATCAAGAAATTATAAATAGGAATAAGGCCTACCCATCCAGGTTTTCCAAATTTTATCATAAGTTTCCATAAACAAATGTAAAATAAGATTAACATCATAGCGGTAGCGACACCTACTAAAATCCAATAATCTATCTTTATATCGACATCATATCCCAAATCATTGATGATTTTAATAGCATCTGCTTTATGGTTTAATGATGTTTCAACATATAATATTGTATTATCCATCATTCTAATAGAATAATAAGCTTCTCCTTGTAATGTATATTCATAATAAGGAGAGAAATTCTTTTCTATTACTGTTTTAGGGGGTTCCATATCCTCTAAATTTTTTAGCATATTTTGATATGCGCCCTGTTCTTTTGCCCTATCAGAATAAATGATATATTCTACCCTAATTGGGCAAGAATCTTGGGTATATTGAGCAAAGGTAATTCCCTCTTTATTCTGAAAGTCATCTATTAACTCACATTCCATATTTTTTTCTATATAACTAGAAAATTCATCAGGACTAATTACTTCACATTCAGAAATTAATTGCTGCTGGACCTGAAAAGTAGTAAATAACCCTATTGCTAACAAAATGAAAGTAGTTGTTATATAAATCATTAAAAACAGTTTAGATTTCAAACTTAACTTTGCTTTTCCATCAGACGTTTCAAAAGAATTTCCACAATATGGGCAATAGGAAATAGTTTCTTCACATTCTTTCTTACATCTTTGACATATCTTCATATCCATCATCTCTACTATAGATTATAACATATATATTGCAATTACTAAATAGAAACCAATATTCCATTTACAAAAAAAAGAATGATTTCTCATTCTCTTTCTTATCCCCTTTTTCTAATAAAATCTTATATCTTAATCCCATAGTGTTCTTCTAAAAACTTTTTCGTAGTTTTATTGTTTTCACACAATACTTGTGGATTTTTAGATTTAATATATCTAATTGCCTTTGTTATAGTAAGATCATATTCTTTTATTTCTACTGCATACATAACAGAACCAAGAAGTTTTCTATTACTACAGTAGAAAATTTCTACATCCTGACCATCTTTCAAGATAATATGCAAATAGGTTTCTAAATATTCTGTAACACGAGTTTTTCTATGAACAAATACTATATCCTGGTAAGAATATTTCGTAATTTGAGGATACAAACTAACCAAATAATCATCTAAAAAGTAGCAGTCTCCACTCCGAAAGTTTTGTTCTGAAATTAAATTTTCCTGTTTTAATAAAGCAATATTTTTTTCTACTTGTTTTTTTCTTTTAAGTGACACCATTCTATAATAAATTGAAATTATAACAGTAAGAATCATACTAATAATAATAAGTATTATACCTATAAAGGAATTTAAATAGTTTAATGATAAAATTGCAAAGATGTAAAGTATTCCAATTATAGCAATGCAAATCGGATCCCATGACGAAGATCTTTGATACATACAACCACCCTTTAATATCTGAGACAATTATATCATAAAAAAAGATTTTTAACCGTAGAACCAGCAAAAATCTTTTATAGTTTTCCTCACTTTTTTCTTTTAATCTTCAAATCCTACAGATGCAAACAAGATAAATGGGAAGAATATAGAAAATGCAAAGGATAATGTATTCTTGTTAAACTTTTTACTTAAAGTATAAATTAAACCAATATAAGCAACGAACATAGCTAATGGTATAAAAAACAGAATAGCATACCATCTTTTACCTAATACATCTTCGCATAAACAAACAATATTATAAATAGGAACCAATGCAATCCATCCTGCCCTACCTAATTTTTTATTTAGTTTCCACCAACCTGCTAATAGTAAGCATAACAAACAAATGATTCCTGTCAAGAAACATGTTAGAGCAGCAGGATTTATTCCTACACGAACATATCCAAAATGTTTGCGCATTTCCATAGCCTCTTCTGCAAATTCAGAATCTGCAGTTACATATAATAAACTATCTTTGTATAAGAAAGCTGCTTGATATTTGTTGTAAGTGGAAACAATTTCTTGGTAGTTTGATTGAGAAGTTGCAACATATTCATCATGTCTATGTTCATAAGATATCATAATTCTTAAATCAGAATATTTTCTATCTAATCCTCCTTCTTCATTCGCTAAATAATACTCTACTTGGTATGGACAAGTATTATCTGTCGTATAAAAATCACCATTTTCAAACTCGGATGATTTTTCAACCTTGCATCCCTTACTATCCATATAAGATACAAAATCTTCCGGTTCTATTTTTTTGGCGAAAGAAGTTCCTAAAAGAGAAAAACCAATTATAATAATCACCATAGAAATAATAAAAAAAGTCCAAATAAAGATTTTTTTCTTTTTTTGTGTCAACTAAATCACCTACCTTATGCCCATTATATCACACTCTCATTAAAATTAGAAAGAAAGATTCTTAATCAAATTCAGTTCTCCTAATTCTCCCCTGCCTCACAATTAATGAAATCTTTCGAGTTAAAATAGAAACGGTAAAAACAATATTCCATTTATAAAAAAAGAATGATCTCTCATTCTTTATACATATAATCCCTTTTTCTCATAACGACCACGATTAGAGTCTGCTTCTACATCATCTACCATGGCGATAACCACTTTTTTATCCTTTAAACTCTTTTTGACATCAATAATTCTTTGATTACTAGATCCTCGGAATTTTAGGTTATAACTATGTTTTGCCATAATGAATAATCCATCTACCAAAATATCAATTTGGTTTAAGAAATCCATAATAGCAGGGTTCTTCTTACTCATACTAAGAAGTTCTTCATAAGTAAATCCTGTATAACACCAAACATTCATCTTATTTTTATGCACATGTTTGGCGATAACTGCACATGCTTCTGGTTGATAAAAAGGATCTCCTCCACTAAAAGTTACTCCTGTTTGGGATTCTAATCCTTCTATTTCTTCTAATACTTCGTCTACATCTACTTCAAATCCACCTTCAAAGTCATGAGTTTGTGGATTATGGCATCCAGGACAGTGATGTCCACATCCTTGTGTCCATATAACTGTCCTGATACCAGTACCATCTACTACACTATCTAACTGTAAATCGCTAGCTAAACGAATCTTCATTATTTTGCTTCTGAGCAGGTTTTCATAGTGTTTTTAACTTCATTAATTCCAGTGTGTTTTACTCTATCTCTTTCTTCTGCTCTCTTTCCATTGTTAAACCTTTTTACATCTCCTGAAAGATATCCAGTAACTCTTCTAATTCTTTCAAAACCTACACCTTCACCAACTAATTTTTCCATAAATAATTCCTCCTTTTTAACATCCACAATTTAGTGACTTCACTTCTTCGAGTGGTACACTATCAAACTCTTTTCGTCCACATCCTGGACATACATCACCAATTACCCCTACATATCCACATACGGGATCTCTATCGACTGGATGGTTAATTGCTCCATAACCAATACCAGACTCTTTCATTAAACGAATAACGCTTTCAAATGCTTCTACATTTTGAACAGTATCTCCGTCTAATTCAATATAAGAAATATGACCTCCATTTGTTAAATTATGATATGGAGCTTCCAATTCAATCTTTCTCTTAATACTAATATTATAGTAAACAGGGATATGGAATGAATTGGTATAGTAACTTCTATCAGTAACTCCTTTAATACTTCCATAGATAGCTTTATCAATATTAACAAATCTTCCAGATAAACCTTCTGCTGGAGTAGCAATTAAAGTAAAGTTTAAATTCCATTTCTTACAATATTCGTTACATCTTTTTCTCATGAAACCAATAATTTCAAGTCCTAACTTTTGAGCTTCTTCACTTTCTCCATGATGTTTTCCAATCAAAGCCTTTAATGTTTCGGCAAGTCCAATAAATCCAATTGTTAATGTACCATGTTTTAAAATTTTTCTTAAACGATCGGTTGGTTTTAACTTATCGCCATCTGTCCATACGCCAGAACCTAATAGGAATGGGAAGTTATACACTCTTTTGTTACATTGAATCTCAAATCTCTCAAGAAGTTGATCCCTTACTAAATCCATCATTTCTCCTAGGTCTTCATAGAACCCTTTCATATCTGCTTTTTCTCTTTCATGTAAGCAAATACCATGTTTAATACCAAGTCTTGGTAAATTAATAGAAGTAAATGATAAATTTCCACGACCACCAGTTGTTTGATTATTTGGATCGGTTACATCTGCCATAACTCTTGTACGACATCCCATATATCCAACTTCTGTTCTATAATCTCCTTCTTTATAATATTCCAAATTGAATGGAGCATCTAGGAAAGAGAAATTAGGGAATAATCTCTTAGCAGATACCTTACATGCTAATTTAAATAAATCGTAGTTAGGATCTTCTGGATTATAATTTACGCCCTCTTTTACTTTAAAGATAGATACTGGGAAGATTGGCGTTTCTCCTTTTCCTAATCCAGCATAAGTAGCTTCTAGGAAATCCTTAATAACCATTCTTCCTTCAGCAGAAGTGTCTGTACCAAAGTTAATAGAAGAAAATGGTACTTGCGCTCCCGCTCTAGAATGCATTGTATTTAAATTATGAACAAAAGCTTCCATGGCTTGATAAGTTTGACGATCTGTTTTAGCAAGCGCTCTTTGATAAGATTTGACAAATAATCTTTTGATTTGTTCAGAATCTTGATAAATTGGTTCAAACTTATCAATCTCAAACTCTAGAGTAGATAATTTATCAATTTCCTTAGCTACCCTATCCATATTGATAAAAGGAAATAAATCTTCATAATCTAATAAATCATAAATTTGTTGTTTAAATTCTTTCTTAAATGTTTTTAAAACTCCAGGAGCCATATAATAATCAAAAGCTGGAATAGATTGTCCACCATGTTGATCATTTTGATTAGATTGAATAGCAATGGCTGCTAAAGCACTATAAGAACCTATACTATTAGGAGTTCTAAGATGTCCGTGTCCTGTCGAAAAGCCATTTTTAAATAATTTATCAAGTTCAATCTGCATACAAGTAGTAGTACCCATTGCTAAGAAGTCCATATCATGAATATGAATGTCTCCTTCATCATGAGCTTGACTAAATCTTTTCTTCATAAGATAAGCTTTGGCAAACTCTTTAGAAACCGTACTACCATATTGAAGCATCGTACCCATCGCACTATCTCCATCAATGTTAGCATTCTCTCTTTTCGTATCGTCTTCATTAGCTGACTTTAATCCAAGACCTTCTAGTGTTTTTAAGAACTTATGAAGTCTCTTATCATCAGCAAATAACTCTCTAGATTGGTTTCTTCTTTCACGATATTCAGAGAAAGAAGTACGAACATCTTCATATCCTTGATGACCTAACTCCTCTTCAATCAAATCTTGAATCTCTTCAATCTTGATCTTTGTTTCATCTTTATATTTCTTTTCTATGGCCTTAATAACGCCTAAATAAACTTTATTAACATCTTTTTCAGTGTAGACTTTTCTTTCCTCTTCATTATTATCATTTGTAGTAACTACACTATCAAAGCCCTTTTTAATAGCAAGTGCAATTTTACTTGCATCAAATTCTACCTTTTTGCCATTTCTTTTGATGACATCAAGAGTAATTTTTGTATATGTATCTGACATCTTGATTCCTCCTACCTTCTAACCTGATTATACTCTTCCTCTTTTACAGAAATCAATACTTTTTTACTACTTTTTGAGTGGTTTTTGCATGTTGTTACCTTTTGCCATTTATTTTCAAAAAATTCGTTTTCAGAAAATTTACATTTTTCAAAAATCGAATTTTTGAAAAAATTACCATTAGCGTACTTTTGACACTTCAATTGCATTTTTCCCTTTAAAAGCAAAGGCTTTTAATAAATAATGATAATTTTCTTAAAAAAATATTTTTTCAAAAAAATTGATTTTTTATTTTTTTAATTTTTTGAAAAATTGAATTTTTTTACTTTTTGGAAAATTAAAAAGATTGAAAAATAAAGGAAAACAAATGTTTTGATAGAGGCTTTTTTTTAGATTAAAAAAATTGTAATAAATAACTATTACAATTCTTCTTTCAATTTCATAACTTCCTGTTTACTTAATCCCGTACACTTTGAAATAGTGGAGATGTCAATTCCTTCTCTTAGAAAGTTTTTTGTGATTTCCATAGCTGATTCCTGTTTTCCTTGTTCAAGTCCTTCCTTGATTCCTTCTCTTCTTCCATCTTGTCTTCCTAAATCTTTCATCGCCCATTCTTTATCATA
>CANQZC010000020.1 GCA_947628235.1 uncultured Bacilli bacterium | reverse complement strand
TATCCTAGATTTTTCATTTTCTGTGAAAAAAAGACAAATAAGTAAAAATATTTACCTATTTGTCAACAGTCTGAAAATACACTTTCAAAGTGTATTTTTTATGCTTCTTTTAATTGTTGTAGAATTTGACTAGCCGCTTTCTTACCAGCTTCCATTGCTAAAATAACAGTGGCAGCACCAGTGACAGCATCTCCTCCAGCATAGACATTTGGATTATTAGTAACTCCTTCTGGGGCAATAATAAGTCCTTTCTCATCCGTTATGATATCACTATTTTCAGTAGCGATAGGGTTTGGCATGGTACCAAGCGCAACAACGATAGTATCACAAGCAATTTCTTCGGTTTGACCCGGAATTTCTTTGACACCTCTTCTTCCACTTTCATCGACATCTGTAAGTTCCATAAGAGCTACTTTTACACCACGAACATTGTAGTTTTCATCGATTAAAATCTCTTTTGGATTCTTTAATAGATCAAAGATAATACCTTCTTCTACCGCATGTTCTATCTCCATTTTTCTAGCAGGTAATTCTTCCATAGTACGACGGTAGACAATAGAGACATCATATCCAATTCTCTTTAAACTACGAGCAGCATCCATGGCAACATTTCCACCACCGACAACGATGGCTTTCTTTCCTTTTTTAACAGGTGTTTTAGCATCTTCTTCATAAGATTTCATTAAATTGATACGAGTAAGAATTTCATTGGCAGAGAAAACACCGTTTGCATTTTCATTTGGAATTCCTAAAAATTTTGGTAGACCAGCTCCGGTAGCGATATAAACATCATCAAAAGTATTTTCTAATTCTTCTAAAGCAATGGTCTTTCCAACCACAGCATTTAAAATGATATTCGCGCCCATTGCCTTTAAATTTTCTACTTCATCTTCAACAATTTTTTTAGGAAGACGAAATTCTGGAATTCCATAAGTTAAAACTCCACCAGCTTTATGAAGAGATTCATAGATGGTAACATCTACTCCTTCTTTTAATAGTTCACCAGCACAAGTAAGACCACTAGGACCAGACCCAATAATGGCTACTTTCTTTCCTATACTAGGTTTCTTCTCCATCACATTTAAATGATGTTCTAAGGCATAATCAGCGACATATCGTTCTAGTGAACCAATCGCAATGGCATCTCCTTTAAATCCTTTAATACACATTTTTTCACATTGTTTTTCTTGTGGACAAACACGACCACAGATAGCAGGCAAACTAGAAGATTCTAAAATAACATGATAAGCTTCTTCTAGATTATGTTCCCGAATGGCTTTAATAAATCTTGGTATTTCAATGTTAACAGGACATCCTTTGACACATCTAGGATTCATACATTGTAAACAACGATTCGCTTCTTTTAAAGCTTCTTCTTCATTATATCCTAAAGCAACTTCCTCAAAAGTATGTGATCTTACTTCTGGGTCTAAATTTCTCATTATTACTTTTTCATCCATTATTTATCACCACAGATCCCACAACCACCAGAGTGAGTATCCCCTTCCAAATCTTTTAGATATCTTCTTCCTTCTTCCTCTTTATAGAGGTTCATTCGTTTAATAGCAGCATCAAAATCTACTAAATGACCATCAAATTCTGGACCATCTACACAAGCAAATTTTACTTCATTACCAACAAGAAGACGACAAGCCCCACACATACCAGTACCATCTACCATGATAGGATTCATACTAGCAATTGTTTTAATATTTAATTCTTTTGTTAAATTGCAAACAAATTTCATCATAATCGTAGAACCCATAACGATACATAAATCATAATCATGATATTCTTTTAAGGCATCGGTAACTAGTCCTTGCTTTCCATTAGAGCCATCATCTGTAACGACAACTAAATGGTCACAGACACTTTTTAATTCTTCTAAAATAATTAATAAATCTTTGTTTTTAGCGCCGTAGATAATATCTACAGAAAGGCCATGATTTTTAAAATACTTTGCTTGTGGATAGACAGGCGCGATTCCAACGCCTCCACCAATCATAACAATTTTTTTTCCTTTATATTCCTCAATATTAGTAACTACTTCACTAGGCTTTCCTAAAGGTCCTGCGACACTAAATAAACTTTCTTTTTTCTTCGTTAACTCTAATGTAGAAGAACCAACTACTTGATAAATCATACTTAGAATAGAAGTCTCTCTATTATAATCATAGATGGTTAAAGGAATTCTCTCACTATCTTCATTTGCCATAACAATGACAAATTGACCAGGGAGACAATTTTTTACTACGAGAGGAGCTTCTACTTCTAGTAAATAGATTTTTTCTCCAATCGGTTCATTTTTCAAAATCTTATACATATCATCACCATATTCATTATAACACGCCATGAATAAAAAAAGAATAGTAAGGGTTACTATTCTATTTAAATAATTTTTGATGTAATTGAAGTTATTAGAGACTTTTTTAAGAAAATTATGTCTCTATATTATCTTCTTAGATTTTTCTTCTTCAGGATAAAGCTCTCTATATACTTCGAAAAATTTTGTAGAGGCTTCTACAAAAAGTTTATTGAGTTCTTCTAAAGAAACATCACGACTAGCTCTTACTTTTATCAGACTATTAGGATTTTTTCTTTGCATTCTCATTCTAAAAGAATTTAGATGGTTAATTAATTCAGCGAGAAAAAATCCTCTGTTCGTTGGATCAAAAGATTTCCTTCTGGAAGCAATATCTATAATTCTATCTAGTGGAGAGACAATCCCTTTATCGGTTGCCATCAAATCCGCAATATTTAAGATAAGATCATAATCGGTATATGGGTATTTTTCTAAAAATAAAGTGACATCATCTTTTTTAGCCCCTACATCAAAATGTGGTGAACCATCTTCATCTACATAAAATCCTGGTTCTGCTTGTTCATTAGAAGAGCAACGCCCACCAGCTAAAAAAGAATGTGTTAAACATGCAACGGCTTCGCTTTCCCAACCTTGATCTACTAACATTTCATAACCTCGTATCGTATGACTAAAATCATGTGTTTGTTTTCTACCGATATCGTGCAATAACCCTAATATTTTAGCTTTCTTGGAATCTAGGCCTATCGTTTCTGCTAATTGTCCACATAGAATTGACTCGAAAAGAGAATGACTTAGCCAAGAAGAAGTATTAATTTTACCATCTAAAATGGTATGGTTTCCTAGGTGAAAACCGCTCTCAATACAGTGTATAGCTAGCATATATACTACTTTTCTAGTTGCCTCATCACAACTTAGTTTTTCTGGAATACTCTTTCCTTGCGTAATCGCATAAGCTTCTTTCAAAGTAAGTTCTTTATCTGAATAGTAATCCATGATGAATTGACACAAATTATCTAAATCTACTTTATCAATACCATTTATTAAGAGAAAGAAAGCATCGTATACTGTATGATTATTGTCTTTCTTTTCTTCTAATCTAAAAGCTTTATTTCTGTAGAAATCACTTTTAAACATTAATTCCATTTTTATCCTCCTTAGTAATTTTATCGTATTTATTTCGCTTATCATGATTTAGACTACTTATCAAAACCAATTTTTTTCATTTTATTTCCTCCTTCTTGTCAAAGAATTCTTTCAAGAAGAAAGCCTTATCAAATCATTTTGAAAATAAAAAAACAAGACTTTTCCTCTTGCCAAGTCTTGTTACAACAAAGTGCTGATATACTGCGGATATAAATATCGAAATGTCGCAATACATATATAAATCTAAGATTTATACCAACTACTCCCTTTGACGATTAATAATTATATCATGATATTAACAAAATGTCAATAACAGTGTTTCTTTTCATTAAAAAAATCTAGTGATGACACTAGATTATACATACCAAATGGCAGGGGTGGAGAGAATCGAACTCCCAACAGCGGTTTTGGAGACCGTTATTATACCATTTAACTACACCCCTATTTGCGGCTGACATGAACAATTATAGCATAACTGTTTAAATTATTCAAGTGAAAAACATATACTATTACTAGGTGATGATATGATAATTAAAGCAACCAATGCGGAAAGAGATCTTTTAGCGCGACTCATGCGAGCAGAAGCGATAGGGGAAGGGGCTCTTGGAATGTTGATGGTAGGAAATGTCACCGTGAATCGAGTTTTGGCGGATTGTTATACTTTCCGTGGACTCACTACTTTAAATCAAGTGATTAATCAAAATCCTGGAGGATATAGTAGTACTTCTAGTTCTTTATTCTATGGAGCTCCAACAACGAAAGAAAGGTCTTTAGCGGATCGTGTGATTAAGGGAGAATATTACTATCCTGCTACGAATTCTTTATGGTTTTATGCGCCAGGCAATAAAGCCTGTCTTCCTACTTGGTATGATCAACCATTCGCCGGACAATATAAAAATCATTGTTTTTATGAACCGATGAAAGGAATCTGCAATCCTCTACATTAAATTGACTTTCTTAGTATTTTAATGATAGAATAGTCCAACGGAGGAAAATATGGCGTACGGTTGGCAGATTAAAGAGTTGCGAAAACTCGAAAAAGAAAAGAAAAGTTCTAAACTATATCAAGATCAATTAGAAGCTTTAGTCTATAAAGAGATGATTGCGGATTATGAAAAAGAAGAGCCTAAGACTTTGGTCGTCAATAACCACCAATTTCGAAAAGCCCTTGCTCATTTTCAGCCATCCCTCTATCAAGAAGAAATAGAAGCTGTTTTTTATTTTGGAAAACAGATGTCTTCTTTAGAAGTAGAACTTCCAAATCCTAATCTAGTTCGTTATGAGGATTTAGAAACTTTTAATCTTGCTAAAACCTATATGAGAAGAAATGAACCAAATGACTATAATTATTTTAAAAGAATCATTTCTAGAAAGGATAGAATTCATTTTCAGTACTTGACGTCAAGAGAAACTTTTTTGGGAAAAAGTTACTTTTTAAGTAAGGATGAGTTCTATATTTTGATTCATAGTCAAAATGGAATTCAGGATGCTGTGACGCTTTTACATGAATCTAGTCATGTAGAAAATTATTTAAAATATGGTGTCAATCTATCCCGTTTTTACGCAGAACTTTCTCCTATGACTAGAGAACATTATAGTTTTGAATTGTTCAGTCAATACGATTCGGAAGTAGAAGTTCATAAACAAAAATTACTTTCTTTAAATCATTATCTAACTAGAGCATTGCGTCTTTATCAGGCCTTAGTTGTTCTTTTACAGTTAAAGAAAAATAGTAGTGTATTAAAGGAAGTTATGGATGAGTATGAAAAATTCTGTATGGTAGTAGATGTCTCTTATCTATATACTTTATTAAGTGGAGAACTAGAAAAAGAAATGGGATATGTCCTTTCTTTCATTGCCAGTCTAGATATTTATAATCATTGTTCTGCTAGAGAATCTAATCTATTTATCACTAGTTATCAAATTGGAACGAGAAAAGTAAATTCTAAAATTATTGATAGAGTTGTTCCTCAGTTGAAGGAAGAATTATGCCCATATCAAAAAGTAAAAAACATATAAAAAGATATTGACAAGCCAAATGATTTCCGATATAATTAATCAGTAGTCAGATTTATTGGCTTATCTATGGGGGATTAGCTCAGCTGGCTAGAGCACCTGCCCTGCACGCAGGGGGTCAAGGGTTCGAATCCCTTATCCTCCACCAGATGGATATCAAACTCGAAAAATTCGAGTAAAAATAGAAAACGTACTTGGTAAGAGTACGTTTTTTGTGTTATATTGAGTATGAGATGACTACAAGGAGTTATTATGGAATTATTAGAAGAAATTGGCAAATGTTCGACCTTAGAAGAAGTAGATGCATTGATTACGAAAGCAGTTGAAAAAGCAAATAAAGAAAGTAAGAAAGTTGATCAATTAGGTTTTTTAGAGAATGGGAAAGTTCATCCTTTGTTTCAAGGATTTATTCCTCTTTCTACGAGAATTCGATATAGTAATTTTTCTATTGAAACTTACAGTATGGAGACAACGGACTTTTTCTATGATTTTGCGCATGCTCTTTATCAAAATCATATAACTAATAGAGGCTCTCTTATTCATTTTTTAGAAACATATATCAATTATTACTTTGGATTACCAGGAAAAGAAGATAGGGAAACAATATTTAACGATATTGCTTGGCAGACAACGACAACAGATGAAGAATATTTTGCTGCTTTAGAGAAGAATAAAATAGGAGATTTAAAAGGAAAAGGGGCAGCAGAGTGTACTGAAAGAAGTGCTTTAGCGCAGCAAATCCTAAGCCTTTTTGGAATCGAAACATACTATTGTATTGGATGTATAGGAAGAAATGCTATGCAAGAAGGACATTGTTTTAATACTGTGAAGCGAAAGAAGGATTATGCTTTACTAGATTATAGTGTACCTGCTGCTTCTTACTATGCGGATGGTCGATGGAAGGCTTATTATCCTTTCGTAGGAGTATTATCTAAAGAAGAATTTAAAGAGTTTGTAACGCAAGGTGTCACGAAGCAGTTTGAAGAATATGAATATGTGGATGGAAAACAACAAGGAGAAAATTGTTTTCGTGCCTATGTAGTAGGACAATATCAATTTGATAAAAAAGAAAGGATAGAAGAGAAAAAAAGATAAGGATTCCAAATGGAATCCTTTTTATATGTCTAAATCTATGGCATACTCATAAAGAGTATTGAAATACTGATGAAATAATTCAATGTTTTCTTGATAAGATAATTTTTCTTCCTTTTTAGGAGGGTTTGTAGTGGCTTCTTGATAGATAATATCTAGTTGTTCCATCGCTTTTAAATAGGCTTTTTGATAAGTTTCGTGTTCTTCTGGAAGCGTATTGATAAATTCTTCTGTTTTCTTTACTTGTTGATAATCTGTTTTAAAGTTATCTAATAAGAACTCTATGTCGAGAGCTTCTCCGGTGTTGCTAGTGCCCATTTGAGCATAATCCCTAATATTGGTAATATATTCATTCCATATCGTAGTTAATTCCATAGCAGAATTATAGATTTTGGAATTGATTTCCTCTTTGGTAAGAGCAGGTTCTTTTTCTTTCTCCTCGCCTTTAGAAGTACCACAAGCTGTGAAATTAAAAATAAGGAGAAGGGAAAATAAAATGGTACATATTTTTTTCATAACAAATCCTTTCTATGCTACTGCCACTTTGACAGGAGTATATTCTTCTTGAATTAATTTCGTTGCATATTCTTTTGCTAAAGTGCTTACTTCATCCATCGTTAATGGCGTATCTTGAGGGTAAGATAATTTACTTCTCATGAGAAAAAGGGCTTCCTCCCGATTAATATTTTCGATTAGGTTTTTGCGTACTCCTTCTTCTCTCGTAAAACCAGTATAAGAACCTTTCATTAACAGCCGTTCTAGAGCATGACATACGAAGTCTTCTCCCGATACTACTTTTTCCCC
This sequence comes from uncultured Bacilli bacterium, assembly GCA_947628235.1. Taxonomy (GTDB): domain Bacteria; phylum Bacillota_I; class Bacilli_A; order RF39; family UBA660; genus UBA5578. The sequence continues at coordinate 19,793 of CANQZC010000020.1, read as the reverse complement.
TAACTGAAAGAGTTCTTCATACTTATGATAAGTGGTTAAGACAGCACTCTCTAAAACTTCTTGTTTATCTTGTTGGAGCTTTCCTGAACGCATCAAATAGGCAAGATACTGTCCTACTGAAAGAGAATGTTCATTCAAATAGGCTAGAAGATCTTTTCGAAGAGAAGAATTCATCAAAGATTCTCTTAAATTTTCTTGCCGCGTTAGATAGGCAGGCTCATTGGTTTCTAAATATCTTTTGATACTATTGATAGCGGAAATTAAATCATGTTTCCGTTCCATAATTTTAATAGCCCGAATAATCGTACTTTCTACGACTAAGTTTGTGGAATCTTCTTTTGGTGGAATGATTTCTTCTACCCATTCGGTTTCTTTTTTCGCTTCCATAGGAGACCTCCCTACTATATTTTAAGTATATCATAGTTTTAAAAAAAGAAGAAGGTTTTTCCTGTTTCTAAAGAAAAATATGATATACTACGAAAGAGGGGTTCTATGAAAGAAAAAGTTATCCAAAAAATATGTAAACAATTCCATGAAAGAAAAACATCATTAGATAGTATTTTAAAAGAAGCCTATCAAGAAGAAGCATGGGAAAAACCTTTTTTAGATTATCGGAATGCGGTATTAGATTTCTTGAAAATAGAGGATGGGGAATATGAACGGTATCAAAAACAGCCTCCCAAAGTAGGGGAAGAACTTTATCAGCGAGGAAAGAAAGATGCCTATACGATTGCTTTATATGAAGAGTATTTACGACAAGTTTCTAAAGAAGCGAAAGATTCTATAGAGGAAAAAATCGAAGTTTTAGAATCCTATTGTAAGAGGAATGAAGTATTTGCGATGGCAGCTATTCAAGTAGGAATTCCAGAACGAATTATCTATTTCAAAAATACGAAATTAGAGAAAATAGAGGATGAGGAATATGATGAACATAAAATTTTTATCAATCCTGTGATTACCAAAGAAGTAGGCCTTACTAGCTATGTTGCTTAGATTATACCGGACTAGTTTATCGACCTTACCATATCGAAGTTACTTATCAAGATAGAAACGGAAAAAAGCGAAAAGAAACACTAGAAGGGTTTGAAGCTACTGTTTTTGCACACGAGTATGATCATTTAAATGGAATTCTTCATACTGATATTGCCAAAGAAGTACGATGGATGAATAAAGAAGAAAGAAAGGCTTTTCGTCAAATCTATGGGTATGAGATATTCTCAGAAGAAGGGGATTATCAAAAACTTCGCCTAGAGCAAAAATAAAAAGAAAGAAATGTGGTATACTAAAGTAGGTGATACGATGAGAAAGAATTTTGAGAAATATGCAGAATTGTTGTTAGTTCGATGCCTTGGCTTACAAGAAGAGAAAAGACCTCTATTAATATCTGCGCCAGTAAAGGCAATTGACTTTTTAGAAGTGTTAACTCATAAAGCTTATGAATTAGGACTTACCGATATTTATTTTGATTTTGAAGATGAAGGATTAAAACATGAACAATTGACCCATTTAGGAAAAGAAGACTTGTTAAATAGTCCTTTCTGGAATAAAAAAATCTTTGATGAATATGCCAAAAAAGATGCTGCTTTTTTAATGCTTTATTCTGATGATATTGAACTTATGAAAGATGTTGAAGAGGAAAAGATTACTTGGACGAGTTATCAATTTCGTGCTTCTAGACCACTTTATAAGAAAAAACAAAGTACAGATGAAGTTCCTTGGTGTATTGCGATAGTAGCAACCGAAGGATACGCAAAGAAAGTTTTTGAGGGAGAAGAAAATGCTTTAGAAAAAATGTGGGATGCAATCTTTCAATGTTGTTTAATTACGGAAGAGAATCCTATTCAAGCATGGAATCAAAAAGTAGAAAAGATTCAAAAACGAGCAGACCTTTTAAATCAAATGAGATTTCAAACTCTTCATTATCAAAATCAATTAGGAACGGATATTACAATCGGTCTACCATATCATCATCTTTGGAAAGGGGCAGGCGAAAAAGGTATTGTGAACATGCCTACCGAAGAAGTATTTACTTCTCCAGATTATCAAAAGATCAATGGACGAATCTGTAGTTCTCGACCACTCGTATATGGTAGTTCATTAATTGAAGACTTTGCTTTTGAAGTAAGAGATGGAAAGATTATTTCTGTCGAAGCAAAGAAAGGAAAAGAGATTTTAGAAGGGATGATTCAAAGTGATCAGCAAGCTTGTTATTTCGGAGAAGTAGCGCTGGTAGACTATGATTCTCCTATTTCTAACATGCACCGTATTTTCTATGAGACTCTTTATGATGAAAATGCTTCTTGTCATATTGCAATTGGCGATGGATTTCCTACCTGCTATGAAGGGGGAGAAAAAATGACGCGAGAAGAACTTCTAGAGAAGGGCATAAATCATTCTACCATTCATACGGACTTTATGGTGGGAACGCCTGATTTAAAAATTACAGGAACGACTTGGGATGGCAAAGAATATGTTCTCTTTGAGAATGGAAATTTTGTTTTAAAATCTGAATAGCTAACGCAAAGTTAGCTTTTTTTTGAAATTCCTTCCTAGCAATTGGAAAAAAAAGAATCTTATGTTATAATAATTTATGCTAGTAGTTAGTTACGGAGGGATGATATGAATTTAACGGCAGTCGTAGAGACGGCTAGAAAACTAATCGATATCTTACTCGTTTGGTTAGTACTTTATTATGTACTAAAAAGTTTACGAAAGAATGTGAAGATGGTTCTTCTTTTAAAAGGAATTATTTTTATTTTGTTATTAGTTTGGATTAGTGATTTACTAAATCTAACTACCATAGGTTATATTTTGGACTATGTTCTAGAATGGGGGATTTTAGCGGTTATTGTTATCTTTCAACCCGAAATTAGAAATGTTTTGGAACAACTAGGAAGAAGTCAATTGTTGGGTCGACATAAAGTCTTAACAGTCGATGAAAGAGAAAAAGTAGTGTATGAAATTGTAACGGCTATGGAAGCGATGAAAAAGACAAGAACAGGCGCTTTAATTGTCATTGAAAGAGATAATAGTTTAAATGATTATATTGAGAAATCAAAGAAAATTTATGCGGATATCTCTTCTGAGTTATTAGTTACTCTTTTCTTCCCAAATAACCCATTACATGATGGTGGAGTTATTATTCAAGGAGATAAGATAACGAGTGCGAGAGCCGTTTTCCCAACTAGTGATAATCTAAAGATTAGTAAGAGATTAGGAACTAGACATAGAGCAGCTCTTGGAATTTCTGAACTTACCGATTGTATTTCTCTAATTGTTTCTGAAGAAACAGGAAGACTTTCTGTAGCGATGGGTGGAGAATTACATTATAATCTTTCGGCCGATGAAGTAAAACTTCTTCTATTAGAGGGATTACGACCAAAACAGACGATGTCTTTAGAAGAGGAAGAAGAAGAGGAGGAGGAAGAGCATGTGGAAGAAGATAAGTAGCATAGGAAGTAAAATCGCTAGAATATTCGATCGACATGTTGTTACTCCGATTACGAGAGTGGTTTTAAAAATATCGAATAGTTTCGATAAGTCTAGCCATAAATTAGAAAGTTTTTTATCAAAACAGACAACCTTACTGTTTTTATCATTATTTTTAGCGATTGTTATCTTTATTTTTGTCGATCAAAAAATCTTAAATTTAACGAGCAATAGTGCGAAAGTGTTAAAAGATCAAAAAGCAGAAGTACTCTATAATGAAGAGAGATTTGTAATTACTGGAGTTCCTGAAAGTTTCGATATTACCTTAATTGGTAGTAAAGCTAATCTTTATATTGCGGAACAGACAACAAGTCAAGGGTTAAAACTTGATTTAAGTGATATTACAGAGCCAGGAACCTATAAACGAGAAGTAGAGTATGAAGTAGGAAATTCTTCTATTGAATATAGTGTAAATCCATCACAAGTAACCATCGTTGTCTATGCGAAAGAATCTAAAAATCAAAGTTTATCTTACAATATTATTAACCGTGATCACTTAGATAGTACATTAGAAGTAAGTGATGTGAAGTTAAATGTTGATCAAGTAGTTATTAGTGGCGCTGATTTTGAATTAGAGAAAGTGGCGACCGTAGAAGCCTTGATTGATGTAGATAAATTAACTAGTCTAGAAGCTGGTACACAGACATTAAAGGATATTACTTTAAAGGCTTATGATAAAGATGGAAATGTAGTAGATGTAGAAATTAACAAGAAGGAAGATATTACTGCAGAAGTTACTATCACATCTTCTTCTCGAGAAGTACCACTTAACTTTGTTCCTGAGAATGAAGTACCTTTTGGAAATGCTATTAGTTCTTATAAATTTAGTCAAGATACCGTTACTGTCTATGGAAATCCAGATATTTTAGAGCAGTTACAACAAGATGGTATTGATATTAAGATTGATGCTAGTAAGTTAACGAGTGATTATAAGACAGAAGTAGAAATTCCAAAACCAGCCGGTGTAAAACAATTATCTGTCAATAAAGTAACCGTTGAAATTAAAGTTACGCAAAGTAGTGACCCAATTACCATGACATTAAAGATAGATGCATTAAATACGCCATCGAACTTACAACCAAAAGCAGATACCGCCGATGATACAGAAGTATTAGTAGATGTCAAGGGTGCTTACAATGTTATTCATAATTTAAAAGATACAGAAGTTCAAGCTTATGTAGATTTAAGTGGATATAAGCAACCAGGCGTTTATGAAGTACCAATTAAGATTCGTGCTAGAACAGCCAATGCTAGATTGGTAACCTTTACGCCAAAGAAAGCTACGGTTCGTATTGAATTATTAAAAAATTAGATCTAAGTTTCTTAGATCTTTTTTTGAAATATTTTCTTTTCATTTCCATATACTTAATTGAAAAGAGGTAAATATGAGGAAATTGATATTCGTAGTGCTAGGACTATTCCTAGTCGTTGGATGTGGAAAGTATAATGAAAAAGATGCTTATAAAGAAGTATTAGATCGAGTAAATTCATTATCATCTTATGAATTAAAGGGAGAACTACTGATCTATCGAGGAGAAGATGCTTATACTTATGAAGTATCTGTGGCATATCAAAAAGAAGATAACTACCGTGTAAGTCTGGTAAATAAAGTAAATAATCATGAACAAATTATCTTGCGAAATCAAGAAGGAGTCTATGTCTTAACGCCATCTTTGAATAAAAGTTTTAAATTTCAAAGTGATTGGCCTTACAATAATTCGCAGATCTATTTATTAGAACGAATCTTTTATGATTTAAAAAATGATGAAGATAGAACTCTTACCAAAGAAAATGATACCTATGTCTTTTCTAGTAAAGTAAATTATGCGAATAATAAAGAATTAGTAAAACAAAAAGTATATGTAGATAATTCTTTAAAAGTAACGAAGGTAGAAGTATATAATGAGAAGGAACAACTACAGATGAGTATGACTTTTACTGAGATTGATGAGAAAAAATCATTTGAGGAAGACTATTTCCAACTAGAAAAAAATAGAAGTGAAGAAAAGACAGAAACGACGATGAGTGAAATTCAGTCTATTGTGTATCCTATGTATCTTCCTGTCAATACCTATCTTACTTCTCAAGATAAAGTAAAATTAGAGGAGGGAGAACGAGTAATCCTTACCTTTGAAGGAGAAAGTCCATTTATGTTAGTACAGGAAACAGCTACGGTAGCAAGTACTTTAGAGACCGATATGGTCTATGGGGATCCTTATCTAATAGCGGATACGATAGGGGCTGTTACAGATTACTCTGTTTCATGGATTAGTAATGGTATCGAGTATTCTTTAGTATCTGAAAATTTAAGTACGGAAGAAATGCTTACCGTTGCCTCTTCTGTAAGTGTATCAGCAATTACAAAATAATATTGTCATAAAATTCAAAGTTATGTTATAATAACCTTGGTGATTTACAAATGAAGAAAGCAAAAATTAAAAAACAAGTAGAAAAAGAGAACCAACAACCAGAAGCTATCATGAGTGGAAAGTCTGCTATAGTTCTTCTCTGTAGCATGGTCATTGTCTTTGTATCTTTCTATTTCTTAACTGACTTTTTAGTAGCAGGTAGAAGAGAGAAAGCAACTCCTGTTGATACCAATACCAATACGAATACAAATACGAATGACATCTCTTTTAATCAATTATTAAAACAAAAAGAAGATTCTTATTATGTATTTGCTTTAATTGATGATAAGATTGATTTATATGAAGGATATGTATCAGAAATTGGCGAAACTTACTATGAAATTGATATGAAGAATGCTTTTAATAAATCTTATATTGGAGAAGAAACGAAAGTAGGAACTAGTACGAAAGATATTCGTATTGCTGACTCTACCTTATTCGTGATTGAAAAAGGAAAAATTAAAAATCATTATACCGGAAAAGAAGCAATTGTAAAATATTTACAAGAATCTTTACCAGATAAATCAAAATAAAATCTATAGTAATATAGATTTTTTTTGAGCATACTAAAAGAGAAAGAAGGAATTCTATGGAACTATTTTTCTTGTGTATCAAGCTTTTTTGTGTTCGAATCATGGATGTTTCGTTAGGAACGATAAGAGCGGTAATGACCGTAAAAGAGAAAAATTTGATAGCGACAATCATTGGTTTTTTTGAAGTAACTATTTGGTTTTTAGCAGTGAAAGATGCTTTAAATAGTGATTCTAATAGTTTATGGATTGTTTTTTCTTATGCGGGAGGATTTGCGGCAGGAACCTATATTGGGGGGATTTTAGCAAAGAAGTTTATTCGTAGTAAATTAGGAATTCAAATTATTCTTCATGAAGATGGATATCCTTTAGTAAATGTTTTAAGAGAAAATAACTATGCTGTTTCTATTTTAAATGCGAAAGGATCGAGAGGAGATAACAAACTCTTTCTATTTTTGGAAATCGATAGCCATTCTTTAGAATCTTTAAAACAGTTAGTCAAAAAGTATGATGAAAAAGCCTTTATGGTAGTAAATGAAACGAAATATGTTCAAAACGGGTATTTCCGTAGTATTGCAAAATAAAACTTCAATGGTAAAATTGAAGTTTTATTTTTTTTCTTTCTGTCTTGTTTTTTGACGAATGATAGGAATCGCTGCTTCATTGGCGGCACCTTCTAGTTGATAAGCGCGAGGAAGAGAAGAATTCTTTTCATAACATAAAGTATTTTGAATTCTCTTTCCTACTTCTCCATAAGTAACTGGATGATTTTGAATACTAGCGCAAGTCATTAAATCCATTAATAGAACCGAACTAAGAGGAAGTTCTAGTTTATGAATCGAATGAGAAACGACTCCTTCTTTTGTCACTTCTTCATAATCGATAGAAATATCACTATCACTATGGGTAAAACCATCTAACATAGAAAGTGCTTCTTCTCTTGTTTTTGGGTTTAAAACATTCGTTAACTGTCTCTGATATCCGATGATAGCAGTCTGACCTTCTAAAGAACTATAAGGAAGAAATACTTCCATCGGAATCTGTTCTTTATGGGTATCATTATAGGTTTGTAAAGTAGTAATGACTTCTTCACTATCCGTTAAAATCTTTGTGACATTCATTTCTTTTAAAAGAAATCCTAATAGTTGATGTTCCTGTAAGTATGCTAAATTCAAGAAAATCATAAGAGAATCAATCTTTTCTTTTTCAATTCCTAGTTCTTGGAATGTATCTTCTAAGACTTTGAGACGACTCTGATATTCTTGTAATAATTTTGCTCTATTAGGAGAAATTTTTTGCTTTCCAATCGTTCTTAGTAAAAGCGATTTTGCTGCCGAAGGAGTCCACATTCCCTGTTCTAAAATATCAGGGGATAAATAGGCAGCCATCTCCATCTTGGAAAGAATATCTTTTTCTGAAGGAGAAGTTTTTAATTTTTTAACATAGGCAAGAGCAAAAATCTTATCTAGTGCTTGTTGAGCAATGAGGGATGCCTCTAGTAGAGAATCATGCTCCCAAACATCTTGACAAGCAAGAAGTAAGGTTGCTTTCAACTTTTGAAAAGCATTCTCTAATGGGAAATCTTCTTCCCTTACCTCTTTTATTTTCTCTTGTAGGAGAGGAGACTTTTGATAGACATTTTCAATTTCTTCTGTAAAATCTTCGGCGAAAGTAAGAAGAGCATCCTCACCTGCACAGAAGGTAGAATAAAATAAATCTTTTTTATTGGTTAACATTCTTAGATGGTAAAAAAATCTAGTAAAAGAGGCATATCCATTCATCGGGTCAGGCACTTGAATACGAATCTTTGAGGATATTTTGATAGGACGACATTGTTGATAAAGACCCGCAAATTCACAAGCATACATTTCACTAATTCCTTCTTTGAAAGTTTCTTCCTGAAAAGGAGGAAGGAAAGGATCCTTAGTATACTGTTCTTTAAAGTGATAAAAAAGACTAGGTCGAAGAATGGTTGGATACTTCGTTCCTAAATTTTTATAAATGATTTGTACTCTCTTTTCAAAAGAAAGCAGATTTGCATTTCCCCATCTTCCTAAATGGATAAAACCATCTTGTTGAGCATCTATCGCTTGTAGAGCATGGCCAATCGTATGAAGATGACATTTTTTTACTTGTCTTTTTAAATCATCCGTCTCTTGGTGTTGTGGAAAAGGATTTTCTTTTAGATGAAGAATTTTATCGGTACTAAAGTAACTCTCATCTTCTTTAAAATCAATTCCATTAATATTACTAAAAGCTCGATTAATGAGAAAATCTAATAAAAAATATTTTCCATCGATAGGTCGTAAAATATGGTATGGATAAGGCTCATCTTCTACAGAAACATAAGGAATATCCTCTTTAAATTCTAAATAATAATCTTCTATATTTTGAAAGATGAGATCTACTGCTTTACTAATCTCTTCTTTTGTCTTCTTATCTCCATAAAGCGAAAGTTGTTTAAAGACTTCTTTAAAATCTTCTAATTTTTGTCTTTCTTCTCCTGACATAATTTCACCTCAAAAATTCTTTTTCGTTCTAAATTTTTTCCTCTTTCATAGAATGAAAGGGGTGACATATGAAACTTTTTTTCATTGGTATTTTGATTGGTATTGGAAAAATTCTTCCCGGTATCAGTGGTAGTATGTTGGCTATCCGATGTGGTATCTATGAAAGAGTAGTTTCTTCTCTCTCTTCTTTTCCTAAAATGAAAAGACAAGATATTCTTTTTCTAAGTATTTTAGGAACTGGTTTTCTTCTTGCGATGATGCTAGGAAGTAAATTCCTTCTCTTTTTATTTTTAAGATATCAAAACTTTTTAAAATGGCTCTTTTTCTTTTTCTTAGTAACTGCGATACCATCTTTCATTCGAAAGAGCAATTCTTTTTTCTTAGCGTTACTGACCTTTTTAATAGGAAGTATTTTCTTTTTTCTTCCTACTTTGGAAGGAAATCATTTTACTTTTTTTACTTACCTTTTCATGGGAATGATAGAAGCCTTTTCAACGATTATTCCGGGCGTTAGTGGGACAGCTATCTATCTTTCTTTAGGGTGGTATTCCGAAATGTTAAATTTATTTAGTAGTCTTTATCTTTTTCCATTTGGAAAAATTATTCCCTTTTTTCTAGGATTTTCTATTTGCGCTTTTTTCCTTCTAAAAGCCATTGCTTTCTTTTTAGAAAAATATCCGAAAGAAACCTACAGTGCCATTTTAGGATTTTTTCTATCTAGTTTGTTTTTTCTGTTTTAAAAAGATGGCTACTTGTCATCTTTTTGATTATTTCGATTAATATAAGCAAGAAAGGTGATTCCAATAATGATAATTCCTGCTCCCGCAAAAAGGAAGCCAATATCACTTTCTAGAAAGATTCCTATAGCAAGCGCTACTAAAACTAAACTCATTCCTAGACAGAAACTATTTCGATATTTCGTATTCATTTGGAATCTCCTTCCTATTATTTATTTTTCTTGGTTTCGCCTTGAAGATTTAATTGAGCGGTATGTTTTGGAACTCTCTTTTCTTTGGAAAGCGTCTCTACCCATTTTTTTCCATCCCAGCGTTTTAAACAATTAGGACCATACCATTGCTTTAATATTTTTTCAATATGATTGTAAGAATAGTACTTTCTTCCTTCAAATTCATAGATTTTAAAAGGAAGAATATCTTCTTTTAAGAAGACAGGTTCATGTAGAAATTTTTCCCATGGAACCGAAACTGGTTGAGACATCAGTTTACTATCCTCATTTTTTCTAGCGTAGTGATTAGAATACCATACGACAAATTTCTTTAAAAAAGTATGAGGAATATGTAGATTATCGAAAAGAACTAGAAAAGGCATCAATACTTTCACTACGGTTCTTGCCCATTCATCTTTCCATTTGGATTCAGAAATATTGTCATAAATGACGACATCGACAAAAATTCCATTTCCTGATTTACAACGATTTTTTAGTAACCAATTGACTTCTTCAATATAAGTTCCTCGTTTTCTAATTTTCATCTGTGGACCATTGATAACATTGAAGCGTTTATCATTTTCAAAACATTGAAAATAAAACTTTTTATCCATATCCTTTTCAAGAGCTTTAATAAACCGGTTCCAATCTTTTCGAAGAACACAAATATCAATATCATCATCCCAAGGAATAAACCCTTTATAATTGACAATTCCTAAAGCCGATCCTGCAATCAATCCATATTCAATATGATTTTTGACACAAACACGGTGAATTTCATCCATAATCTCTAGGATTTCTAACTGTAATTCTCTTACTGTAGTATGCGTTCCATCTTTGTTTTCTTGAATGACATAATCTTCTCTTTCTTGAATGCAATCTTTCGCCATAGACATCTCCATCTCTATGTTAATTTTACTAAAAAAATGATAAATAATCAATAGTCGTCCCCATCTAAAAAGGACTACTTTAAAAATAGTTCTCTTTATCAAATTAGGTTTTTTATTCACACTCTTTTTTTCTAGGAGAATATGCTATAGCAGAAGGGGTGGATTATATATGTGTAATAATACAGATACAGATTCTTGTAGATGTATCGCCGAGATTTTAGCGATTATTAATGTACTACAACAAAACGCAACAACGGCAGAAACCTGTTTAGATACTTGTGATAGAGGATTTTTAGGAAGTGGAACCAACTCTTTAACATGCAATACAAGACCAGTCATGTTATATCTTTCTAATGGAGTACCACTTAGTATGCCTACCACAAAAGATAATGTTACTTGTGGAGAAGCAGGAGTTACTTGTTCTTCTGTCTTCCGTGTAGAAAAGTTAGATGGATGTTGCTGCACGCTTCGTGTTTTAGCGGACAATCCTGATACGACAAGTGAGTTTCCTTATGTCACAACCAATTCTTTCTTCACAATGAATTTAAACTGTGTATGTTGTCTTAGATGTCTATCTGATACGTATGTAGAATGTCTATAATTTCTCGACTTTAAGAATCTCAGAAATAGGGATAATCTCATTATCGAAAGTAATGAGATTATTTTGTGTTCTACCGATGATAGTCTTTTCTATCGTTTTGTCTTTAAGTATTAATTTGACTTTCGTTCGATACACTTGATTCGTTTGAAATAACTCGTCAATTCCGACGATATTTCTTTCTTCTTTCCCATAATAGACTTCCTTATTGTTATGGATTGGCTTAGAAATTTGATTGTGAAATACTTTTGGTAATTCTTTTTTCATAATATCTTCCTTTCACCATATTGTATGCGAAAACATATAATAAAATGAGGTGGAATATGTATCAGGTATATCAAGTGATGAATGGAGATACTTGGGAAAGTATGGCAAGTAAATTTCATACGGATAGAAAGACTCTACAAGCGATGAATGGAATCGAAATGTTAATTCCCGGAATGATGATTGTGGTTCCTAAAATAGGGGAGAAAGATTATTTTACAACCTATATCGTAGAAAAAGGCGATAGCCTTTATGAAATTGCTCGGAAGACAGGAACGACGGTGGACCTTCTTTTAAGCGTGAATGGCTTAGAAAAAGATGATTATCTATATCCTGGACAAGAATTATGGATTCCTAAAGAAGGGACCAAACTTTATATCACGAAGGATGGAGATACGCTTGCGAGTGTCGCTACTACATGGGGTGTTTCTAGTCAAAGAATTTGGGAAGATAATGAAAAAATCTATTTGTTACCAGATCAATTATTAATTCTTAAAAAATAGGAAATTGGGAAAAAAACCTTTCCTTTTTTTTTGCCCTAAGGTATAATAAAATTGGTGATATCATGGAAAACAATACAGAAATGAATACAGAAGTAAATCCAACTTCAGAACCTGCCGAAAGACAACTTTATGATTATACTGGACTTAGTATTTTAAAAATGTATGGAGAAGATTTAACGGCGAAAGAATATATTACGAATCCAGCGATTCGAAGAGAAGAAGAAATTGGAAAAATGACAATGATTTTATTAACTCCTGAGAAATCTGCTTTGTTAGTAGGTAAAGCTGGTATAGGTAAAACCTCTATTGTTGAAGGACTTTCTTATCGTATCATTCGTGGAGAAGTTCCAGAACGATTAAAAGGATACCGAGTTATTAAAGTAAACTCTGCTGCTTTGATAGGAAAAGTACAATATCAAGGAAAAGAAGAAATGATTATTTCCCTTTTGGTAGAAGAGTTGAAACATATGGATAAAGTCATTCTATTTATCGATGAAATTCATACTTTAATTGGAAGTAAGGAAGGTGGGCCAATGGATTTGGCAAACATCTTAAAACCAGCTATCGATAGAGGAATGGTAAAGATTATTGGTGCGACAACGGATATTGAATATAATACTTATATCGTACGAGATAGAGCGTTCTTAAGACGTTTTGATCGGGTTGATGTTTTTGAACAAGATATTCCAACGACCATAGAAGTTCTTTTCCAAACGCTTCCTAAGATTGAAAGACAGACCGGAATTAAGTTTAAATATAATGAGTATGTTACGAGATTATTGATAGAGTCTATTGTAGAAGCTACTAGTGAATTTAAGAGAGTATATGGATTAGGAGCTATGTATCCAGACGTATCTTTCTCCGTTTTAACCGCGGCTTTCTCTCAGGCTTTATACCAAGATAAAAAGGAAGTCACTTTAATTGATGTTTATAATGCTATTAAAAATAGTAAGCGAATCTATCCAGACTCTAGAGTAAAAGAATTAGAGGCTTTCCGGGAAAAGTTTAAAGATATGGCACGCGAGGAAAATGTGGAACTTCCAATCGTTCAAGTAGCGGACTTAGATGATCCAGAACAATTCTAACTCTTTTCAAAAAATGAACTTTGTAGTATAATGAAAATAGAGAGGTGAGAGCATGAAAAAAGTTCCCGTAAAAAATTATATATTCCTTATCCTTTTGCTAGGCGTTACTGTTGTTCTTGCCTATTCTTTCGTTCGACTTTATGAAACGCATCAAGAAACTAGTGAAAATACGATGATGATGCCTTTCTTAGTAGAGGTAAAAGAAGAGGATATTGATAATTACTTAGTGGAAAATCCAATCGCTATTCTCTACATCAGTGATAAGACTGACAATCAAATTGAAACGAAAGAAAAAATGATTAAAAATTATTTAACCGAAAATAATCTTCAACAATATTTTGCTTATTTAGATATTTCTGAGAAGAAAGAAAAAGCCCTAAAAAAGTTTCAAGAAAAGTATAAAGTTTCCCTAGATTTGAAAAAGACTCCTATCTTAGTAGCTGTCAATGATGGAAAAATTGTTGAAGTCTATGAGAAAGAAACTTGGAATGAGGAAGAGATAGAAGCATTTTTAATCAGAAGTGGAGTTATTGAAGATGATTAATATCGTTTTATATGAGCCAGAGATACCTCAAAATACAGGAAATATTATGCGTACCTGTGCTGGAACTTATGCCAAGCTACATTTAATTCAACCGCTTGGCTTTTCTTTGGATGAAAAAAATATCAAAAGAAGTGGTGTCAATTACATTGAACACTGCGATTATACTGTATATGAAGATTGGGAAGATTTTTTAAGGAAAAACGAAGGAGATTTTTACTTTTTAACGCGTTATGGAAAGCGCCCTCATACAGAATGTGACTTTCATGACGAGAAGAGAAATATCTATTTAATTTTCGGAAAGGAAAGTACGGGTATTCCAAAAGAAATTCTAAAAGATCATCTAGACCGTTGCTTTCGTATTCCTATGAATGCCAATATCCGTGCTTTAAATTTATCAAACTGTGTTGCTCTAGTACTTTATGAAGTGTTGCGACAACAGGATTATCCAAATCTCTTACGCGAAGAACCTTTTAAGGGAGCAGATTACTTATCTGAATAAAATATTGTAAATTTTTGCGAATAATGATAAGATAGTATATAGAATAAGGAGAGGTAATAGATATGCCAAAGATTGTAATTGAAAATGAAATGTTTCTTATATTGTTGGTTATTGTCTTAGTGATGGCAGTAATTGGATATATTGCTGATAAAGAGAGAAATCAAAAAAAGCAAGCAGAGAAGCCTACTAAGAAAGAAAAACAAGCAAAGCAAGAAATGAAAGCAGAGAAAAAAGAAGAAAAGGAAGAAGTAGTAGAAACATCTTTAGAGATGCCAAAAGAGGAAACTCTAGAAGAATCTCAAGAACCTGTATTTACAGAATCTACTCCTGTTCCTATGACAGAAGAGACTACTGTTTCTACCGAGGAAACATCTCCTGTAGAACCTACCGTAGAGGTAACCCCATCAGAGGAGACTACTCCTGCAGCAGAAGTTGTATTTGAAGAACAAAGACCTTTAGGAGAGACTGTTCCAACGATAGAGGAAGCAACTCCTTTCCAAGGAGAAACTTCTGAACCTACCAATTTATATAATGGTGTAGATATCGCTGAAGTAGCAGAAAAAATCATCTCTGAGCAAGAAGTTCCAGAAACGATTACTGCAACAGGAGAGGATTTAACTGTTCCTCTAGAAGGAGCTAATCCTGCTTCTGAAAATACCTATACTAGTGAAGAATTACCTAAGATGGAAGAACCAATGTCTTCAGTAAATCTTTCTAATGATGATTTAGGTATGACAGATTTATCTAGTTTTCAACTTCATACAGAAGCGCCAACTAGTCATGATGATGAATTGAGGTTTTAAACGCCTCTTTTTTTCTTGCAAAAAGAGAATCTTTATACTATAATAGAATTATCATAGGAGTGTGTGTATGAAGAAGGAAAAGGGATTTACTTTAGTCGAATTAATTGCAACCATCGTTATCATTGGATTGATAGCGTTATTTGCGCTTCCTCAAGTATTAAATCAATATAGTAATCATACGGAAGAACTTTCTAAGCAACAAGAAGATATGATTGTCGAAACGGCTCGCTCTTATGTCTTAGAAAACGGTGGAAAATACCCTAATAAAGGGGGAGGAGAAAACTACTGCATTTCTATGCAAGAAATGATTAATGCCGGAGCGTTAGATATTCATATCGCTGAGCACACTTTTGGAAAAGAGAATTATAAAAACTATAAAGTAACAGCTAGTTATAAAGGAAGTTCTGTTTCTGTTAGTTTAAGTTCTGGTTCTTGTTAAAAAAGAAAAATAGCAAGATTGCTATTTCTCTGAAGAAATTTGAATTAATAAATCCATATCATCGTCTTTGGCGATGATATTTTTATGTCGTTCATGACATTTTTCACACTCATAAATAATTTTATAAGTATCTTTAAACTTTTCAATATCGATAGGCCGTAATAATCCTTGGCAAGAATTTTCTCTATCACCAGGCAGAATATCGACATGTTTAGAGTATAGGCAAAAAGGGCAGTGATCTCTTGCTGTATAATTTAATTTAGGAACTTCTCTTCCACAATGTTCACAAATGAATCCCTCATCTACCATATAGAATTTTTTCATACTCTCACCAGAAAAATTATATCATGTATTTTGAAATTATGGTACAATAAAACTGGTGAAGTGAATGGAAAAGTTTGATGTAGTAATTGTAGGTGCTGGTCCAGCAGGACTATTTGCTGCCTACGAATTAATTTCAAAGAATAAAAAGATGAAAGTAGCTATCCTAGAAAAAGGATTCAAAGTTTCTAAACGGGTTTGTCCAATGAATAAGAAGGGCATTCCATGTCAAAATTGTAATCCATGCGCCATTCTCTCTGGTTATGGAGGAGCAGGAACTTTCTCTGATGGAAAATTAAATTTTATTCCTACCTTAGGAAAAAGTGATTTAACGAAGTACATGAGCGAAAGTGAAGCTTATCAATTAATCGATGAGACAGAAAAAATCTTCAATAAATTTAAGATGGATGCGGAAATCTATCCAAGTAATATGGAGGAAGCAGAAGAATATCGTAAAAAAGTAGCGATTGCTGGTGCTAAATTGCTTTTGATTAAACAAAAGCATTTAGGAAGTGACCATTTACCAGAATATATTGATGGAATTTGTCAATACCTAGAAAAGCATGGCGTTACTTTAATTGATGAAGCGAATGTCACGGACATTCAAACGAAAAACGCGACTACGCATGAAGTTACTTACGAAAAGAAGAAAAAAGTAATGACGATTATTGCATCTTATTTAGTGATTGCTCCAGGTAGAACTGGTGCGAAATGGATTCAAGAATTAGCGGATAAGTATAAAATTCCTTATTTATCACAAAGTATAGAAATAGGGGTAAGAGTAGAAGTACGAAAAGATATTATGGAAGAAATTACCAATATTATCTACGATCCTACCATCTTTATTAAAACGAAAACATATGGGGATGAAATCCGTACTTTCTGTACCAATCCAGGAGGCTTTGTTGCCAAGGAAAATTACTATGGATATATTTGCGTAAACGGTCATGCCTTAAAGGATGTGAAGAGCAACAATACGAATTTTGCTTTCATTTCTAAGGTACACCTAACGCAACCCGTCACCAATACCCGCCTTTACGGAGAATCTATTGCTCGTATTGCAAATGTATTAGGAGATGGCAAACCAATTATTCAATCTTTAAAAGATTTACGAAGTGGACGAAGAAGTGAATGGCATCGTATTCAAAAAGGATTTATTGAGCCAACCTTAAAAGACTGCGTTGCTGGTGACTTAGCGCTTGTCTTACCACATCGTATTATTACGAATATTTTAGAAGGATTAGAAACCTTAGATAAAATTATTCCAGGCGTAAATAATGATGATACGCTTCTCTACGGTCCTGAAATTAAGTTCTTCAGCAATGAAATAGAAACAGATAACCATTTTAAATTAGAAAAAGATCAAATCTATTTTGTTGGTGATGGTGCTGGAAAGGCCGGAAATATTGTTACAGCTGCCGCAACAGGATTAGCCGCAGCCCGTGATATTCTCTCTCGTTACCAAGGTTAGAAAAGTAGACAACGAATAGGAGAGTATGTTATGATGAATAGGGGATGATAACTATGGAAGAAGAAAAAAGAGAAATGAAAAACAATAGCAAGAGTAAAGGCTTTCAAGTTCAGGAAGTAGTAATCCTAGTAATCATTACATGTTTATTTAGCTTCTTTGCTGGAACATCTTTTGCTCGTATTCAAAATAATCCAGTCGTATTAGAAGAACCTTCTCCACAAATGAGTGAAGATTTGAGCGACTTTATTGAAAACTATGAATATATTATTAACAATTATTATGAAGAGGTAGATGAAAAAACTCTTTTAAGTGCGGCTTTAAAAGCAGTTATGAAAGAAATGGGAGATCCGTACACGGTTTATATGGAGGAAGATGAGTATAGTAATCTAAATCTAACTTTAACAGGAAGTTATACTGGATTAGGAATTTCTATATATAAAGATGAGAAAACCAAATACATGGTTGTATCTACCGTCTTTCAGGATTCTGCTGCCGAAAAAGCAGGCCTAGAAGTAGGAGATGTCATCCTTTCTGTCGATGGCCTTTCTACGCAAGAGATGGAGACTAAAGACTTTAGCTCTGAAGTATTGAAAGATACGAAGAAAAGTTTTGAACTAGAAATTCTTCGTGGAGAAGAAAAAAAGACCATTAAAGTTACGAAATCAGGAGTAGTCATTCCTTCTGTAGAATCTAAAATCTATGAAAAGAATGGAAAAAAGATAGGGTATATTTACATCTCAATCTTTGCTAACAACACCGCAAAACAATTTGAAAAAGAATTGTCTTCGTTAGAAAAGAAAAAAATAGACTCTCTTATTATTGATGTTCGAGATAACACCGGTGGTCATTTAAGTGCCGTAACAGATATCATTAGCCTTTTCTTAGACTCTACCCATATCATGTATCAAACTGAACAAGATGGAAAAGTTCAAAAATTCCATTCTCGTGGCGATGATACGAAAAAGTATCCTATTGTCTTTTTAGCAAATCACTATAGTGCCTCTGCTTCAGAAGTATTAATAGGAAGTTTGAAGGATAATTTACAAGCAAAAGTGATTGGAGAAACTACTTATGGAAAAGGAACGGTCCAAGAGAAGATTACGCTTTCTAGTGGCGATCAATATAAGGTAACTACTAAAAAATGGCTTACACCAAATGGCACCTGGGTAAATGACACCAAAGGAATAGCGCCTGATATCCCAGTTACTTTAGAGGAAAAATATTATACAAATCCAACGGACGAAAATGATAATCAGTTACAAAAAGCATTAGAAGAACTTTCCAAATAAGGAAAAGTTGTGTTATAATGTTCTTAGGTGGTTGTAATGAAGCAAATGTGTGTAGGAGATCGCTATCAAATACAATGTTACAAACACAACGGCAAAATTCATCGTGCATGGGATGAAGCAATTGTCTTAGATATTAAAAAGGATTATATTGTATTTGGAAACAATAAAACAAAAGTGATTGAATCCGAAGGTACCACTTGGCGAACGAAAGAGCCAGCCATTATCTATTTCTTCAAGAATAAATGGTATAACATTATTTCACAAATGAAAAAAGATGGAATTTATTACTACTGTAATATTGCGACTCCGTATATCATTGAGGAAGGAACAATAAAATATATTGATTATGACCTAGACTTAAGAATATTTCCAAAAGGGGAGTATAAAATACTAGATAGGTTAGAGTATCAATATCATAAAAAGAAGATGGAGTATTCAGATGATTTAGATCTTGTCATTAACCATGCGATGGATGAACTAATAGAAGCTTATTTAAATCATGTTCCCATGTTTGACAAGGAGCAAAACGAAAACTATTTGAAACTCTATTTACAATTAAAAAAAGAATCCGAAAACGGAAACTTTACTTCCTAAAAAGCATAAAATATAAAAAATGCTTTTTTTTGCGTTTTATTATTGACAAACCTTTTAGTTCTTGCTATATTAAGTGCGTTGCTTTGAAAAGGAGCCCTTAAAATTAAAAAATAGCAGAAAAAAATCAACAAAAATAAAAAAAGTAATTGACATCCAAAATGAATTTTGCTATATTATAGGGGCTTTCAGAAAAAAGCACACAAACAAGTGTCAACCAGCAAAGGTTGACTTACAAAAATGTTACCTTTATCATTTTGATAATAGTAGCAAACAAAAAAGTATCAAATTTGAAAAAAGTGAAAATTTTTAAAAAAAAGTATTGACAACAATTTTTCAATTTGATATATTATTGAATGTTGAGCAGCCAGTTCAACACAAAAAAATGTCAAATCCAAAAAAACTTACAAAAATGCTTGACTTTACAGATTGGGTTTGATACAATGAATTTGCTTTCCCAGTAAAGGGAAAGAGAATGATCTTTGAAAACTGAGCAAAATGTCAATTCACTATTAGTTAGGATAAAACTTTTTAATTTCAAAAAATATTTTTTTGGAGAGTTTGATCCTGGCTCAGGATGAACGCTGGCGGCATGCCTAAGACATGCAAGTCG
>CANQZC010000019.1 GCA_947628235.1 uncultured Bacilli bacterium | reverse complement strand
CTAATTGTTTACGGAACATTTCAATTCCTGTAACAACAGTCTTCTTAGTATCCTTTAAACCAACGATTTCAACTTCATCATTAAGTTTTAATTGTCCACGTTCAACACGTCCTGTAACAACAGTTCCACGACCAGTGATTGTGAATACATCTTCGATTGGCATTAAGAATGGTTTGTCTGTATCTCTTTCTGGAGTTTCAATCCATGTATCAACAGCATCCATTAAATCTAAGATTCCTTGTTCATATTTTGGATCTCCTTCAAGAGCTTTTAAAGCAGAACCACGAATGATTGGAGTATTATCTCCATCGAATCCATATTCGTTTAATAAGTCACGAATTTCCATTTCAACTAAGTCTAATAACTCTTCGTCATCTACCATATCACATTTGTTCATGAATACAACCATACGAGGTACTCCAACTTGACGTGATAATAAGATGTGCTCACGAGTTTGAGCCATAGGTCCATCAGTAGCAGCAATAACTAGAATAGCTCCATCCATTTGAGCAGCACCAGTAATCATGTTCTTTACATAGTCAGCATGTCCTGGGCAGTCAACATGTGCATAGTGTCTATTCTTTGTTTGATATTCAACGTGTGCAGTATTGATAGTGATTCCACGTTCTCTTTCTTCTGGTGCCTTATCAATATTTGCATAGTCTACATAATCAGCTAATCCTTGTTTTGATAATACATTGGTAATAGCAGCTGTTAAAGTTGTTTTACCATGGTCTACGTGTCCAATTGTACCAATGTTAACATGTGGTTTTGAACGATCGAATTTTTCTTTTGCCATATATATTTCCTCCCTTTATTTACATACAACAATATTATATATGATTGTTTTTAAAATAGCAATAGTTTTTTTGATTTTATGGGGAAACGAAAGACCTAGTTTCCACCATTCTTTTTAATAATTTCTTCAGCAATGTTTCTTGGAACTTCTTCATAATGATCAAATACCATAGTGAAGTTTCCACGACCTTGCGTATTAGAACGTAAGCTTGTCGCATATCCAAACATTTCTGAAAGTGGTACCATTGCATCAATAGCAAGGGCATTACCACGAGATTCTTGTCCAAGTGGACGTCCACGACGAGAAGTAATATCTCCCATAACATTTCCTAGATATTCATCTGGTACAATTACTTGTACTTTCATGATTGGTTCAAGAAGAACTGGTTTACATTTGTTCTTTGCTTCTTTAAGTGCTAGAGAAGCAGCTACTTTGAAGGCCATTTCTGATGAGTCAACATCATGGTAGGAACCATCAAATAAAGTTGCTTTAACATCTACCATTGGATATCCAGCAAGAACACCAGTCTTTAAAGCTTCTTGTAATCCCTTATCTGTTACCGGAATGTATTCTCTTGGAACAACACCACCAACAACAGCATCTACGAACTCATATCCCTTATCTGGATTTGGTTCAAAATGAATCCATACATGACCATATTGTCCACGACCACCAGATTGTTTAATGTATTTACCTTCACAATCAGCAGCTTGGGTAATAGTTTCACGATAAGATACTTGTGGTTGACCAATATTAGCCTCTACATTGAACTCTCTTCTCATTCTATCAACGATGATATCAAGGTGTAATTCCCCCATACCAGCAATGATAGTTTGTCCTGTTTCTTGGTTAGTAGAAGCTCTAAATGTTGGGTCTTCTTCAGATAATTTTTGAAGCGCTAAAGCCATCTTATCTTGATCTGCTTTTGACTTTGGTTCTACGGCAAGTTCGATAACTGGTTCTGGGAATTCCATAGATTCTAGGATACATGGATGTTTTTCATCACATAAAGTATCTCCAGTTGTCGTATTCTTTAAACCAACAGCTGCACCGATATCTCCTGTCCATACTTCTTGGATTTCAGAACGATTGTTAGCGTGCATCAATAACAAACGACCAATTCTTTCTTTCGAATTTTTCGTTGCATTTAATACATAAGAACCACTACTTAAATGACCAGAATAAACTCTGAAGAAAGTTAATCTTCCAACGAATGGGTCTGTCATAATCTTAAATGCTAAAGCACTAAATGGTTCTGTATCTTTTGGATGTCTTTCAATCTCCTTACCATTTAAATCTACTCCTTTCACAGATTCAATATCTGTTGGAGCTGGTAAGTAATCAACAACGGCATCAAGGGCAAGTTTTACACCCATATTTCCAAGAGCAGTACCACATAGTACTGGGAAGAATTTAACTTCTAGAGTACCTTTACGAATTGCACGTTTAATTAACTCTACAGAAACTTCTTCTCCCTCTAAATATTTTTCCATTAATTCATCATCGAACTCAGCAACTGCTTCAATTAACTCTGTTCTCTTTTGTTCAACGATATCTTTTAAATCCTCTGGAATATCGATGATGGTTGGTTCCTCGGCTTGTTCTCCATCATAATGATAAGCAGTACGAGTAATAATATCAACAATTCCATTGAATTCATTTTCTGCTCCGATTGGCCATTCGATAGGTTTTGCATTTACCCCTAAACGACTATCAATCGTAGATAAACTATATTCAAAGTTAGCACCCATCTTATCCATCTTATTACAGAAGAACATTCTAGGAACTTTGAATTCAGTAGCTTGTCTCCATACCGTCTCTGTTTGAGGTTCTACACCAGCTTGAGAGTCAAGAAGTGCGATTGCCCCATCTAGGACACGAAGAGATCTAGATACCTCAACAGTAAAGTCAACATGTCCTGGAGTATCGATAATATTTAAACGATGACCTTTCCAGTAAGCCGTTGTAGCTGCTGAAGTAATGGTAATACCACGCTCTTGTTCCTGTGCCATCCAGTCCATTTGAGATTCTCCATCATGAGTTTCTCCAATTTTATGGATTTTTCCAGTATGGAATAATACACGTTCCGTAAAAGTCGTCTTTCCGGCATCGATATGGGCCATGATTCCAAGGTTACGGGTATTCTCTAAACTATATTCACGAGCCATACTTTATTTTCCTTTCTATTATTCTAATTACCAGCGGTAATGTGCAAATGCTTTATTAGCTTCTGCCATTCTGTGAGTATCTTCACGCTTTTTAACTGCTGCTCCTACTCCATTAGAAGCATCAATAATTTCATTAGCAAGGTTTTCAGACATAGAATGTCCTCCTCTTAATCTTGCATATTGAACTAACCAACGAAGCGCTAGGGCTTGACTACGGTCTGCTTTTACTTCGATTGGTACTTGATAGTTAGCACCACCAACACGTCTAGATTTTACTTCTAGGGCTGGTTTAATATTTTCCATAGCCTTTGCGAAAACTTCCATTGGATCTTGGCTAGTTTTTTCTTTTACTTGATCAAAGGCATCATATAAAATCTTTTGTGCTACGCCTTTTTTTCCATCTTTCATCAAACTATTAATTAATTTCATAACTAACTTTGAATTATAGATTGGATCTGCTAACACGTCTCTTTTCACTGCACGTTTTTTACGCATATTTAATCCTCCTTATCTTGTTATTTTATTTGCTTTTTGGTTTCTTAGCACCATATTTTGAACGACCTTGACGACGGTTCTCAACTCCAGCAGTATCTAGCGTACCACGAATAATGTGATAACGAACACCGATTAAGTCCTTAACACGTCCTCCACGAATCATAACTACGCTGTGCTCTTGTAAGTTATGTCCTTCTCCAGGAATATAAGCAGTTACTTCCATTCCATTGCTTAATCTAACACGGGCATATTTACGAAGTGCTGAGTTTGGCTTCTTTGGTGTCATTGTACCAACACGAGTACATACTCCACGCATTTGTGGAGAATTTTGATCAGTTTGTTTTTTATCTTTGCTGTTATATCCAATGTTTAAAACTGGTGACTTACTCTTTCTAGTTTTCTTAGTTCTGTTCTTTCTAACTAATTGATTTATAGTTGGCATAGTTTCTCCTTTCTTTACACACTCCCAGGTGTTTCATCTTTATCCTAATTAAAAATTTGCCAAAGCAAATTCCAATTAAAACGCATAAATAATATAACATGACCAAACCTTTTTGTCAACTGTTTTTTGTGACTTTTTTGATTGGTTCACAAAGTATAAAAAAGGCACAGAAAAACTGTGCTCGAAAAAACCATTTTTTAGAACTGTGCTTCTTCTGTTCCAAATGTGAAATCTGTTTGATATGTATTTTTAAAATCGTATATCAAGTAGATAGAAATCAGAAAAGCAATAAACAAAATAATAAAATACCTAGTGAATGAAGTTACTCCCCCACTCATAAAAATCACTCCTAAAACAGTAATTTATTCTCGATTTCTTCTTTGAATCGGTATAATTTTGCTGGTCTACCATTCATTCCGAGTGCCTTATCTCCTGTTTCTTCTATCAAATCTGCCTTCACAAACTTCTTCCGGAAATTTCTTCGATCTAATTCGTGTCCTAATACCTGCTCATACATCTTTTGAATTTCTGGAAGTGTAAAGTCACTTGGAAAGATTTGCTTTAAGGCTAAACTATGTCTGATTTTTAACTTTAAAGACTCAATTGCCGAAGTAATGACTTCCATATGATCGTAACCAATCTTTGGCAAACTGTCGATTTCAAACCATTCGATAGCGTCTTCTACCGGAGAAGACTGCTTCTCAATCGTTCGAAAATCCACAATGCTTAAAAAAGATACCCCGATAACTCGTTTGGATGGATTTCTATCCACCGCACTAAAAGTAGCACACTGCTCATACTCTAAATTTGATAACTGCATTTTTTCTTGCATAAATTCTTCGAGAGTCTCTTCTAAGGTTTTATCTTTCGCTACCATCGCATTTGGTAAAATCCAATACCCCTTATATGGTTCGGTCTTTTTTCTTGTCAATAAAATTTTAAATTTACCATCTACTATGGTAAAAACGCTCGCTAAAGCCTCAACATTCATAGTAATCTTCCTTACATGAAGCATTATACAAAAAAGTAAGCGAATTGTCAAATAGAGTATTTCAAACACAAACTAGGAAGGAAGATGTTTTTTTACATATTTTTGAAGAGCATCATAGTCTTCCTTTAAGATTTCACGATGGAAAACTAATCCTAGTTTGTCTTCTTTCGTACGAAGATAAAAAGAATTTTTATGAAACTTCGCTGTCGTAACATCCTTCCATAAATAAGATATTTTTTCCTCTGCAAAAGTAGAAGTAATTTTTTCTTTATCGACCTCTATTTGGTAAGTTCCATACGCTTTATGAGTCTTCTTATCATTTCTTCGAAGTTTGCAAAAGACATAAAGATGAGTTACTCCCCAAAGAAGAATAAGCAATATCAAAAGACAGATAAAAAATCCTAAAATTAAAACCTTATTATCACAAAGGCGATCTTGGAAAGCATAATATGTCGCAAAAAAATAAGTAAAAATACCAAGGCCTAAAAAAATAAGATTGGGAACTTTTCGCTTCTGATATAAATATTTTTTTAAATCTTTTCTTGTCCAACTACATTCTATTTTCATACTCTCATCCTCTTCTTAAATTTTATCTAGTTTCTCCTTTTTTGTCAATGAAAAAAGAAGTAATATTACTTCTTTAAAAGTTCTTTTAAGAATTGTCCTGTGTAACTTTCTTTGACTTTGGCAACTTCTTCTGGAGTACCTGTTGCAACTACAGTACCACCAAGGTCTCCCCCTTCTGGGCCTAAATCAATGATATAATCTGCTACTTTAATAACATCTAGATTATGTTCAATGACAATTACCGTATCGCCATTATCGACAATCCGATTTAAAATGACTAGTAATTTTTTAATATCATCGGTATGAAGTCCAGTTGTTGGTTCATCTAGAATAAAGACACTTTTTCCGGTTGGTTTCTTTTGAAGTTCTTTCGCTAATTTAACCCGACCAGCCTCTCCTCCACTTAAAGTAGGCGCACTTTGACCTAATTTAACATAAGAAAGTCCAACATCCATAAGCATTTGTAATTTGGAACGAATCTTAGGAAAATTTTCAAAGAAAGCAAGGGCTTCTTCTACTCGCATCTCTAAGACATCATAGATACTTTTTCCTTTATATTTAATTTGTAAAGTCTCACTATTATATCTCGTTCCTCCACAGACTTCGCAAGGGACATAGACATCTGGTAAGAAGTGCATCTCAATTCGTTTCACACCATCTCCCCAACAAGCTTCACAACGGCCTCCCTTCACATTGAAAGAGAACCTACTCTTATCATATCCACGCATCTTCGCTTCTTTCGTCGAAGTAAAGACATCTCGAATATCATCAAATACTCCTGTATAAGTAGCTGGATTGCTTCGTGGTGTTCGCCCGATAGGTGCTTGACTAATGTCGACCACTTTATCGACATATTCTAATCCCTTCACACTCTTATAAGCGCCTGGCTTTTCTTTTCCTTTATATATTTTATTAAATAGTAGACGATAAAGAATTTGATTTACCAAAGTACTTTTTCCACTTCCAGAAACTCCTGTGACACAGATAAATTCACCGAGTGGAAACTTCACATTCATATTCTTTAAGTTATTCTCTTTCGCTCCTTTAATTTCGATAAATTTTCCATTTCCTTTGCGTCGTTTTAAAGGAACTTCTATCTTTTCAATTCCTGCTAAATATCTACCTGTTAAACTATTTGGATTCTTCATCACTTCTGCTGGAGTTCCCGCCGCTACGACTTCTCCTCCATGAAGTCCTGCTCCAGGACCAATATCTACTAAGTAGTCACTCGCTAACATCGTATCGGTATCATGCTCTACCACGATCAGTGTATTTCCTAAATCTCTCATTTCTAATAAAGAATTAATTAACTTCTGATTATCTCTTTGATGAAGTCCAATGCTTGGTTCATCTAAAACATATAAAACACCAGTTAAATGCGAACCAATTTGGGTCGCTAAACGAATTCGTTGAGCTTCTCCTCCACTTAAAGTTCCCGCGCTTCGGCTAAGTGTTAAATACTCAATACCGACATTGATTAAAAAGTGAAGACGGTCTTTAATCTCCTTCACGATTAAACGAGAAATCTCTTCTTGTTCTTTCGTAAGTTTTAACTGATTAAAGAATTCATACATATCCCGAATACTCATCTGCGTTAATTCATAGATATTTTTCTTTCCAACCTTGACCGCTAAGACAAAATCATCTAACCGCGAACCATGACAAGTAGGACATTCTAACTCTGTCATATATTGTTCAATCCAATCGCGAATCCAACCACTTTTCGTCTCCATATAGCGTCTTTCTAAGTTGTTAATAATTCCCTCAAAATAATCTTTGGTCTTTCGCGTATTGCCATTATTAGAAACATAGTGAAAATCTAGTAATTCATCACTTCCATAAAGAAGAATATCTAGTTCTTTTTTCGTTAACTTTTCGATTGGCTTATCTAAATCGATATGATAATGTTTCGCTACCGTAAGCAGTTGAGTACGATTGATAGAAGCATCTAAATTGAAAGGAACAATTCCTCCTTCTAGAACACTTTTACTACGATCTGGAATAACTAAATCGACATCGATTTTTAACTTGATACCAAGACCATTACAATCTTTACAAGCACCATAAGGCGCATTAAAAGAAAACATTCTAGGTTCTAATTCAGGGATAGAAAAATCACATTCTGGGCAAGCATATTGCTCACTCATTAGAATTTCTTCTCCGCCCACGACATCGACAACGACTTTTCCTTTCGATTCTTTACAAGCTGTTTCAATGGCTTCATAGAGACGACTTCTAATCTCTTCCTTCATCACTAATCGATCGACTATGATTTCAACAGAATGTTTTTTATTTTTATCTAAGAGAATCTCTGTTGATAAATCATATTCTTCCCCATCGATTCGAACTCTCACATAACCATTTTTACGAAGATTTTCTAGTAAATCTTTTTGCGTTCCCTTTTCCCCATAAACGACTGGACTTAAAATTCGAATTTTGGTCCCTAATGGCAATTTTAAAATTTGATTGGTCATCTCTTCAATACTTTGACTAGTGATTGGTTTTCCATGTGTTGGACAATAAGGTATTCCGATTCTAGCATAAAGTAATCGTAAGTAATCATAGATTTCTGTCACTGTACCGACCGTACTTCGAGGATTCTTATTGGTTGTTTTTTGATCGATACTAATCGCTGGACTTAATCCTTCAATAAGATCAACATCTGGTTTTTCAGTACCTCCTAAAAATTGTCTCGCATAGGCACTTAAAGATTCTACATATCTTCTTTGTCCTTCCGCATAGATGGTATCAAAAGCAAGACTACTTTTCCCACTTCCAGACACTCCTGTCATGACAATTAATTTATTTTTAGGAAGTTCAATATTAATTCCTTTTAAATTGTTTTCTCGTGCTCCCTTAACAATAATCTTATCCATAATTCACCTCAGTATTTCTCATTGCTTCCGACTAATAGTATACAAAAAAATACATTTGTTCGTCAATCTTTTTTTGAAAAACATTTGTGTTTCCACAAATGTTTAAAAGTTTCTATTTCCTCCAAAAGGATTTTGATTCATAGGTTGCGCAGCTCTCGCATTTTCAAATCCTCGAAGTCCTAAATTTGCTCCTGGCATCGTTGGCGAATGCGGAGTAGATTCTGGTTGGGAAGAAGGCCCTGTACTCTGTTTCATAGGAACGGAAACAGGCATGCCATCCCCACCTCCATGCGAAGCATTATTAGCTTGAAATGGAGTGACCGTTTTCTTTGCTTCCTCTTCTCTTCTTCGTTCTTCTTCCGCCTTCTTTTCTCGTTCTTGTTGATTCGCTAAACGAGTGAGTTCATTTCCCATCTTGATATAATCTTGTCTCGTATCAAAATGATCTTCCATCATTTTACCCACTCTCCTTTCGCAAAGCAATAATCTTGATAAGAACAATTGCTAGAAGAGAAAGTATACTTATAAGTATTTACTCCCTCTTTATTATTAGCAAGGAAAGTAGTAAAAATACCATCTAATTCAGATTGATAATTGTTGGTTGTTAAAGTACCACTCGTAAGAGTTTCTGTAAAGTTAGCATCCCGATAAATCGTATATCGTTTAGAAGTCGCATCTACTTCTGCAAAAGCAACATGATATAAAACTTCAACGGTTGTATTATTGTTAGAACCACTCGCTTCATAGGCAGAAATTAAATCATAATAAAGTTTATTTCCACGCGTTACGCCTGTACAGTCTCCATAATAGATATAACGATTATTCTTTGCATCATATACCCATTTTCCGACATAAGTAGTACTAGTATTTGTACTTGGTACGGTAAATGTTGCATGTTCATATTCCGTATCTCTTGTAAATAAGTTCTTAATACGAGCATCTAGATACTTCGCATTGACTGTCTTTTTCTGAGAAGCATCCCCACAATAACTACCATTATAAGCACCTTTATACTCAGCAAAGTTTCCAGGACGAACATGAATTAAAGCATTATATAAAATATCGTTATTAGAAAAATCAGACATCGTGATTTCTTCATGCGTATAGTAAGTTTGCTTTTGATATTCACTATTTCTCATGACTGGATAAGTTAATCTATTTTTGACAATATCACTATCTAATGTAATCGTCTCTAGGGTTGGTGTATCATTGGTATTCGTATTCGTGTTAGGGTTGGTATAATGAGATGCTCTTTCTCTTCCCTCAATGAGACGATAAAGACTTGGAAATCCAAAAATTGCCACTACTACTAGAACTAATCCAATTCCCATAATGACTAAAGTTGTTTTACTAGTTGTCTCCTCTTCGGATTTAGGAAGATGAAACTTCGTAGAATCGACTGGTTCTTTCGAATCGAACTTTCGATCTTTTCGATTCATTTCATTCACGGCTTTAATTCCGTTATCATTATAATCATCAAACTTTACTTTTGGTTTTGGAAGAGGTTCTAAATGTTCTTTTTTCACAGTCTCTTTTGGCTCTTTTTCGGAAGAATTTTCCTTCTCTTCTTTTTTCTCACTTTTTAACTCTTCTAAGAGTTCTTCCATGATTTCTGCTTTGAGACGCTCTTTCATCTCCTCTTCGGTTTCTGGTTTCTTTTTATTTTCTTCCATAATTCCTCCTATATTAATGATTTTCTAACATAGACATCCACTTCTGGATAAGTATAAATGATAAGATTTCCAGGACGCATCACTTTGATAAATCCTAGTCCATCTATGACGACATCTTCTCTTCCTTGCATCGAAAAAGAATGTTTAACAAAGTCTTTAGGAATTTCTTTGTTCTTTCGATAACGAGTCATTTCTAAGGTATTAGAAAAGTAGAAAATCAAATCATTTTCTTCTGGACACTCCACCACTCCATACCGATCTAAATAGATCCATTGTGGTTCTTTGACTTGATAAGAAAGTGGTCGAATCATCTTCTTTGGCATCACTTTTTTTAAGTCTTTTTCTTCTAAATGTACAAGTAGACTTTTTTCATCTAATAATCCAGGCGTATCTATCAAAGTGAAATGACTATCGATTTCGATTTCTAAATTTTCAAGTGTTGTTCTAGGAAGCATACTCGTTGTAATTTCTGGTATTTTTTGCGTATAATCGAGAAGAATTCGATTTATCATCGAAGATTTTCCAGCGTTCGTATATCCAATGACATAGACCTCTTTAGAAGTTTGATACTTTCTAATTTTCTCCATCAATTCATCAAAATGATAATTTCTTGAAGAACTGATAATTACCGTATCCACAATCTGCTTACTTTCCTCTAAAAAATAATTTTTTAGTTTCTCTTCATAGAGAGAAACGGGAAGTAAATCTCGTTTCGTTAGAACTAATAAAATAGGATTAGAAAAAAGAGTAGTAATCTCTTCTAAGTTTTTTGGAATTTGAAATAAATCCACTACCAAAACCATTAGATGAGAAGGTTCTATCGTCTTTAGATTTTCTAAAAATACTTCTTTTCCTTTGGTAGATTTTTGATACTCATTATAGTTTTTAATTCGAAAGCATCTTTCACAAAAACGATTCTCTAAAGAAGTAGTATACCCTTCTTTTTCTTTTTCATCCGTCTGTAAAATAGCTCCGCATCCGTGACAACTATTCATAGTATCTTCCTCTCGTAAATAGATCATTATCACGTAACTTCTTTACAATTTTTTTCTCTCTTTTGCGTTTCAACCATGCGATTGGATATTCTCTTTTCGCTAAAGGATTAACTAAGATAGTAGTAATTCCTACTTCGTTTCCTCCCGCAATATCATCCATCATAGAATCGCCTATAATCGCTACTTCACTAAAATTGTATTTATAAATTTTCATGACAGATAAAAACTTTTTAGGAGAAGGTTTCCGGGCACAAGAACAACAATCAATTTCTAAGCCATCCTTAAAAGGACGCGCTCTCATCTTCGGACTATTGGTAAATAAAATTAAGTGAAATCCCTTCTCTTTTAATTCTTGAAAGAGAGTTTTTACTTTTTCATTTGGTGTCTTTTCTTTGAGAGGGGCAATGGTATTATCCAAATCAAATAGTAAGCATTTTATACCGCGTGAAAGTAAAGTATCATAGTTAATTGTAAAAATACTCTTTTGATAGATATCTGGTACATATTTTTCCATAGGCACCTCTCCTTATGTTCTACAGTCATTTTATCATAATCTCCTTCTTTTATCAATTCTTTGACCGAAACAATTGTAGAAAAAATAAAAAAGGAACCAATGGTTCCTAGATAGAATTAGAAAACTTCGTAGTGACAGAAACACTATATCGAACTTCTCCCTCTAACTCTTCTCTCTTGATTTCTTTCGGATTTTCTTCCGTCTCTAAATAATGAAGAACTTCTCCCTTTTTATTTCCGTTTAATTGTCCTATCGCATCCATGACATAGAAAAGCAAAAATTGACTATCTTCCGTTTCTTCCTCAATCTCAAAAACTAACATTTGATTTTTTAATTCAAAAACATAATCGAAAGGTTCTTCTTCTATCAAGGTAGAAAAAACCAATAAATTCTCTTGGATGGAAATAGAAAAATTTTTCTCTTCTAAGGCTTTCGTATCTAATGTTTCCACAATCTCTTCTAAAGTAATAGTCTTTTGAACCGGTTCTTCGGTATTAGAACTCGATGGTTCTTCCTTTTTCTCTTCTTTTGGAGAGAAAAAATAAAGGCCGAGAAGGATAACTCCGATTACAAGAAAAAGGCAAAGAAGAACAACTCCTACTTTCTTTTTAGGAGTGAAATCATCCCCCATTCCTGAAAAATCATTTTCTTCAAAAAAGTTCTCATCCATAAGCGTTCCTCCTAACTATTTTTATTATACCATTTTCAGGCTGCTTCAACAATGTTTCCATCGTCTTCAAACATTCCATTGACAGACCACTTTGTCATGTTCTGATATACTTTTGAAGCATCTTTCCCAGAGACAAAAGATGTTTTTTCTCCTGTTTGTAAAGCAGGTTGAAAAGAAAATGTACTTTCTCCTTGATTGGTTAAAGTCCAAGTTAAAAGACCCGTATTTTTCGTTTGGGAATTAAAGATAAAATCCCCTAGATTATACGCAATTAACTTTCCTTTATAAAATTCTACCCCTTGTAGTTCATGAGCATGCGTTCCCACTACTAAATCCGCACCACTATCAATATAAAGCTTACCCGTTTCTTTTTGAACTTCTTCTAGCGCATGAGAATCTTCTTTTCCCCAATGAATTAGAGCGATGACATAATCGCTTTTTTCTTTGGTTTCTTGAATTAATTGAGCGAATGGTTTAGGGTCATATGCCCGAAAGACGCCCGGTGTTGTTTTCGTTGCTTCTGGAGTCAAGATAAACTTTTCTGCTCTAGTCGCATTGACAAAGGCAATCTTATATCCATTGATAATAAAATAGTATGGTTCTTTCGCATCCGTGATATTTCTTCCAGCTCCAATATAAGGTAGAGAAGCATCTTCTAATGTCTTTAAGGTATCTAGAAAAGCATCTTTTCCATAATCATAGACATGGTTATTCGCTAAAGTAACTAAATCTACCCCCATTTCTTGATAGACAGAAACATGTTTGGGATTGGCACGAAAAGTATAGGTCTTTTTAGGAAGAGGAGTTCCCCTAGTACTAAAGCAAAACTCATTATTGACAACCATAAGATCTACTTGATTCATATACTGAACAACTTCTTCTGATAAAATTCCATAGATTCCTTTTTTTCTCTCTAGATATTTAGGCATGACTTTCCAATTATCAGCAAGAGAAATATCTCCGGAGAAACTAATCGTAATATAGTCTTTCTTCCCTTCTTTCACCGTTACATGATCTTGATTTTCATATCCACCATGATAAAGATCTTGTAAGACAAGATAAGAGTTTCCAGTAAGAGTATGCCAAATAGATTTTTCATAGGTTCCCTCTTCACAAGCTTCCTTTAATTGCTTTAATACTTCCTCTCCATAAGAATTCTTTATCCAAAGTAAGAACTCTTTTTCAAACTCTGGATAGGATGTACTTAGTTCTTCGACATAATCGATAGGAACTGGTTCTTCTTTTTCTACTTTTTTTGGTTCTTCCTTCTTCCCGTGAAAAAGGAAAACTCCCCCTACTACTACAAGAAGAAAGAGTCCTAAAACAATCCCTTTTTTCATATCATCACCATGCTCATTATATCATAAAAAAAGTGAATTATCGCTTTTCTAGAGAAATACTTCCCGTAATCATACTTCTTCCATAGCGAAGAAGCAAATCTAAAATTGTTGCTTTTTTGACATCTTCCTTTACTGTTAAAGGAACACTTCGAATTGTTTTTTCACCATCTTTGATTTCTAAAGTTCCTATCGTTTCTCCTTTAGAAATCGTATCTTTTATCTTTCCATAAGAAATTTCATAGGTAGGAACAATTTTTTTATTTCTCTTAGAATAAAGAATACTTACTTCTTCTTTAGGAACAATATCTATATTTTCTCTTTTCGATTTTTCTAACGAAATCGTATCGACAATACTATCTTTAGAGAGTAGTTTTTGCATTCCATACTGCGCAAAAGCATAATCTAACATCCCACTTACTTCGGCATTTCTAGTAGTACTACTAGGTTCTCCCATCACGACCGCGATTACTCTCATTCCCTCTTTTTTCATCGTCGCCGTAAGACAGTAGCCAGAATTCTTCGTATACCCTGTTTTTAAACCATCGACCCCTTCTTTAAAACGAACTAGTTTATTCGTATTTACAAGCCAAGTTTGGCGATTCGTTCCTTTTCGAAGATAGGTTTCATAGATAGAAGAATACTCTAAAATTTTTTCATGATGAACGAGTTCGCGCGCTATCATCGCCATATCATAAGCACTAGAATAATGATTTTCTTCATCTAACCCATGACTATTTTGAAAATGGGTATCTTTTAATCCTAAAGAAGTAACTTTCTCGTTCATCATCTGAACAAAGTTCTTTTCACTTCCGCCAATAGCTTCGGCAATCGCAACCACAGCATCATTCCCACTAGCAATACTAATTCCTTTTAAAAGGTCATCAACACTCATCGTCTCTCCCTCTTCTAAAAGAATTTGTGAACCTCCCATATCGGAAGCATTTTTACTCGCTGTAATTTTATCTTCATAAGATAGTGAACCATTATCAATGGCTTCCATCAACAGTAATAAACTCATCATCTTCGTCATCGAAGCAGGTGCCAATTTTTCATGGGAATTATATTCATAGAGTACTTCTCCTGTCTCTACTTCGATTAGAATCGCACTTTTGGCATTGGGCGCTAAAAGAGCGCCTTCCTCCGCATGGACAAAAGAAATTCCTAATAGAAAAAGGAGAAGAAAACAGATACTTTTTTTCATATTCCACC
Source organism: uncultured Bacilli bacterium (assembly GCA_947628235.1). GTDB lineage: Bacteria > Bacillota_I > Bacilli_A > RF39 > UBA660 > UBA5578. The sequence continues at coordinate 12,654 of CANQZC010000019.1, read as the reverse complement.
TCTACTAGAATGTATGCGATAAAAAGGAGAATACCACCAAAAAAGTATCCGAAGATACTTTATTGTTGCTTATTTTTAGCTTCAATCACTCTAGCGATATCCTCAAGAGATGGACTCTTTGGTTCTCCTGCTCTTTCAAAAGCACGAAGCATCTCTACTGGGAGCGCAAAAATGATTGTATTAGATTGGTCAGAAGAAACATCGTTGATGGTTGCTAAAGTACGTAAGTGAAGAGCTCCTGGAGTTTGATTCATCGTCGCTGCTGCCTTCGCTAAGTTAAGAGAAGCTTCTACCTCTCCAGCGGCCTTCGTAATAACGGCTGCTTTTTCTCTTTCTGCCTCTGCAGCTTTGGCGATAACTCTCTTCATTTCTTCTGGAAGAGAAATATCTTTTAACTCGACATTTTCTACTTTGATTCCCCAAGGATCTGTAGCCGTATCAATGATACTACAAATCTCTGATGAAATCTTTTCTCTTTCTCCTAACAATTCATCTAGAGAAACAGCACCTACCGCATTTCTCATCGTCGTCTGCGCAAGTTGACTAACCGCATAGAAATAATTTTCTACTGCTAGAACACTTTTACTAGCATCAAAAATCTTATAATAGATAACCGCATTAATACGAACAGAAACATTATCTTTCGTAATCGCTTCTTGTTCTGGAACATCGACTGCTTTCGTACGAATATCTACCTTGCTATAACTTTGAAAGATAGGGAATACTAAATTCCATCCCGGATTCATAATAGAAGAAAACTTTCCTAAAGTGAATTTAATTCCTCTTTCATATTCATTAATCTGTTTTATTGAAGCAAGTAAAATCATCGCAAGTATAAAAAGTAACAATATAACTAATCCTGACATACCATCATCCTCCAATTTCATTATAACATATTTTGAAAAGGAACCACAATACAAGTTTTATTTTTTCTATTTTTGTGGTAGAATAACTTTAGAAATATAGGAGGCTTTATGGCAAAAGTAAAACTTAAAAAAAGAAATATTAGTATTGCGATTGGTTGTGTCGTTGTACTCGTTGTTCTCATCATCGGTCTATTTCGATGGAAACAAACTTTGGACTATCAAAAAACCTTTGAATATCGTCTAGAAAATCATGGTTATTCAGAAGAAGATACCGCTTATTTAATCGAGAAACTAGATGAGAAAGAACTAGAGAAATTACTCGAAAAAGAGGCTGATGAGAACATCCCTAAATTCATGAAAGAATCTTATTACTTAAAGAAGAATCTAGAAAAATACTTAGCTTATTATCAAGAGAATCCAGAGAAATCTTTAAGTGATGTCGTAGCGATTATCAATGTTCGAGCAAACGAAGATTGGTACACCGATCCAGTCGAAGCAGATACGAGTAAAGAGAACTTATTACTTGTCAATAAATTTCATCAACTTAGTAAAGATTTTGAAGCGCCTGATTTAGAGAAAGTAAAAAATTGGTATGCTTATGGCGATGATCCTATGCTACGAAAAGAAGCTTATGAGAAATTTATTGATCTATTCAATGCTGCGAAAGAAGATGGATTAACCATTATCATTTCTTCCGCTTATCGTGATTATGAATATCAAGATAAATTGTATAATGATTATTTAATTCAATTAGGTCAAAAGAAAACCGATGAAGTGGCGGCTAGACCAGGATTTTCGGAACATCAAACAGGACTTACAGTCGATGTAACTACTTATGGTGCTAATACAGAGACTTTTGAAACCTTTGAAGAATTCACTTGGCTTCAAAATCATGCTCATGAATATGGATTTATTCTTCGTTATCCAAAAGATAAAGAATATCTAACTGGATATGGATATGAATCATGGCACTATCGTTATGTAGGAGTAGAGGCTGCTACCTATATCTATGAACATAATATTACTTTTGATGAATATTATGCTTACTTCGTAGAGGGGGATGCTTAATGGCTAAAAAGAAAAGGAAATGGAAGAAAAAGCCGCTTTTCTTTTTCTTTGGAATTCTTCTTTTTCTCCTTCTTCTTTGGGTTTTATTAGGAGTTTATCTTTCTAATCATCCCTCTCAAGAAGCACAGTTAAAGAAACTAGGATATTCCAAAGAAGAAAGAGATATCTTCCAAGAAAAATTATCAGAAAAAGATATCGAAACCATTCTAGAAATGGACTATCAAAAAAATTTAATACATATACTAGAAGAGAAGAACTTTGAAGAAAAGTATTTTACTTACTATCTTAAGTTCTTAGACCTTTATCCTACTGCTCCGGTAGAAGATGTCGTCTTTTTAGTAAATCATGGCAAAGATGAACTACCATATACTCCAGATATTCATACCATTCTAACTCATCCAGAATTTCAAGAAGAACTTTTAGATCGATACCTTACCTACTATCAAAAATATGAAACGGAAGGAAATCTCACTATCCAAGCAGTAAATGAAGGCTTAGATGAGGAGGATATTCTATTGGATGATGTTGTTCAACTCTTTTTAGGGCAAGAATATACCATCTTAAAAAATATGGACCGTTATAAAAACTACTATGCTACCCATAAAGATTTAGCCATCAAAGAGATTATAACGAGAGTAAATAGTAATCTAGATAAAACCTTTTATGAAGATATTACCCCTACCGACTTAAGTAAAGAAAACTTAATCATTGTCAATAAATATTATTATTTAAAGAAAGATTATGAGCCAGAAAACTTAGTAGCTATCTCCTCTACTTATGGTACTGGATATATCAAAAAAGAAGTTTTAGAAGCTTTTAAAGAAATGTATAACGATGCTGTCAAAGTAGGTCTTTATCCTTATATTCAGTCTCCTTATCGTTCTTATTCTAGACAGAGTACCCTTTATAATAACTATGTAAGTAGAGATGGAAAAACTTTAGCAGATACTTATTCTGCTCGTCCTGGATATTCGGAACATCAAACAGGATTAGCGATGGACCTTGGAACAAAACAAAATCACAGCATTTCTGCTTTTGAAAATTCCAAAGAATTTACTTGGGTAAAAGAAAATGCTTATAAATATGGATTTATTCTTCGTTATCCTAAAGGAAAAGAATACATTACTGGATATATGTATGAACCATGGCATTATCGATATGTTGGAAAAGATGTGGCTAAATACATTCATGATCATAATATTACTTTTGAAGAATACTATGCTTATTTCGTAAAATAAAAGAAGATTGCTCTTCTTTTATTTTTTCTCTAATAATTTATGAATATCTGTCTGAGGAAAGGTAGCGGTGGGAACATAATCATCTAAGTTTTCTATCAATTGATGAATTTGCTTTCTTCTTTCCTTATCAATTTCTTGAATATGGAGTTGAATCTGGGTGATTGTTTCTTTTAATTCTTCTAGGAATTGTTCATTTTCTAACACTTCAAAAGAAAGTGTTTTTTCTTTTTGATAGGAAGATTCTCGTTCTTGATAAAGGTCTTTTAATACTTGATCAATATCTTGAGAATATCCTGAAGTTAACTTTAAAAATTCTTTCGCTTGATATTGGAATTCTACCCCTCCAAAAATAGCAAATAGAATCACACTAGAACGAAGGGTAATTGGAAGAGAAAAAGCCCCCTCTCCTCCTAAAAATTCTAAACCGATAATGATTCCTAGAAAGGCAATCATACTTTTTAGTCCAAAAGCCATTGCTTGTTTTAAAAACTTTTTTCGATATTCCTTTTTATGGGTCAAATATTCTTTTCTTTTTTCTTCTTCAACAATTCTTTGATCTAAATATTTGCTCTTATCTTCTTGACTCTTTAAGGTGATTCTCGTTTGTCGATTCTTTTCTTCTAAGAGTTCTTTTTTCTCTTTTAAAAGATGCATTTGATTTTCTTCTATTTGAATTGCTTTTAAATATTGATCTTTCATCTGCATCACCAACTTTATTATACCATATAAAAAAGCACTTTCGTGCCTTTCTAGTTCATGAATCCTGAACATTTTCCACAATCATTGTTAATAATTTGGTTTTCTTCAGAACAACTAAATCTTGGTGTATATGTATGATTATAAACATGTTTATTAATTACATGCGTATGAATTGGACATACATGTGGTACTTCATGTTCAAATACTCTTTCAACACATTTATTAATAGTAGGTTCTACTACTTCTTGAATTTGACGATTACAACCTTGTCTTTCTCTCATACCAAACATACCTTGATTACAACAATTTTGTTGAAACATATTTTTTCCCCCTTGTCTAATCTATCATATGTACTAGGAAGAAAAATGAATAAGCAAATTACTTGGGAAAAAGAAAAAGATAGTATTTTTTTACTATCTATTTCTCTGTATAAATTAGTTTTAAATCCATATTGTAATAATTCTTTTTACCATTTTCTTCTACGGTAATGTAGTTATTATACATAGATGGCGTTTCTTTTACCACTGCACTCTTACCAGTAATTAAATTATATACATTAATTTCATCAGTTTCCTCATCTCTATAGTAAATGAAAGTACTTTCATCACGAGTATAGATAGAATAAGTATTAAAATCCTTTTCTACCTTACCACTTTTGATATTATAAAGTGATTCCTTACCATCTTTTCTAACGATTACATAAGGTTTTCCTTTACTCTCTAGATAAGTATAAAGAAGTGGGTCAAAGGTTTCGATACTACTCCATTCACAAGGAACTACTACTTTATCTCCTTGCATCAAACCATATCCAATATCGCAACTAAATTTTTTATATCCTGTTTCTGCTTCCCACTCATCCACTTCATTATCTATATCAAAATAATCAGTAAATTCTTTTCCGGTAATAGGGTCATAATAGAACTCCTCTTCGCCACGATTTGGATCTTTGATTTTTAAATATCCACGGTATGAAAAGTCTAAATTTCCATCACTAGAAACCTCATAAAGGATTTTGTCATTTTGAACATAAAGTCTAGAAATGGTTTTTAAAGTATCATGATCGGAAATAGAGAAAACATTATCACCAGAAGCATTGATATATTTATCTGTATAATCATAGATAACTTTTCCAGTATCACAGTTGACAATTGCATACTTCTCATTTTCTACATTAAATACACAGTAATGTTCTTTCAATACTGGATCTACTCCATCATAACCAACAGCAGACCAGCTTTCTCTATCTTGATAATGATAGGTATAAGTAACTTTTCCTTCAGCAGTCATAATTCCTGCTTTCTTTTGTGAAGGCTGTCTCCATGATAAATATCCATCCTCTTCATAATCGACAGTGACATCTTCAGCTGTTAATAATTTTAAGTCATAATTATATAATTTATCATCAATAATCCAAATACCATAATCAGGCATGTATTCAATATCATAATAGTCATCTGCGCTATACTTGATTTTTCCTTTAGTATCAATGACATGATATCCTTCTGGATAAGCCTCTGTAGCAGAACTTACATGTACTAAAGCATAGTCTCCATAAAATCTAGTCGCACTATCATAAGTCGGTGCGATAACGACCTTTCCATCAGAATTGATATAACCATATTTGTCATTTTCTTCAATTAAGATAAGTTGAGACTCATCAAAAACACGTTCTGCTTCTTTCGTCTTTTTATCCTTACTAAAAACTTTGAATAAAACGAACGCTAAAACAGCTACTACTAGAACAGCAACAATTGCTATTAAAATTTGTTTTTTCTTTTTTGGATCCATAGGTTTCTTTGGATTTCCAGTCATCATTGGTGGATTCTGTCCCATATTTGGTTGGTTAGAAACATTATTCATTGGCATTGGTGTGACTGGTGCGGCAGGAATAGATCCCGTTACTGGACTATTAGATACTGTTGGTGGAACGGGTGTTGGTTGTGGTGTTGGGGTTGTCTCGTTTCTTACAAAACTGGTTCCACAATTACTACAAACATTAGATTCTAAGCTATTTTGGGTTCCACAATTTGGACAAAATTTCATATTTTTCCTCCCTTTTATTATCATAAGACCTTACTCTTATCTTTTTTATCATACCACAATTTTCAAGAGAGAAAAAGAAAAGTAACGCAAAAAAAAAGATGTTTCCATCTTTTTGACAGTTTTTAAAAGGGCATTTTTCCATTCTTCATCTGCTTCATCATTACTTTCATCTGATCAAACTGTTTTACTAATCGATTTACTTCTTCCACCGTTCTTCCAGAACCCGCAGCGATTCTTTGTTTACGCGTTGCTTTTAAACACTCTGGGTGTCTTCTTTCGTAAGGCGTCATAGAAAGGATAATAGCTTCAATATGGGCCATATCTTTAGGATCTACTTTTACATTTTTTACTTCTTTTGGCATTCCCGGAATCATCTTAATTAAATTCTCTAATGGTCCCATCTTCTTTACCTGTTTTAAAGTACTTAAGAAATCTTCTAAATCAAACTTTCCTTCTTGCATTCTCTTCGCCGATTTCATAGCCTCATCTTGGTCAATTACTTCTTCTGCTTTCTCAATCATTGTCATGAGATCGCCCATTCCTAAAATTCTAGTAGCCATACGATCCGGATAGAATTCATCTAGTCCATCCATTTTCTCACTGATACCAATAAACTTAATAGGAACATTCGTTAAATGACGAATAGAAAGAGCGGCACCACCACGAGTATCTCCATCTAACTTCGTTAAGATAGCACCCGTAAGAGATAACTTTTCATTAAATCCTTCAATAACATTAATCGCATCTTGTCCTGTCATACTATCGACGACAAGCATTACTTCATGAGGATGAATTGTATCTTCGATATTTTTTAATTCCGTCATTAACTCTTCATCAATATGAAGTCGACCAGCCGTATCAATTAAAACATAATTATAGAGATTTTCTTTGGCATATTGAATGGCATTTTTAGCGATCTCAACAGGGTCTTTCTTCCCTTCTTCATAGACTTCAATATTTAATTCTTTACCAATTTGTTTTAACTGATCGATGGCTGCCGGACGGTAGACATCACAAGCAACCAATAATGGATTTTTCTTATACTTTTTACGAATCATTCTAGCAAGTTTTCCAATCGTTGTTGTTTTACCACTTCCTTGAAGTCCAACAAGCATTAAAATAGAAGGATTTCCTTCGGTATAAAGATCTTGCTTTTCTCCTCCTAATAGTTCGACTAATTCATCTTTTAGGATTTTAACAAACATTTCTCCCGGTTTTAAGGATTTGGCAACTTCTTCTCCTAAAGCTTTTTCTTTGACATTATTCACAAATTCTTTAACAACTTTATAGTTAACATCTGCCTCTAGTAGCGCAAGACGAATTTCTCTTGTTACATCACTAATATTTTCTTCTGTGATTTTTCCATACCCTTTAATTTTATTAACGGCATTCTGTAATCTTTCTCCTAAGCTTTCAAACATTTTTAATCACCTAGTTACTATTATAACATAGGATTCAACATTTCGCATAGAAATGTTGTTTAAAAAGCAAACTAATAAAGGGTGATTCAATGATTTATCTTGCTCTTTTTTTCTTAAAAATAATTGAGAATGCTTTAGCGACACTCCGGATTATTGTCATCGCGAATGGGAAAAAACTCTTTGGTGCTTTTCTCAATTTTTTAATGTCTCTTTCTTGGATTTTTTCTACTTCTTTAGTCTTAGTAGATATTCAAAGTGACCCTTTTAAAATCTTTGTCTACTCATTTGGTACTTTTTTAGGTTCTTATTTGGGTTCTCTCCTAGAGGAGAAATTAGCGATTGGAAAGAATATGGTTATTGCCATTACCGATCCAGAAAAAGATACTTTAGTAGAAAAGATTAAAGAACAGAACTATCCAGTTATTCAATTAGAAGGAACTACTTTAGATTATTCTTATCAAGTTCTTTTCATCACTACCACTAGAAAAAGGAAACAAAAATTGATTCATCTAATTCGAAGGATTGATAAAAAAGCTTCTCTCATTATTGATAACGCGATTTCGATAACAAATGATATGCCTTATCAGTAATGATAAAAAGGTCTTGGGGATAGTTCTTTAATTCTTCTTTTTGATTGACAGTCCACACCATCTTTTTGGAAGGATGTTGTACCTTGGAATAGATATTTCTAGAAACTGCTAAAAAAGAAAAGCTATCTTTTTCCTTCTTTAAATTGATAAATTCACTAATAAGTAAACCAATCGGAAATTTACACATAGTTGTTAATAACTTTACAAGCTGATAATTAAAACTCATGAGATAAATGTTTAAATGTTCATACTTCTTTAAAATAGGAAGTAAACTTTCTACATATTCTTTTTCCCTACCGAGTTCTTCTTTCAGTTCTATTAAAAGGATTTTAGAAGAAGTAACTTGACTTAGGAGAGAATCTAAGGAACATAGATAGTGAGGATTTTTGATACTACCTAGATTCCAAGTTACTAAAGTCTCTAGATTTTCTTTAAAAATAAAAATAGGTGTTCCTAGATAAAGAATCGTACTATTATGAGAAAGAATAAATTGATGGTCTTTTGTCATCCGAATATCTAATTCTATCCCATCTATATAATCTTGCTTTAAACACCAAAGAAAAGCTTCTAAACTGTTTTCATAAAAGGAATGATGATCCTTTCCACGATGTGCGATAAACTTCATATCATCACCTATTTCAATATATAAAAAAAGAAGATAAATTATCTTCTTTTAGTGTGTCCATCTTCCGACAACATCCGCATTACTACTATATGGTTCTGGATTTGGAAGTGGCATTCTTACAATCATTGGAATCTTAAAGGCTCTACCAAACGCTACACAAGTACCTGGCTGTAAACTCTTTTGTTTTTCCATAATCTCTGAACTCATATTTGGTAACATCTTCTTTAAATATTCCAAATCTCTTGGATGGGACATCTTAAAGATTAAGAAGTTCGTACACTGTGAAATAACGGTTTCAGAAAGTTCTACTGGTCTTTGTGAAATTAAGAGTAGCAAAAGACCAAATTTTCTTCCCTCTTTCGCAATTCTTTCAAAGATATTATATCCAAGTAAGAAGTTATCACTATCATTTTGAACATAACGGTGAGATTCCTCTAGAACAATATGGAATGGAATCGATGCTCTCTCATTTAAACGCTTCGTAAAGTCAAATAATAATTTAGAATAAATTTTAACGATAGTTTTCGCAATTCTATCATCGGCATCTTCCAAGTTGAAATTGACTATTTGAGCTTTTCTACCATTCTTTGTAACGAGAGAAGCTACATAATTTTCCATATTGATAAATTGTGGATAACTAAAGAATTCTTTGGCTTCTCCGATTGCTAGAGAGTGAAGTCTTACCTTTAAAGTAATCGCCTCATCATAAAGTCTTTCATTTCGAAGAAGTCCTTCTGAAATAAGAGTAAATTGAAGCGCTTTTTCCATATCTTCCAAAGTAAAGAAATGATCAGGCGTTGGTTCATACTTCTCTAAGTTTTCATCAATGAAAGAAGTGATATATTGGGTAATCAAAATACTTTCAGTAAATTGTCCAGATGTATCAATAAGGAAACATTCTCTAAACTTTCTTACATATCCTAATCCTTGAACAGGAGCCTCTAAGTTAAATTGTTCCGTGGAACAACTTGCTAAAATAGAGAAAATATCGTTTCTTTTACTAGCTGAAGTTTGGTTCGTATACATAATATCCATAATTGCTTTCGCAATTAAGTGATTCTTATATCTTGTACTGACATCTCCATCCGTAGCGAATACTCGAACTAGTTTTAACATTCTTTCAATAATTGGTAATTGCGAGTGTTTTTCAGCATTTAATAAAAGCGCAAAATCATCAATACTTAAAAGCCAAAGAGGAATTCTTAAAAGTTCTCCACCTTCTCGTAATTGAGCTCTATTCGTAGTATAGAATTTAAAATTATAGTTTGGATTAATCTGATTAATATTTTGGAATGCATTATGATACTCTCCATAAGCATCAAAAATCATAAAATTAGATTTAAAAGGAACAAAATCTGGATTGTAGAAAAGACTTTGAATGAATCTTGCAACTCCATAAGATTTACCACTACCAGTATTACCAAAGATAGCCATATGGTTACTACATAATTCATTAATATCTACCATAACTGGCATGTTTTCATAAAGAGGACTCATTCCTAAAAGGAGGGATCCTTCAGTATTATCTCCCATAATAATCTTTAATTCTTCTGGTTTGATAATTCTAGTCGTTGCCGTTAAGTTTGGTTTTCTTAAAACACCACCGATAAAATGTCCATCCGCAAGTTCTCCTAAAAACCGAATCTTAATAACATCCGCTGAAATATCTTCTACTTCTCCTAAGATTCTTTTATCTTCATCTTCAAATACAACATGCATATTCATCAAGTTCATGATGACAGGTGCATCTTTTGGGATGGCTACATGAGCCACATTATCACTAATATACACTATCTTTCCAAACATATTCCTCACCCTTCTTATAATAAAATATCTAATATTTTCTTCTTGATTTCTTCCTCAGAAATCGTCTCTTCTATTTTATCTATCTTCGCTACTAACTGTAGTTTTTCTTCATAATATCTTAACTTTTCTTCTAGCCCTACCAATGCTTTATGAACAGCATTCTTACTAATTTGATCTTCATCGGCAATCTCTTGAAGTGTTAAATTTTCAAAGTAATAAGCCTCAAAGAACTCTCTTTGTTTTTCGGTTAATAATTCTCCATAGACATCATAGAGTCTTCCTAAATATACTGTTTCATCTATCATAGTAACTCCATTATCATAGAAACGAAAGTAACGATGGAAAATAAGAAATAAAGAATCGCTATTTTCTTTCTCTTTTCTTTTTTGCGATTACTCCACGCTAATGACCCTAAAGATAAGGTAAGCGCTCCATAAAGAAGTGGTAACCATTTCCTAGAAAGAATTGTTAAAACAGCAGCAATAAAAACAAATAAGAAAAAAACAATTTGTAAAAAAACAAGAAATGATTGCTTTTTTGGTTTTAACTCAATAACTTCTACATTCATAGACTACCTCACATATCTTTAAACAATCCATAGATATATTTTTCAATATCAAAAGTTCTTAAATCTTTTGCTTGCTCTCCTAATCCTACAAACTTCACAGGAATTCCTAACGCTTCTTTAATGGCTAAAACAATCCCGCCTTTCGCAGTACCATCTAGTTTGGTTAATACAATTCCAGTAATATTCGTAATCTTTTGAAACTCTTTGGCTTGACTAATTCCATTTTGACCAGTCGTCGCATCAATTACCAATAATGTCTCATGAGGTGCTTCTGGAATAATTTTTTCAATGACTTTATTCATCTTCTCTAACTCATTCATTAAATTCGTCTTATTTTGAAGTCTTCCTGCTGTATCGATTAAAACGACATCATAATCTTCTTCTTTGGCTTTCATAACCCCATCATAGATGACACTAGCAGGATCAGCATCTTCCCTATAAACGACTGGTGAAGAAGTTCTTTCTCCCCACTCTCTAATTTGTTCAATCGCACCGGCCCGAAAAGTATCTCCCGCTACTAAGAGTACTTTTTTCCCTTCCTCTTTTAAACGACTCGCAATCTTCCCTATCGTGGTAGTCTTTCCAACTCCATTAACTCCAACGAATAAAACGACGGTAGGTCCACTTTCCGCAAAATTAATTTTATTTACCATGATACTATTGTCAACATAGATAATAAACATCTCATCGACAATAATCTCTTTTAAATCTTCACTATTTTCAATATTTTCTTTCTTTACACGGCGTTTTAAACGATCAATAAACTCCATTACCGTAGAAACACCGATATCTGCCATAATTAATATTTCTTCTAACTCTTCAAAATATTCTGGGCTTACTTTTTTATATTTTAAGTTTAAAAGGCTTATCTTAGAAACAAATTCTTTTCTAGATTTCTCTAACCCTTTATCATAAACTTCAACTTCTTCTTTTTCTTTTTTGTTGGTACTAAAAATACTTTTGAATTTATCAAATAACCCCATGTAAAAACCTCCTTGATATACTCCAATACCATTTTATCATAAAAGGCTAAAAAAAGAAAAGAAATTTCCATCTTTTCTTAAGGTTTTCCCTATTTTTCATTTCCCTTTCGAACCATCTTAATCTTTCCTAAATCAAAAATTTGACCTTCTTTTAAATGATAGGTAAAAGAAAGTTCTTGATGATGTTTCGCAATATCGTAGAATGTATCATACTCTTCTAAGCGACAAGAAAGAACATTGCCTTCCCCTTCTAGAAAAAGAGCATAAAAGTGCCTTCCTAAAAAGAAATAATAATCCGCATCACAAGAAACAGGAAGCATTTGTTTCGTAATTTCTCGATTCCTTTTCGCATATCTACTGCGCTCTTGCCACCTAGGATTTTCCTTCACGCAGTAAAAGAAAGAAAATAACATTCGTAGTAAAGAATCCTTCTCAAAAAGGGTAAGTTGTTCTTTCATAAAATCCCTACTCTCCTATTTAAATTCATAGTAGTATATTTTGAAATATAAGTCAAGGTCGTAGACAAAAAGATATAACACTTTTTAAAGGATAAAAGTTTTCTAGGCCTTTATTTATAAGGATTAAACATTTTTATTTACTTTCAAAATGTTTAAACTACAGATTGAGAATTGGATTAGAATTAATAAAAGATTGATAACATTTCAAGTAAATTGTATAATTGTAAATGATGTGAGACAAAAATAAATAAAAAATAAAAAGCAATATGATATAGTTAAAATGTAATTA
>CANQZC010000018.1 GCA_947628235.1 uncultured Bacilli bacterium | reverse complement strand
TTTTGCGTTTACATAATGTCCATTATAGGTGAATGATTCATAAGCAGTAAATGCTTTACCATCTTTTGTAACGGCAAATCCATATTGCATGATTGAACCAGAACCTTTTTGTACATATGGAGTTAATGTAATTACATAATTTGTAGGAGCTTCCTTAACTGTGATTTTCTTAGTTGCTTTATATTTTCCATCTTCCGTTGTTACAGTAACAGTAACAGTTCCTGCTTTCTTACCAGTTACTACACCTTTTTGATTGATTGTAGCACTACCAGTACCATCTTTAATTGACCAAGTTACTTTCTTATTCTTAGCAGTACTTGGCTTTATATTAGCAGTTAATTGGATAGTCTTTCCTACTGTGACTTCACTCTTTCCACTAATGCTAACTCCTGTTACAGGTTGATCTTTAACAACAACTTCAATAGTAGCAGTATATTTTCCATCTGAAGTAGTTACTGTTAATTTTGTTTTACCTTCTTTTTTACCTGTTACTACTCCCTTACTATTAACACTTGCAATTGATGTATCTTCAATTGTCCATGTTAATCCTTTGTTTGTAGCGTCACTTGGGCTAATAACTGCCTCAGCTTGTTTTGTGTATCCAGTTGGTACAGTCATTGAATCTGACTTAAATGATACTCCTGTTACAGGTACGGCTTTCTTTGATACAGTAACTTTACATGTAGCAGTTTTACTACCATCATTTGTTGTTACTGTAATTGTTACAGTACCTTCTTTTAATGCTGTAATGTTTCCATTACCATCTACAGTTACTATGCTTGTATCACTACTTGTCCATGTTAATGATTTATCTTTAGCATTTTCTGGTGCCACTGTAGCTATTAGCTGTGCAGTTGCGCCAACTGCTAATGTTAAGTCTGTTTCATTTAGAGTAACACCTGTTACACTAGCTGTTCCAGCCTCTGTCCACCTAGCAACTAATTTTATGTCAGATGTTACTTTTGTGTTAAAGTCAAATACTTTATCATTGTAGTACCATCCTGCAAAATCATATCCTTCTTTCGTTGGATCTGCTGGTCTTGTAATTTTTCCATTCTCATCTACTTTGAATTCTGTATCGTAACTAGCAGTTCCACCTTGTAAATCCAAAGTGACATTGAATTGTGTTTTACCGGTACATGCTCTTAATAGTAAAAGAGCGATAATTGCAATTACAACTAAAGCAAATACAATTTTCATACCGAAAGAACTTTTTGACTCTTCGTCTTCTAATAAGTCATCCTCTTCTTCATCCTCATCGTCTTTAGAAGATTTTTTCTTATCTTTTGCTGCCTTAGGAGTTTCTTCAACTTCTTCGTCTTCATCAGCATCTTCGTCTTCTACTTCTTCTTCGACGTCTTCTGCTTCTTCAACTTCTTCTTCCTCTAAGTCAGCATCTTTCTTCTTTTTGTCTTCCATACTACCTTCCTTTCTTAAAAATATTTTACATCATTAACATATCAAAGATTACCATCTAACCAACTAATTCGCCTCCCACCGTGACAACTCCATTATACTATAAAACTTTTATCTCGTCAATAAAAATACTGGGTTCAAAGAGAACTTTTTTCTTTTTGAAAAAAGAGGTCTCTTTTTTATTCTGAAGTGGACGAATCACGAACTGTAATTGTGTGTCGCGTCACCTTCTTTCCATCTTTTGTCCAAGCAGTAATAATGCTTGTACCTTTCGCTTTTGCGGTAACACTTCCTGTCGCATCCACGCTAACAGATAGTGGATTGCTACTCTTCCAATAAACGCCTTTGAAAGAAGCATTAGAAGGAGTTGTTAAAATCGTTAGGTTAGTACTTTCTCCAATTACTAAAGTACTCTTCCCTTGAATTTGAATATCCTCTAACGGTGGAGCCGTTACCGTGACAACTACTTTAGCAGAATATTTCTTATCGGGAGTAGCAATATCCACAATGGTTGTTCCCTCACCTACCGCCGTTAAGGTTCCTTTTTCAATAGTTACCACGGTTTCATTTCTACTGCGATATAGAAGTTCTTCCATAGAAACTTTTGGTTCTACTTCTAATTCTAAAGAAGTTTTCTCTCCTACTTCTAAAGCATATTCGCTCTGAAGAAGGGTAATACCTAAAACTTTCTTCTGAACAGTTACTTGACAGGTAGCTTGTAATCCCCCATCTCTCGTAATAGCCGTAATAATGGTATTTCCTTCCGATAAAGCATGGACTAATCCATCTTCTACTGTTGCCACTTTCGGATTGCTACTTGTCCAAGCAACTAGTTTTTCAGTTGCGTTTTCAGGAGTAATCGTTGCTTCCAATAGAAAATCTTCGAGTGGTTCTAATCGTAAAGACTCTTGATTTAACACTATCTTTTCTACATATTCTTCTAGTTTTTGCCAGTGCGCTACTAGAGAGAGATCTTGATGGATAGAAGAATCAAAATCATATAAATCTTCTTCTAAATACCAACCAATAAAGCGATACCCTTCTCTTTTAGGATCTTCTGGTCGTTTTACTTTCTCATTTTTCTCAATTTTTTGAGCAGGAATTTGAGTTCCCCCATTCGATAGAAAAAGAACAGTATAACGAGGTATTAAAAAAGAAGCAACGAGAAAGATAAAAAGAAGGAAAAGAACACCGCCAGTAAGAAAAACTTCAAGGCGAATCATCTCCTTTTCCCCAAATTTTTGTTTCTTTTTTTTTCTCTTCTTTGCTTTCATGGTATCCCTCTTTTATTCTTTATATTCTATTTCTATCTATCCTACTTTATACCACAATTATATCAAAGAGAAAAGAATAGTCAACTCTTTTAAAAGGGATATTTTTTTAGTTGACACATATAGTAAATTAGGTGATAACATGAACTGGAAAATCTTTGCCAAAAATATGGGATATGCCTATCTTACTCTCTTTCTGGGAACCTTCCTTTTCACCATCCTAAGTTTCTTTCATCTTTGTAATGGAAGAGGAATTGCCATCGCAGAAATGATAGTTCTTCTCCTTTCCCTTAGTTTTTCATATCAACAAGGAAAAAAAGGAAGTAAAAAAGGGATTCTAGAAGGATTTCTCTTTGGAAGTTGTTTGGCGTTTTCCCTTTTCCTTCTTAACTTTATTTTCTTTAAAGACTTCGCTCTTAAAAATTTGCTTTATTATGGAATCATTCTTTTTCTCTCTACTTTAGGAGGAATGCTTGGTGTTCATAGACGAAAAGAAAAAAGTAGTTAAACTACTTTTTCTTAGTTAAATGAATCGAGGTAATTTCTTTTGCAAAACAAGAATCTAAAAAAGCAATCTTCTGAACTTGAGATATCTTGGTTACACCACTAGAAACAATGACATAAGAAGAATTTCTTTTGAAAATCCCATAAGCATGTTTTGGAAAAATTTTTCGGAAAGGTCCGATGAGTCCTCTTCCCTTCAAAACGGGATAAAGACATCTTGGCGTTAATCCTCCATGAAAGTGTCCTGTTAAAATCAAAGAGATGTTTTCTAAGAAAGGAACTTTCGTAAATACTTCTTTCTTTTGAAAAGGAAGTGGCGTATGACAAAGAAGAATATTGTACTTATCTTCATAAGGAGTAGGATACTTTAAATTCATATAACGAATAAAATAAGAAAGATTTTCATGATAACGATAATAGTAATCTAAAGGAAGCGTAACTCCAATAAAACGAATCGAACCATCCACATAGGTTTCATTATCAAGTACTTTTACATTTTTGATTTTTCGTAATCGTTGATAAAACGATTGTGGAAAAGAATAGATAGCTTTCTTCCTACTGTTTGTTAGTTCATGATTTCCAATTCCAATAATGACCTTAGAAAGTTTCGCTAAAGACTCTACATAAGAAAGAAGAAAATCTTCTTTCACTTCGCTCGTATCTAGAAAATCTCCTGAGATACATAGATAGTCATATTCCATCTTTTTTAAAACTTCTAAAATTTGAAGCAGAACTTTCTGCTCTTTTTGATTCACATAATGAATATCTGTAAGAAGGGCAATGGACTTCTCACACTTTTCATTTGGAATGGTATATTTTTGAACAAACAACTTACTCATATTACTCCCCTGTATAATTTTTTAAAAATTCTTCCCGATACTCTAATAAAGTATTTTTAGCAATCGCTTCTCTTAATTCTTCCGTAAGACGAATTAAGAAACGAATATTATGAATTGATAACAGCCTAGCACCAAAAGTTTCTTCTGCCACAATCAAATGACGAATATAGGCTTTCGTATAATGCTTACAAGCATAACAATCACATCCCTCTTCTAAAGGTGTGAAATCTTCTTTATACTTCGCATTCCGAACATTGATTTTACCATATCTTGTAAAAGCATGACCATGACGCGCTAAACGCGTTGGTAACACACAGTCAAACATATCGATACCGCGAATAACCCCTTCAATAATATCGATAGGATCTCCTACCCCCATCAAATATCTTGGTTTATCTTCTGGAATATAAGGAAGAGAATAATCTAAGGCAAGATACATATTCTCCTTCGATTCATCATCGTTCGCAACTCCTCCAATACTATATCCATCAAAGTCCATTTTGACTGTTTCGATAGCAGATAGTTTTCTTAAATCTTCAAAATAGCCTCCCTGCACAATCCCAAAAAGAGATTGATTAGGATTGGCATGAACCTTCTTTCCACGCTCTGCCCAACGAAGTGTTCTTTTCACACTGTTTTCCATATATTCATGGGTAGCAGATGCAGGCGGACATTCATCAAAAGACATCGCAATATCACTATCCAACTTATTTTGAATCTGAATGGATAATTCTGGTGTTAAAAACAATCTTTTTCCATCTAGATGACTCTTAAAGTGAACGCCTTCTTCTTCAATATCTTTTTTCTTATTCTTCGCTAAAGAAAAGACTTGATATCCCCCACTATCCGTTAAGATTGGTCCATCATAATTCATAAACTCATGAAGACCACCCGCTTTATGGACAATATCTTCGCCTGGTCTTAACCATAAGTGATAGGTATTGGATAAAATAACACCGCTATGAACTTCTTTTAACTCTTCTGGACTTAAAGTCTTTACGGTTGCTTGGGTTCCTACAGGCATAAACATCGGAGTATCAAAAGTTCCATGATTGGTATGTAATTTTCCTAATCTTGCTTTCCCACAAGTACTAATTAATTCATATTTTACTTTCATTTTCTCACATCCATAATAGTAACATTATACTATAGTTTCTTTTCTTTTTCTACTACTAACTCGCCTCTTTTATAAGAGTGAAGTTTTAATTGAAAAGAAGATAATCTTTCCTTCTCCTGTTCATATTTTTCAAGAAATCCCTCTTCACTACTATCAATAATATCTAATCCTAACTTTCTAGCCATTCGAAAAAGATTTTTTAAGCGAAGAAAAGAAATTGTCGGTAGAAAGTACATGGCTTCTTTTTCTAACTGGGCGATAGGAATTCCTATCGCTACCACATAAGAAAGAGGAATACTACCATAGACCTGCCATTCATCAATCATGTCGGTATATCGATTTTGATTTCCTTTTCTTTTTAATGCTTCAAATTGTTCTAAATTAATAGAACCCATAAAAATAGGCTTTTCGGCGGGTAAGTCTTCCCGTAATAAAAAGCAGAAATGATTATAGATATAAGTTTGATAAGCATTGTTAGGATATTGCTGATAGAGTTCATCCTCTTCTTTTTTACAAACACTGACATGTTCTAATCCATTAAATCCATAATCGTAAGTAAAACGAAGATCTTTTTTCGTTTTTATTTTTCCCTGTTTTAAAATCTGTAAAGCGATACTGATGCCATCTCTTTCTTCTTGAATACCATGACAAAAATACTTACTCATTCTTTTCCCTCAAAAATAGAAATCCTTCTTTTTGTCTTTTCTTTTTCATATTCATAGTTTTCAATAAAATCTTCTTCGCTACTGTCGATAACATCAAGACCTAACGCATCCGCTAAAGAAAGAAGTCGTTTGAAAGAAAGCAATTCCTTGGTAGAAAAATAAGGATTCTCATTTAAGATAGAAACAGGAACTCCTAATCCAACAATCTTAGAAACAGGAATATAATCCTTTACCTGCATCTCATCAAAGAGATTGGTATATTGACCTTCTGGATGTTCCTCTAAAAACTGAGCCATCTTCGCTCCAAAAAAGATATCTTCTGGAAGATACTCCGGATCAAAAGCCGGAATATCAGGCGAAATAATAAAACAAAATTGATTTTCGATAAACCAACCAAACGCACTATTCACATCATCGTCATAAGCTATCTTATCTCGTTTGGTACAAACACAAACATAATCTAATCTTTCAAACCCATTCGAACTAGAAAGACCACGCATTCTCCTACTTTGAATTCCTCCACTCGCTAAAATAGAAATTCCATCCGTAATTGTTTTAAAACCATGATAATAATATTTACTCATCTTTTTTCCTCCGATACCGTAAAGATTTTTTAGGAATATCAATAATTTGTTCTAAATTCTCTTTTCTCTTTTCATAAGAAGAAATAAAATTAGGAGAAGTAGTATCTACTATATCGAGGCCTAAAGAAGTTGCTACTTCATAGAGTTCTTTTAGTCCTTCCCGGTAAGCATTAAAGCGTGCTCCTTTTTGAATGATAGAAAGAGGAATGCCTATCCCTATCAATTGGGAATTAGGAATAAAGTTTAATGCTTGCCATTCATCTACTAGATCACTAATGTGCTCGGTTGGATGATCTTTTAAATATTCCCCTAGTTCCCAAGAACTAGAGAAAGTATGGGGCGCTACGACATCCGTTCGAATCGCCTCAATATCTTCTCGAATAATAAAACAGAAATGAGAAACAATAAAGATTTCATAAGCACTTTTATATCCTAGTCCTTCATAGTAATCGTATTCTTCTTTCGTTAAAGTCCGACATAGACTAATCGAATCTAGGCCGTTATAACCAATCAAATCAAAGTTTCCTTGTAATCGTTTCGACTTTAATCCTCCCGATTGTAAGATATGAAGCATACTTTGACAGGGAAAGAAGGACATCACTCCATGATAGAAATACTTGCTCATAAAATCACCGGTACTTATGATAACACAATTCTTAAAAATTACAAAATATTTTGAAAATAAGAAACGAGAGACGATAAACCAACACGGTGGGATGCTTTTAGATAAATAACATCTCCTTTTTGAAAAGAAAAAGTAGAAAAGTATTGTTTCATCTCTTCTATCGTAGAAAAAGAAATACTATCCCAATCTTGAAAATTCTCTCCTAATGTAAAAACCAAATAGTTGGAACGAGAAACTCTTTCCTTCATCTTTTGATAAATTTCTTTTTGATATTCTCCTAGTTCTAAAAAGTCTCCTAATAGAAGAATTTTTCGCCCTGGATATTTCTCTAATCGTTCTAGACCTAATAGAAAAGATTCAAAAGATGCATTGAAAGCATCATCCAAAAGAATTTTATCATGAATTTCTATTTTTTCTAACCGCGATGGTATCTTAGGAAGCGTAGTGAAAGAAGCCTCTATTTCGTCTTTGGAAATCCCTAAGTAGGAAGCAACTTCAGAAGCGAGAGCATAGTCTATCGCAGGAACTTCTAAAGAAGTAGATATAGGATAGACAAGATGAGCAGGAAGTGTTTTTAAATACGGATCTAATCCACTTACAAATAACTCTATCGAAGGAGTTGCCTCCATCAATTCTTTTTTTGCTTCAAAAATTTTTTCTTGGCTCCCTAAGTACCCAATATGATTCGTTCCAATATTGGTAATAATGCCGATATCAGGATGAGAAATTTTAGATAACCGATAAATTTCTCCTAAATGGTTCATTCCCATCTCTAAAAGAGTCATCTCATAAGAATCCTCCATCTGAAGAAGAGTCTTAGGAACCCCAATGTGATTATTTTCACTTCCTAAAGTAGATAAACAAGAATACTTTTGGGAAAGAAAATGTTTTAATAATTCCTTAGTCGTTGTTTTTCCATTACTTCCCGTAATCGCAATTACCTTACCATGATAGTTTTGGCGATAAAGTTCTCCTAATCGAAAAAGAGCTTCTAAACTATTGGGTACTTTTAAAACAATGGTATCCTCTCTTTGAATATCTTTTTCTGTAATGATTGCTACAGCTCCCGAAGATACTGCTTCTTCCACATAATTTTCTCCTAATCCATATACAAAAAAGATATCCCCCTTTTCAATTTCACGACTATCTAGTTTAATTTTTTGAAACTCTAAAGCAGGAACCTCATAAGGAAGTTTTAAACACTCCTTAATCGTGAATAAATTCATAAAACCCCTTTCTCCATAAAAAAATGGCTAGTCCATATACTTAGCCATTGCTTTCATCATTTGATTTACCTGTTTTTGACTAGGAGTTCTTCCCATCTGCATCATCATCGCACGAATCATTTGTTCATTAATTGGTGGATTTTGTTTTAAATATTTTTGCATATATTTTCTAGCAACAATAAAACCAATGACAGCCCCAATCACAATTCCTACAAAGACTTGTAATAAATCTACTAAAAGACCCATAGTATCATCCTTTCATATCGTTTATTGTACTAGATAATGGCTAAAAATACAAGACCTATTTCATTTTATTCTAGAGAAGAAAAAAAAGAACTATTGAGGTCTCAATAGTTCAAATACTCTTTCCTTAATCTGTTCGTAACTAAAGTTCATAGCATGTAATACTTCTTCTTTGGTACCACTGACACCAAAAGAATGAAGACCAATCATATATTTTGGATGCGTGATGATACTTTCCCATCCAGAAGCAATTCCTGCCTCTATAACGATCCGAAAGACACCACTTGGAAGTACTTGTTCCTGATACTCTAAAGGTTGTTCATGGAACTTTTCTAGGCAAGGCATACTAACAACACGAATTCCACCTTCCCCATTTCTCATAAACTCAAATGCTAAATTTTTAGCAACATGAACTTCCGTACCCGTCGCTACAAAAATCAATTTTAAAGGAGATGTCTCCTCATGAAGAATATATCCACCTAAAGAAGCTTTTGAAATATCACTTTCTTCTAAAATCTCCACTTCATTTCGCGCGAGTATCAAAGAACTTGGATTATGATTTGAATTTAAAATAGCGTGCCAACATCCCCACAACTCTTTGGCATCGCAAGGGCGGTATACTTTCATATTTGGAATAGAACGCAACATCGCTAATTGCTCAATCGGTTGATGGGTTGGACCATCTGGTCCAATCGAAATAGAATCATGTGTATAAATATAAGTTACTGGTAAATTCATCAAAGCAGCCATTCTCATCGCTGGTTTTAAATAATCGGAAAAACTTAAGAAAGCAGAACCATAAGGTTTTAAATGAACAAGAGCCATCCCGTTTAAAATAGCACCCATCGCATGTTCTCGAACCCCAAACCAAATATTACTTCCTTGAAATTGTCCAGGTCCAATATCTCCTAACTCTCCTACATAAGTTTTCGTAGTCGTACCAACATCCGCACTTCCTCCCACAAAGGTTTTGACAGAAGTGTTTAACTTCTCTATAAACTTTTGATTAGAATCTCGAAGAGCTTGTTTCGTATGAACCTTAAACTCTAATGGGAGTGAGAAAGTATCAAAATCAAAGTTGTTCGCAAATAAATAATTAGCTACTGTCTTATCCCCGTTACCAACTTGATTTACATATTCTTGGTAAGTAGAACTCCAAATCATGTACTTTTGATTCACACGATTCGCAATATGCGTTCGAAATTTACTGACTGCCTCTTGATTGACATAGAAAGGCTCCTCAGGAAGTTCTAATTTTCTTTTTAGTTGAGCAATATCCTCATCTGATAAATCTTTTCCATGAACCGTATTTTGCCCTTCTAAAAGAGAACCTTGTCCAATTTTCGTTTTGATTTCAATAAAAGTTGGCGTACTCATCTTCTTTGCATGCATAATCGCACGATCAATATCCGCAATCTTCTCCCCATCTTTTACTAACATCGTATTCCAACCCATCGCTTCAAAACGCGCTCTTACATTCTCCGTAAATGTCTTATCGATGGTGCCATCTAAACTAACACCGTTAGAATCATATAATACAATTAAATTATTCAATTTTAAATGTCCTGCTAGCGAAGCGGCTTCATAGGAAATTCCCTCCATTAAATCGCCATCTCCCACAAGAGCATATACATAAAAGTCTACTAAACTTTTTCCCGGATGAATCCGATATTTTTCTTTTAAAATCTTCTCCCCTAATGCCATTCCTACAGCATTTGCAAATCCTTGCCCTAAAGGTCCTGTAGAACAATCCACTCCGGGTGTTGTTCCTACTTCAGGATGTCCTGGTGTCTTTGAATTTGCATGACGAAATTTCTTTAAATCCTCAATCGTTAATCCATATCCTACCATAAATAAAGTAGCATATAGTAGTGCTGAACCATGTCCAGCAGACATCACAAAACGATCTCTACCAATCCAAGAACTATCACTCGTATTAATATTGATATGATTTTTATATAGCGTGTATAAGATAGGAGCTGCTCCCAATACAATTCCTGGGTGTCCCGACTTGGCTTGATGAATCATATCAATTCCTAATCCTTTAATATTCGCAATAATCTCTTTATCGAACATAAATCATCACCTATTCTTAAGGATATTATATCAAATAAAATAGAAATAATAAAGACCTAGGACAATTGAGATACACTCACTTCTTCGGTCAGTGAGGGCGTATCCATTCTTTCGTTTCCCATAGAACTGATAAGAGCAATTCCAATTAACATTACTCCTACCATCAATAACATAAAATTATCTGTGACAAAAACTTTAAAACTTGTCATATTATCCCTCCTTCATTCTGTATTCATTTTAACACGAACAAATATTCGTGTCAATGGTTTTTCTATATTTTAACAAACAAATGTTTGACATTTACACTCACCTATGATAAAATGAAGATAGTAACAAGGAGGAAAGTATGGAAAAACTAACAAAAAGACAAGAAGATACTTTACAATATGTCAAAGAATATGTTGTCTCTCATGGGTATCCACCAACAGTAAGAGAGATTGCTGATGCTCTACATGTATCATCCCCTGCCACGATTCAAGCCCACTTAGACGGTCTTGTAGATAAGGGATATATCAAAAAAGGAAGCAATCGTAATAGAACGATTGAACTCATGGTTGAAAATGAATTAATTTCTAAGAACGAAAGTATTGTAGATGTTCCTTTATTAGGAAAGATTACCGCTGGAAGCCCTATTGAGGCCATTGAAAATCCAAATGAATTCTTTTCTTTACCTGCTTACTTAATTCCGAAAGATAAAGAAGTATTTACGCTTACCGTAAGTGGAGAAAGTATGATTAATGCAGGAATTCATGATGGAGATATTATTATTGTAGAAAGAAGAAATACCGCTCATAATGGAGAAATTGTTGTCGCCATGACAGATGAAAATGAAGTTACTTTAAAAACCTTTTATAAAGAAAAAGATCATTTCCGTCTTCAACCAGAAAATGATACCATGGCTCCTATCATTTTAGAAAATGTAACCATTTTAGGAAAAGCAATCGGACTTTACCGCAAAATATAAGTTGTCTTACAAAGGCAACTTATTTTTGACAAGAAAAAGGAAGACTCATAGGTCTTCCTCTTTTAATACTTGGTAATGTTTCTCTTTCTTAAAGACAGTTTGGAAAATGATTACCGCAGTCAGTAAAATCTCAACGCCTACTAAAATTAAGAAAAATAGTGGATTTTCATAAACTTTTTGAATAGAAGAGAAGAAAGAAACATCCGCTAATCTCCATTTTAAAAGTCCATACAAAGGTGGAAGTCCTAAAATAAGAGAAATGAGAACTACCCAAATCTTTTCTATCCAAGTAAAGTTTTGACTGAGATCTTTTTCAAAACGAACCGTCTTAGAGTTATAAACCCATACTTGAAAGTAATAAGCAAGAATAGTGACAATAGCAACCATTCTACTAAAAGCTGCAAGATCAGAATAAAGGTATGGTTTATCACTAATTGGAAAAATCATAAGGAAGGAATATATTTTTGGAAGAAATCCAAAGAAATAGTATTCTCCAAAGACAAGTCCAATAAAAATCGCTACTGGAATAATCATAAACTTTCCTCTCGTCATCTGTGCTCTTTTAATTTCTCCATTGAGATGAACAAAGAAAATCGCAAATAGTAAATAACTTAAGAAAAGTCCTAATAATGTAAGTGGACTAAGTCCCATTCCATAAAAATCAAAATAAATCTTATTTCCTAAAGGACTAGCATCCGATACGAAATGAGATAGAAGAACTTCTAATAAGTAAAATAGATAAGTACTAATAAAAGTAAGAAGTGGAAAAAGAAGAAGTCCTACTTTTAACTGCTTTGGAAGAGCAGAAGGTTGTTTTTTATCTTCTGGCTTTTCTTCCCTTGACTGTTTAAGATATCCTTGCATCTCTTCTTGACGATCTAAGATACCTTGTGCATACTCTCCATATCGTTCTTCGGCTGTTTCTTTTTTGGTTTCCATGGCCATAGCCATCTGTTGATATTTTGCTACATTCTCATAGGTATTAGGATTTTTTAATAACCTTACAATCTCTTCTTTTTCTCGGGCAAAATTATAATACCCTAAAGTAACTAAACTAGATAGAAAAGAAGCTCCAGAATAAGATTTCGCCTGATCAAAGACAAGAACGGTCTTTTCGGGAGGAAAAAGTTCCCGAAAAGAATTCCAAGTTTCTATCTCATAAGCATCTTTTAAAGCCGTAATATCTAGTATCAAAGAATCAAATTCCATCGTAGATAATCTACGAATACAATCCTTAGAATAGAAAGTACCAACCGCCGTTTGATGTTCTAAAGTAGAAACCCCACTCGCATCAATTAAAGATTTTAACTTATTCGCAATGACTACAATCATAATCCTCTTCTAGCCTTTCTTTCCTCCATAAAATTCATCAAACAAATAGGAACAGGAAGTAAGAAACTAACAATTACAATAATCCAGAAAGCATTACTATAATCATAAATAACAGCTACCTTACTAACAATATCTTCCACTTTAAACATCGTTAACGCTATTAATACCGTTGGAATAAATAAAGTATATAAAGACCATAAAGTTCCTAAAATTTCAAAAATATTCTTCTTTACTCGGCCATCTGATTCTGTTCTTAAAAATGCCCCTAAAATTAGGAAGGTACCAATTAAGAATCCATAAATGGTAAATAACCCTACATAGATAGTAAGTGTAAATAATCCACTAAGAGAATCTTTCACAAAGTGAGATAAAATTTCTGGTAAATATCTAATGAGTAAGAATAATACTCCTGAATAAACACAAAGAGCAGCAGACATATACTTTCCTACATATCTTGTCTTTTTAGCGACAGGATCTAAAACAGAGGAAGAAGCAATGAAAGACATGACAACAATCATCGCTACAGCAATCCATGTCACATAATCTCCAAAGTTTTCCGCTAATTTTACAGAAAGACCAGTCTTATCTAATCCATAGACAACAGCAATACTAATTACGGTCGTAAGAATAACTGCTAACGGAATAGTAAGTGCTCCAGTAATCAATTTTGAAATAATATACCGATTATCTATTCTTGCTCGTTCCGTATCCCCTAGTAGAGCAGTTCCTTGAGAATTATATTCTTCTGGAAGAGATACCCCATTTTGGAAATTATTATTTCCATTTGGATAACCATTATTTTGAGGGTTCATTCCTGGATTAGGCATATTCCTATTGTTCATGCCCATATTATTACCCATCTGATTGTTTTCCATGTTCATGTTGTTTCCCATCATGTTACCATTAGGCATATTCATATTGTTTGTCATACCCATATTTGACATGTTCATAGTATTTGGCATTCCCATATTGCTACCCATCATGTTGCCATTAGGCATGTTCATATCGTTTACCATACCCATATTATTCATTTCATGATTGGAAAAATTCATTCCTGAGTTAGGATATGGATTAGAAGCCATCCCATTTCCATTATCCATCATATTAGAATTATAATTCATTGAAAAATTAGAATTATTATTCATCTCTATAGGCGCTGGAGAAGAGATAGGCATTCCCATTCCATTATTTGATAGAGAAGTCCCTACATTCATAGATGGCATCATCACTACTCCCATAGGAGAGGATTGTTCTGCCATATTCATAGAATTATTATTCATCATTGAGGGTACCGTATTTTCTCTCATAGGACTAGATACTCCAAAAATGGATAAATCACTAGAAGGATTATTATTTGGTACAGGAGTAGAATCATTTGGAACGGGATCAGAAAAGAATGCTTTATGTTCTTCTATCGGTTCCGTAATAAAAGATTTATGTTCTTCCATAGGTTGTTCTACAGGAGTCATTCCTCCAGTAGACGAATCTCCATAAAGAGATTTAAAAGGATCTACGATACTTTCTGTATAACTTTCTGGATTTTTAAAGCCATTATCGACAACAATAGGTTGATTAGCGTAAGGGTTAAAGTTTACTGGAGTCTCGGAAGGAGCTGGCGTAAAGGCATTATTTTCTCGTGTTGGCGCTGCTACAATACTACTAGCCATTACTTTCGAATGTTCTAAGGCAGAATCTTTTGTTACATCCGTAGTTTCGGCAGCATCTTCACTATAAGTAAGTAAAACATCCATCGCCAAATTAATCTTCATAATTTGATCATTCGTAAGAGTCATAGACGCAGCCATACTTTTAAATTGCTCCATATCTGCAATCACTTCTTGCTTTGTCTTTCGAACATTAGTCTCTACAACATGAAAATTCGCATCGAAATCTTTTCCTACTTTATAGATAGAATATTGAACTTGAAAGGTATTTTTTAAGACATCTAAAGCGGAAGGCAAATACTTTCTTACCTTTGCTTTAAAGTTTTCCTCTAGTTCTACTTTTCTATTATTCTTTTCTAAGTCATTTAATGGTTGACTTTCTAACTCCACTAAACTTTGTTTATATACACTCTTATCTTGTGTAAATAACTCTAAATTTGTAAACATAATATCACCTAATATAGATTTCTAGGATACTCTCCCTTATCTATCAACCCTTTTATATATTCCTTTAAATTCTCTAAATCAGAAGCATAAGTAACCCCTTGCCATTTGGCAGTCGTTGGAATTAACTTCATCTCTTTCTTCATCGCTTTTACATAGTCCGTTAAAACATCAGGAAGTAAATATTCACAAGTAGAAAGATCTAAATTCTCTTGTTGAAAATAACGAGTCATATCTTTCTCTAAATAAGTGAGAAGATCTGGTTGTAATCCATACATCAACATAGAAACAGGATGATCTTCTTCCATTTCATAAGAAGATTCCCCATTTAATGGCTCTCCTAAAATCTTACCATCTTTTCTTTCTACCTTACTCTCTAAAATTCGGTCTAAATTATCATCCTTTAAAATACATACACCACGTTTTACTTGTCCATTTTCCGTTAATGTATTTCCAATATGATATCCAATGACAGAAGTTTCCCCTTTCTCTAAAGATTCTTTTAAGAGAAAGAATGGTTCTCTTCCGTAAAAATCATCTGCCGTAATAATCGCGAATGGCTCATTAATTTTTTCTTTCGCACAATATAAAGCATGAGCCGTTCCTAATGGTTTTTTTCTTTCGCTAGGAACCTCTACGGTTGGTGGTACAATATCATTCTTTTGAAAGACATATTCTACTTCTATTTTTCCCGCAATTCGATTTCCTATCGTCTCTTTAAAAATTTGATAATTCTCTTCTTTAATAACAAAAACTACTTTTGTAAAGCCAGCTTCAATCGCATCATAAATGGAATAATCAATAATAAATTCCCCTTCTGGTCCTACTGGTTCAATCTGTTTTAATCCCCCAAAACGACTTCCCATACCAGCCGCTAAAATAACTAAGGTCACTCTACTCCTCCTAACATTACATAAGGTTTTATATAGTCGTTATCTTTTTCATAAATTTGATAAACCGCTAATAATAACCCATCTTCATCCTTAAAAACAATCATCTCTTGATGATATATGTTCTTTAATATTTTACCATTTAATATCTCTTTTTTCAACCGTTCATCGCAAACGACAGAAGGAATTTTCTCTACTATCTTAGAAATTGGATAAAGATCCTTAAGACGGAGTTGCGAAATAGGCGTTGCTTCCTCGATAGAAAAACTACCTTGTTTCGTTCTTCTTAGTTCTTCCATACTACCAACGGTATGAAGAGAATTAGCTATATCTCGAATTAATCCACGAATATAAGTTCCCTTACTAACTTTGGCCCGAATCGTAAAGAAAAGGTGTCCTTCTCTTTCTTCGATAGGAGAAATACGATTTAGTTCAAAAACTTCAATTTCTCTTTTAGGAAGTTCTACTTCTTGATGTTCTCTTGCATATTCATATAATTTTTTTCCATTTACCCTTTTCGCAGAATAGATAGGAACTTCTTGCTCCTGTTTTCCTATCATCGAAGCAAGGACAGCATCAATTTCTGCTTCTGTAAGAGAAACTTTTTCTTCTTTCATAATTGTTCCTGTTCGGTCTAAGGTATCCGTTTCTACGCCAAGACAAACTTTTGCTTCATACTCTTTTTCTTTCGCAGTCAAATAGGATACAAACTTCGTTGCTTTTCCAACACAAACTAGTAGTACTCCCGTCGCGATAGGATCCAAGGTACCAGTATGTCCTACTTTCCTAGTTTCGGTCTTACGGATGATTTCATCCACAACATCCCTACTAGTCATTCCCTCTTCTTTATCCACAATGAAAAGTCCATTCATAGTATCACCAAATTCATTATAACATAAAAACCGAAGAAAATTTCATTCTTCGGTCTTTCCTTTTTAAAGAAATTTAAGTGGAAAGAGGAATGGTTGAAGCCAATTCTTTCTTACCATTTGATGAAGTACTTCTACAACGATTTCTTCTTCTTTCTGAGTCAATAAATCACAAGCCTTGATTTCTTGCAAAGCAATCTCTTTTACTTGTTTATCAATACCATAAATACAAAGACGAAGAAGAAAGAGAACCATCAATGCAAAAAAGCAAAGAACTAGATAATATCGATTCCATTCCATTACGAAGATGAGAATTCCTAGGATACTAAGTAAAGAAAGGAATGAAATGGCGGTATCTATCCCCATATAAAGAGAAATTTTCTTAGGAGATCTTTGATCTTCAATAGCATACCCTGCCGCTAAAGCGGAAATCGCTAACGCAACATAAGAATCGCCATGGAAAAAATCAGGAGAAAGAGTAATCACTCTCCGTTTAAAATATTTTGCCAAGAATTTTCCATCTTTCTCAATTACATAGACATCCTTTAACCCTTGATGATCTAAAATCTGACGAATGACTTCACATCCTGCATATTCTTTTTTTCCTTCTAGTTTTCGATACTTTTGATAACAACTGATAAAATCGATTAAGAGCTTTAAAACTACTAGAAAAATCGCAAAAGAAATAACTAAAAGAACAATTTCTATTTTACCGTATGGCATATTACTTCACCTCGTAAACGGTCCCTTCTCTGGTATCTTTAATAACAACTCCATGCGCTAATAACTCTTCACGAATCGCATCTGCCTTCGCATAGTCCTTATCTTTCTTAGCTTGATTTCTCTCTTCTATTTTTTCTTCAATCAATGTCTTTAAAGAATCATCTATTGTTTCTTCTATATTCTTACATAAATCTAAAGATAATACTTCATCAAAACGATGAACTAAATACCTCTTTTGAGCATCTTCTAAATCACTTTTTAAAACATCATAGAGAATCGTAATCGCTAAAGAAGTATTTAAATCGTTTGATAAAGCATCTTTAAACTTCTCTTCCATCTCTTCAGTACCTTCTTGTTTTTCTTCTGTTCCTAAAGAAGATACCTTCTTTTTTAGTTTTTCATACGCAGTTGTTGCGTTTTCTAATGCCTCATAACTAAATACTAACACTTTTCGATAATGACTACTTAAACACATAAATCGGTACGCCAAAGGCTGATATCCCTTTTCTTCTAAAAGAGAAAGCGTTAAAAACTCGCCATGGCTCTTACTCATCTTTCCTGTTTGATCATTCAGATGTTCACCATGAACCCAGTAATTACACCATTTATGTCCTAAATATCCCTCTGACTGAGCGATTTCATTCGTATGATGAGGAAAAATATTATCTACTCCCCCACAGTGAATATCGAGATATTCCCCTAAATACTTCATACTAATACCAGAACACTCAATATGCCATCCTGGATAACCATATCCCCAAGGACTATCCCATTTTAATTCTTGATCTTCAAACTTTGATTTCGTAAACCAAAGAACAAAATCTGCTTGATTTTTCTTATTAGCATCCTCTTCGACACCCTCTCTTACGCCGACAACCATCTCATCTTCTTTATGATTTGTCAAAACATAATAATCTTTTAATTTCGAAGTATCAAAGTAGACATTTCCCCCAGCGATATACGCTAATTCCTTATCTAATAATTTTTCAATAATCTCAATATAAGTATCAATATTTTGCGTAGCTGGAGAAACGATATCTGGCCAGCGAATATTTAATTTTTGGCAATCTTCTTGAAATGCCTTAGTATAAAAATCAGCAATCTCTAAAACAGATTTATGTTCTCTCTTGGCTCCTTTAAGCATCTTATCTTCGCCAGAATCAGAATCACTAGATAAGTGCCCAACATCGGTGATATTCATACATCGTTTTACTGGATATCCTAAATATTTTAGTGTTTTTTCAAAGATATCCTCAAAAATATAAGTTCTTAAATTTCCGATATGCGCAAAATGATATACTGTCGGTCCACAAGTATACATCGTTACTTCTTTCGGATTATGTGGGATAAACTCTTCCACACGATGCGTGAGTGTATTATAAATTCTCACTAATATCACCTTCCTTGTAGTTTTATTATATCACATTATAAGCTTAGAAACGAAAAAAAATGCCAAACGGCATTTTTCTATTTTTGATTTTCAATTTCGTAATCATAAACAGCAATGTTTCTAGCTTTACATTCCCCAGTAATTTTTAAAGTAATCTCATCGGTTGGATCAATACCATGTTGAGAACCATCTACTAATGGTCTTACAATATCAGCAATATCTCCATAAACAGATGGATGATTTTCAATACTAGTTAATGTCATTACATTGACAACGAAAGTTTCACCAGCACTTAAGGCATTCTTATCAGAAGAACGAGATACTGCTGTTCCATCTTCTAATACTTCTTCGTAATCAACGGTAACTTCACTAGAATATTGTGAGAATCCTTTGACAATCTCTGCAGCAGCAGAGGCAACTTCTTTATCTGGAGAAGTAATTGCTTCTAAGTTTTGGCTATACCCAGAAACAACTGCATATGCTTGAACATCATCAGCATTTAAAATGAAACGTTCAAGACCATATCTTCCTTCATGAGTATCATTATAAGTTTGAATTTTACGAACAGCAGATTCTGCATTTTTGAATAAATCATTGATATTGATACCATCTTTATAAATCTCGGCGAATGGAGTTTGATCTCCTACTTTCATATCAATTAAGTTTTCAATATTAAGAACAGTACATAAAGCTTGTGCTTCTTCAGCAGTAACACCCATATCTTTTACTTCTTCGGTTAATAATTGAACACCTTGTTGATAAGTCTCTACAATCTCTTGTAAAGCTTCCGCATTTACAATAAGAGATTCATTATAAGTCATACCTAAGTATTTAGAAATCTTCTTTGTAATCTCAGATAGAGATTCTGTATTTAATTTCTTATCTAAATCTTCTCTTTCTTTTTGAGATACGATATCTTTACATTGAACAGAAATAATTTGACCAACTGTTTCAGCAGCTACTTTACCACCATTTGATAAATCTGCTTTTGCAATCTCTTCTACTTTTCCATCAATCGTAACAGAAATAGTACCTTTTCCTGCAAAGAACTCATCCATCGTATCGAAGATTTCTTGAATTCTAGCTTGGTTTTCTTTTGTTAAATTACCTTTTAAAGTAATAATTTCTTTTGCATAGTCCTCTAAAACAGACATGATAGCTTGATCTTTTTGATCTACTAATAAGTTGTTCATAGAATAATAATCATCTGCAGAAGTAATCTCTGTATTATATTCACGAATTTGAGAAATTACTCCATACATTTGCTTTAATTCTACTTCTTCATCTTGACCTTTTACAAAATGTTTTAATAAAGTATCTTTAGAAGTAGCATCTAAATAATCAATATTTAATAATACAGTAGCAGCTTCTAAAGAATCCTCATCGGCATTGTTTGCTACTCCATCTAAAGATGCTAAAGCCCCTTTTACAAACTCATCCCACTCTTCTACAGTATAACTATCAGAAGCTGTAATATTTCCATATCCAGCAGATTGTTGTAAAGCATCTAATTGAGCTTGCATAGCAGCAATTTGCTCTTCTAGGGATTGTTGATCATCATTTTGATCGGCTGTAGCAGAATTTTCTACTTGTGCATCATTATTAGCTTGAGGTGCACATCCACTGAGAAGAGATGCTCCAACACCAGCTACCATAACGGTTGTAAGAAAGCCTTTCTTAAAGTTTCTTTGAAGTTTTACCTTCGCATTTTGTAATAAAGTTTTTGCCTTTTCAAATACTCTAATTTTCATTAATATTTCCCCCTTCTCTCAAAGATAGCGTATATATTAACATGTTTTCACCTTTTTGTCAAATCCTATTTTCTATTTTATATCATATAAATTATATCATACTCTCAAACATTTCACAATCCATTTTTCAAAGATTGTAACATTACCGTAAAGTCGTTAATCTTTGATAACATTTTTCAAAAGATGTTAAGAAAAAATCTAGTTCTTCTTGCGTAGTAAGAGGCGATAAACTAATACGAATACTAGAACTAGCGCGTTTTTGATCCTTAGTTACCGCTAGTACCGCCTCTGATAAAGAACGAGAAGAAGAACAAGCACTTTGCGTAGAAATAAAGATGTCATCTTCTTCTAAAGCATGTAACATCGTCTCTGGCTTTACTCCTAAAATACTAATATTTAAAATGTGTGGAATGGCCTCTTTTGGGCTATTGATTCTAACGAATTCATACTTTGTTAATTGACTTCTTAGATATTCATTTTTCTTACGAACATCCTCTTCTTTCATGGCTTGATCGGTAACCGCTAAACGAAGAGCTTTCGCAAGCGATACAATCAGTGGTAAAGCAGGTGTTCCACTACGATATTTAGTCGTTGATTTTCCTCCATGAATCAGTGGTTCTATCTCTATATTTTCCTTTTTTACAAGAACTCCAATCCCTTTTAATCCATAAAATTTATGGGCTGAAAAACTAACTAAATCAATATCTTTTAAAGAACAATCTATCTTTCCTATGGCCTGAGTCATATCGACATGAAAATAACATTTTGGGTATTCTTTTAAAAGCGTTGCTATCTCTTCTATGGGTTGTCTTACCCCTAATTCACTATTTACCGCATTCACAGTTACTAAAATAGTATCTGAACGAAGATTCTTTTTAATATCTTCTAAAGCAATACGACCTTCTGAGTCAACCGGAAGAGTCGTTACTTCAAAGCCTTGTTTTTCTAAGAAAGATAGTGGTCCATAAATAGAAGAATGTTCTAAAGGAGA
This sequence comes from uncultured Bacilli bacterium, assembly GCA_947628235.1. Taxonomy (GTDB): domain Bacteria; phylum Bacillota_I; class Bacilli_A; order RF39; family UBA660; genus UBA5578. The sequence continues at coordinate 5,962 of CANQZC010000018.1, read as the reverse complement.
AGTAAGAATATGCTTTCCCCTATTTTGATATTTTAAACAAGTACCTAAAATCGCTAAATTATTAGATTCACTAGACCCACTTGTATAAATAATCTCTGTTTCCTTCACTCCTAAGATATCGGCAATTTGCTTTGTTGATTTTTCTATCATCTCATTTGCCTCTACACCTAAACGATGAAGAGAATTGGCATTTCCCGGATATTTGTAGGAAGCTTTCACATAACTATCTAACACTTCTGAATTCACAGGAGTTGTCGCACTATAATCTAAATAAACCATGAAAATCACCGAATTCATTATATCATATTCCTTCATATTTCGATAGAAAATAAACGAAAAAAGTAGTTTTTTTCGAAAAAGCATTCCAAGAATTTTTCCCAAAATTTAAAAATTAGATATTGCAATGAAAAAGCAATTATGATATATTATAGAAGTATTCAAGATTTTTGGATCTTTAGCTCAGTTGGTTAGAGCATCCGGCTCATAACCGGGCGGTCGTAGGTTCGAGTCCTACAAGATCCACCATTTAATATGCGAGTGTGGCGAAATTGGCAGACGCACTAGACTTAGGATCTAGCGGAGTAATCCATGGGGGTTCAAGTCCCTTCACTCGCACCATCGACATTTCTGTTCGAACTATTCGAACTTTAAATATATTTTCAGTCTAACTATGACTGATTTTTTATTATATAAAAACCTAGAAACAGGAATACAAATACAATTAGATAGGAGTAAATTTATGTTGGAAACAGTCGATAAGATCATGAATTTAATGGATTCCATTGAATATGGGTTTAAGGATGAAAATGGAAATAATATAATCCATACCAATTTTCAAAAATGGGAAGAGGAGTTTGGAAAGTTCTATTATCTACAAACACCAGAGGAACTAACACAATCACAATGTGGTGTATGTTGGGATCAAGTAGAATTAGAAAGAAAATTATTTTCTGAAAATGATATCACAGTTAAAACATATTTTATCTATCTGTTAGATGAGGATATGTTACCTTCGCATACTTTTTTAACTTTTGAAAAAGATGGTAAACACTATTGGTTTGAACATTCTTGGAGAAAATATAAGGGAATTCATGAATACAGAAAGGTAGAAGATTTATTAAAAGATGTAATCGATAAATTTAGAAATGACCATAAGGAAGTTAAAAGAAATGCTGATTTATATTTATATGAATATCAGAAACCGAAAGACCACATTTCTTGTGATGATTTTTACAAATATATTGAAACACAAAAACTTATTGAAATAAAGTTGTAAATTACTACATCACTCGCATTAAAGAAAGAGAAACTTGAACCTCTAGGTAAACATAGAAAACGACTTTTCAAAAAGGTCGTTTTTATGTTATGATGAATGCGTCAAGAAGACTTGCATAAAATAATTACAACTAAGAATAACAGAGAAAAAGAGAACCTCGTATAGGGCATATTGAAATTATCTCATAAACCTATATTGGAAAACTATGTTATAATAAAAGAAAGACTAGGAGGAATGCTTATGGGACTCATTAAATTACCTATTAATATCGGAATAGAAGTAGTAAAACAACTAAAAGTATTAGGTATAGAACCAAGAACAAATTCTCTTGGGATTCTTTCTTTAGAGTTTACCGAAGAAGAACTTTCTAAAATTAAAGAACTAACAATCCTGAATCCTAGTCCAGACTCTTTAAAAGGAATAGAACTTTTGTCCCACTTAGAAAAACTTACCATTTCTACTTTAGGAAGAACCGCTTATCGAAAAGAAAAAACAAGTATTACTGATAAGGATATCGCCAAGATTGGTCAACTATCCCATTTAAAGTCTCTAACCATCAATAATCAAAGTGAAATTTCTTGGGTATATTTAGATCATCTTACAGAGTTAGAAGAACTTACCATCACAAGAAACGCTCAATTAGAAGAAGTTTCTGGATTACCCCTTTTAACTCATTTAAAAGAACTTAGTATCTATGGGAATAAAGATCTCTACCAAATCGATGGAATTGTAGAATTCCTTCAAAAAATAGATTTAGATGCTTTGGACCTAGATTTATTAAATTATCCGGAAGTAGAATCTCTAAAAGCAAAACTAGCTTCTATGATTAATTGCCGTTTTGTAGAAACTTTATCAGGAGGAGGAATTATCTCCTACTCCACCTACCAAGTCAGTCTTTTTCATCAAAAATGTAAAAAAATTGTCGAAAGAATTAAACAGCAAACAAAAAATCAGCGAGGTCAAATTATTGGAATTGAAAAGTTTTTAGCAGAGAATGTTACCTATGATTATGAGGCACTAGAACAAGAAGATAGAATTCATATGGAAGACGGAAAACGGCGTGGTAAAAAAAATGGTACCAACAGTGCTTATAATGGAATTATGTATGGTTCCTGTGTCTGTGAAGGATATACAAGATCTATGCAGTATCTACTAAAATTGTTAGGAATCAAAACTAGAAATGTATATTGTATTGCTGGCGCTAATCAAATTTCTATTAATCGTTTCTATCATGACCAAGTAACACTTCCTAGGGATGGATACCATAGTATTATTCGTATTGATTCTGAAAATATGTTATACTGTGATCCTTGTTGGGACTCTTGTTATTGGCACGAGCAGAGAAAAAATCTTCCTTACTGTTTATTAACAAAAGAAGAAATCAGTAAGGATCATACCCTTTCTTTTGAAGAAGATATCATCAGCAATAATCAATTTGCTATTCCAAGAGAGACGATTCAATATATCGCTAGTCAAATAGATACTTCTCCTGAAAAGGCGGAAAAGCCAAAAGTACAACATTAAAAAAAGATTAGTTTTCTAATCTTTTTTTTCATATAACAAAGTCTTTCCATTTAATAAAACAACAATTCCTAAAATCACAATTTCTAATAATTTAATCCAAAGAGAATCATCTATATCTAAAAATTTTGTTACAATCGTAATAATTACCGCAACAACAATTAAAAGAATTTCGATTATAAAAATTTTCTTATCAGTCATAGACATCCACTACCTCTATATTTAGTATACCACGCTTTTTTATAAATCGACATTTATTTTTTCAATTCTCTAGAAAAGTTATGTTATAATAAAAGGCATTAGGTGATGAAATGAAAGATTTAAACACGATTTCTTTACAAGAAAAAAAGTATCTTATCTTTGATATGGATGGAACTTTAATAGATTCTATGGGAATATGGGATACCATTGATTATCAAATTCTTCGGGACTTTGGTGGAGTTGATCTTACCAAGGAAGAAATTTATCAAGACCGAAGAAATTTCTTTAGTCGTCCACAAGATAAAAATATTTATTTAAATTATTGTGAATATTTAATTTCTAAGTACCATATTCCAATGTCTCAAAGAGAATTATTACGAATCCGCGAAGAAATGACAGCTCATTTTTTAGAAGAAAATATGGAATATAAACCGGGAGTGAAGAGAGTTTTAAAAACTCTAAAAGAGTTAGGATTTACTCTCGTTTTAGCAACCACAACAACTCCAAAAGAACTAACTATTTATCAAACCAAAAATAAAAAGATGAAATCTCAACTAGATTTGAAAGAAACTTTTGATTTAATTTTAACCCAACAAGATGTAGAACATCAAAAGCCTAATGGAGAAATTTATGAAAAAGTTCTTTCGCATTATCAAATTTCTCCAAAAGAATGTCTTGCTTTTGAAGATTCTCTTCATGGAATCTTAGCAGCTAATAGAGTTGGAATAGAAACTGTTTGGGTATATGATGCTCATGCTTTACCAGATCGAGAAACCATTCAGCAAATCGCAGACTATAAAATGGTTAGTTTTCTAGAGTTTTGGGAAGAAGTTTTAGAAAAAGAAACAGTTTCCCTTCCCTACATTAATCATCTTATTGAACAAGGGAAAAAGGAACACAAATTTTCCGCGAAAGATATTTCCGATACGCATCATACTTTCCGTATCCTTTATCAAGAAAGAGCGATTCTTTTTGCCTTAGTATGTAATCAATACCCTACTCTTGCTTTTAAATCTAAAAGACATTTTGAGGGAACAGATCCGATGTTCCCAGGCGATTTTATCGCAGGAATTCATACTCCAAAAGGCCTTGCTACCTTCCATTTGAAACTAGAATTTTGGGATTTATTTCATGTTCCAGAGTTAGAAAAAGCACCCGCTTATGATGGATATAGTGTAGAAGAAGGAATGAATCGCTTACTTTCCTTAATTTCTGAAGAAAAAATAATAAATAATAATATCCCTAAACAGAAAAATTTAATTGAATAAAAAAGGTTACCTTCCCTATTCTTCAGGGTTTGGTAACCGATATACTTTTTGTTTTGGAAGATTATCTCGATGAAAGATAGTCTTCTTTTCTTTTACTCTATCAATCGTATCCAAGTGTTCTTGATATCTTATCAGTGCATATCTTTTCCGGTAAGTATCCTCTTTTCCCATTGTTCTTTTTCTTCCTCTTTCTAATAAAGAACGATATTCTTCACTAAGGAGAGTTTCCCGATACTTTAACGCTAAAGGAGATTCCTCTCCTGCTTTTTTGTCAATGAGATAAATCTCTTGTAATAGACGAACTGCCTCTTTCCTTGTTAATCCTTCTTGAGCCATTAAATATGTTAAAGAATTTCCACTATTCCCACAACCATAACAGTAATACGAATTACTACTACTGCAGACTGTCATAGAGGGTATCTTTTCTACATGAAATTGGCATAAAAGTAAATAACTATCCGTCGAATGAGGTTTTAAAGGAAAGGATTGATTATTCGTATAAGTAAGATGTACTAAACTAGAGTTTTGAATCACAAAAGAAGTTTTAGATCTTTTCATAGTAGCATTTTCAAAGCCATAAACTAATTCCCACATGCGAAATTGTAACTCATGAGAATGTCGAATTTCTTCTTTCCATTTTTCTAAAGTTTGCCTAACATTCTTCCGAGGAAAAAAAGAACGATTTTCCATCGCATCTATTCCTACATAACGAACTTCTGACTCTAAATCCTCAATCTTAGAAGCAATGGAAGAAATTCGAGTATCTAAATCTTTGATATATTTTTTTAACCAAGCAATATCTTCTTTCACAAGACCAGAGCGCAAAGCCTTCACGATATAATCATTTAATTCTAATTCATAATATTCTATATCCATAAACATCACTAACGACTATTATAGCATTTTCAAAAAAGGAATTTCAACAAAAAAAAGAAAAGAATTCTCTTTTCTTTAATCAATGACACGAATCTCTTTAATAACTGGTTGATTCTCTTCTAAAACAGTTCCATTATCATCTTCTACTTTCGTATTTTCACAGATAGAATCAACAATCTCCATTCCAGAAGTAACATGACCAAAAGCAGCATATTGTCCATCTAAGTAAGTAGAATCTTTATGAACAATAAAGAATTGACTACTAGCGCTATTGTAAGCATCTGCTCTTGCCATAGAAATAACTCCTCGAACATGAGAAATCGAATTTTCAACTCCATTGGCAGCAAATTCTCCTTTAATATTTGCTGGTTCTTCACCTGACTTAGCAGCTCCTCCTTGCATCATAAATCCATTGATAATACGATGAAAAGTTAATCCATCATAGAAACCATCTTTGGCTAGATCAATAAAATTAGTGACTGTAATAGGCGCTACATCCGCATCTAATTCTAAGGTAATAACCCCTTCGTTTTCAATTTCTAATTCTACATGATGTTTTCCAGATAAATACTCTTTCCCTTGAACTGGAGTTTCTTCTTTATTAGTATTTTGTTCCTTTTCTTCTTTTTTACATCCACAAGGAAAAACAAGAAGTAAACAAAGAACAAGTAAGACAAATTTTTTCATTTCCATCACCGAAGTATATTATACCACAAAAAAATAGAGATTGCTCTCTATTTATCGGTTGTATTATAAATAGTGTTGGTGAGAAAAATCACTGACACTATTTTATTTTATAAAAAGACATAAGTTTGATACA
>CANQZC010000017.1 GCA_947628235.1 uncultured Bacilli bacterium | reverse complement strand
TTTGATTAGACACCAACATTATATCATGAGTAATATATGAACTTTTTTATGTGTTGCACTTGTTATTATAAATTATCGTTCAAAAAAAGAAGTCTTTAAGAATGACTTCTTTCTTCGTAACATTTTCTACTTTTTTCAATGACTTCAAAAGCTTCTTCTTTAGAATGATATCCTTTGACAACTACTTCAATATTTTGAAGTGTTTTATAGTTTTCAAAAAAGTTAGTAATCTCTTTTAAAGTAAAACTAGATAAGTCTGATAGAGATTGAATTTCTTGATATCTTGGATCTACATCTACAACCGCAATCACTTTAAAATCTTCTTTCCCATTATCATACATTTCTAAATATCCAATAACCCGAGCAGGTACTACACATCCTGGAAAAGAAGGCTCCGTACTGATTACTAAAATATCTAGAGGGTCTCCATCTCCTGCTAAAGTATTTTCAATATATCCATATTCTGCTGGATAAGTCATCGCAGAATAAAGTACTCTATCTAATTTTACTGCTCCAGTTTCTTTATTTACTTCATATTTATTTCTCGTTCCTACTGGAATCTCAATAATCGCATTTACCATAATATCCTCCTACTCTCTTATTATACACAAAAATTCATGGTTTTTCTACTCAAAATGTGCTATGATTAAAGTGGTGATCGTATGATGGAAGTAGAGCTCGTTCCGATTAGTGAAATAAAAACGGAAGAAAATGTTCATTGCATCCCTCTTTCTAGAGTAGAATATTTAGCATATCTAGCAACAACACTCTCTCCTTTAGAAGATACTTTCTTTGAAGCGGATGGATACACTAGTGCTTTATTTGAACACATGCAAGAAAGAAAGTTTCAAGAACAAGAATTATTTAAAGATTATGATAAATTGATTCATGCTCATCAGGGATTCTCTTTATTATCGAATTTAGTTCAACTTCTTTTAATTGAAAAAGAAATGCGTAACGGAGGAGTTACAAACGAAATTCTAAGTCGGTACGAAAGAACACAAAGAGAATATCAAACAGTATTAATTGAACTAAAAAAGAAGTCTTCTGATTGACTTCTTTTATTTTCTCTTCCATTGCTCTATTAATTCTAAAGCATCTTCTCTAGAATGGTAACGCGCAATTTGGACATCCTTATTATGAATTTTTCCATAATTTTGATAATAATCTGTAATCTCTTTTAAAGTAAAATGAGATACATCAGATAAATTTTGAATATCACGATATTTTGGATTAATATCAGAAACTGTTAAAATCATATTTTCTTCATATCCATCTACCGTCATTTCTAGATATCCAATTACCCTAGCAGGAACCACTCCTCCAGGAACTGTCTCTTCTGAATTCATTAAAAAAGCTCTTAATCTACTTCCATCTTCTAACATAGTTTGATCCACATATCCTCTTTCAATTGGATAAGGAAGTGGGAAATATCTCACTTCTTTTACATAAGGAACATTATTTACTACATCATAAGATAGTTTTGAATTTAATGGTACTTCTATTACAACATCGACCATTTTACATCCTCCTTCATAAAATAACTATTACCCCTATATATCAGAATTCAAAATCATTTTCTTTCTACAACACCAAGGAAACGAACTACTACTCCATACCTTATTCACCAATAAGATTGTTCTATTACATCATCTAGATAATGTCCTAGAGCAAGTTTATCGACCACTTTTATTCTTTTTATTGGTATTGTTCAAAGAAAACACACTCTCACTTTTTATATCACCCTCCTATTTTCATTATACAAGAAAAATCGTTCTTTTTCAAGGAATTTTCATAGAACTAAAGTGACTATACATAGATACTGTATAATCTAACAAAGATAGGAAATCCTAAAAATGGTGATATCATGTATCTTATCAATTGTTTTTTTATCTATTCTTTTTTAGGATTTTTACTAGAAACAGGGATTGCCTTTCTCACTCATCAAAACTTTCAAAGTGGAATTCTTTATGGACCAATTACTCCTATTTATGGAATTGGAGTAGTTATCATTTTAACGGTCTCCCACTATTTTTTTATGAATCTCCATCTACCAAGATGGCGAGAAAGTGTCATTGTCTTTTTTATTTTGGTAGCCGTTCTTACCTTATTAGAATGGTTAGGAGGCGTTTTGATAGAACGAATTTTTGGAATTGTCTTTTGGGACTATAGTCAATTACCATTTCATATTGGACATTATATCTCCTTAGAGATTTCCTTTTTATGGGGATTTCTTTCACTTTTACTCATCTATGTAATCAAACCAGTCATTGACCCTATCGTCAAAGGAATTCCTTCTTTCGTAACGATTCTTTTTCTTTTCCTTTTACTGATTGATTTTATATGTACTTGGATTCATCTAAAGTCTTAAAAAGAAGCCTAATGGCTCCTTTTTTGATATTGTGAAGTAAAATAATCATCTGTCATACCAGCAATAAAGTCAATTACTTTTTGTTCGTCACTTGTATTTTTCGTATAATCCTCACACATATCTAACAAAAATACTTGGTAGATATCCGCCTTTTTCTTTTTCTTTTGAATATCCTCTAAGTAACAATCAAAAAGAGTTCGAAACATCTTTTCATAGTGACTTAATGTCTCTTTCGTATTGGCTTTTTCATAGATGTGTTCATAATTAAAAGACTTTAATTCTTTGATGGCTTCATAGATGTTATCACTCATACGAATATAGGGTTGATTTAAACTATTTTGAATAATATCTAAAATGACCGTATTAATAATTTCACGGTTTGTCGATCCTAATACCGCGATAATATTTTGAGGAATTTCTTTTTTGTCTAGGGCTCCTAAACGATAGGCATCTTCAATATCTCTTCCTATATACGCTACTATATCACTAATCCGAACTAGACATCCTTCTAAAGTCATAGGGTGTAATGTCTTTAATGTTTTCGAATCTAAATAACATTTTTCATAGAGTTCTAAAAACTCTTCTTTTGTCCTAGCGGTAGGATAATATTCTTTACTAACAAACTCCCCATTATGACATAAAACACCATCTAAAACTTGAAGCGTAACATTGCTGCCTTTTCCATGGTCTTCAATATCTTTTAAGACTCTAACACTATGTACATTGTGATTAAACATTCTTTCCGTCTTCTCTAAACTAATACGATTTAAAATAGCTTCTCCAGGATGCCCGAAAGGAACATGTCCTAAATCATGCCCTAACGCAATCGCTTCTGTTAAATCTTCATTTAAATTTAAAGCACGAGCTAAAGTCCTAGCAATTTTACTTACCATCTGAACATGAGTCATCCGTTTACTAATATTATCATTTTCATTATTACTAAATACTTGTGTCTTATCAATATATCTTGTATAAGATAAGCAATAAATAATACGATCAATATCCCGAAAAAAACTAGGTCTTAAATCAGAAGATTCTTCTTTTAGACGAATTGCATCTTTACTTTTTGTTGCATATTTACTGAGTCCTTTTTCATGTTTATTCATATTTTCGATAACTTCATCCATACTTTATTTCTCCATTCTAGGAACACGAATCCCTACATTACAAATAACTTCATAAGGAATCGTCTCTAAATAGTTAGCAATTTCTATAATATGATTACTGTCCTTGATAATTTCTACAGAATCATGAAGTTGTATCGTATCATCTATCTCTACAAACAGCATATCCATACAAATATGACCGACAATTGGATATCGTTTACCATGAATATAGACATCTCTTCCTTCATTCTTACGAAGAATTCCATCGGCATAGCCAATAGGAACAACGCCTATCTTCGTATCTTTTAAAGCCATATAAGCACCATCGTATCCTAAAGTATCTCCCTTTTTAAGTTCTTGAATTTGAACAATCTCACTAACCAAAGAAAAAGTATCTTCTAAGGAATAAGGATTCTCTATCAAGTTATACATGACAATACCTAGTCGACAACCATTTTCAAACTCTCTTTTGGGAGAATGAACCGTTGCCTCACTAGCGCGAATATGGATGATAGGAATATCTTTTGTATGTTCAATCATCTCTTCAAAACGGTCTACTTGCTGTTCTAAAGAAGTTTTATCACTCGCTTTATAAATATGGGTATAGACTCCTTCTACTTGATCCTTTAATAATTCATAAGTCTTTTCGTATTCTTCTTTAGAAGAGATTCCTAATCGATTCATACCCGTATTAATTTTAATATGACACAATACTTTTTTATCGGTTATTTTTTTAGCATATTCTAAGGAAGGAACGGTAATCGTTAACTCATTTTGACGGCAAAGAGAAAGATATTCTAAAGGAACATATCCTAAAATGAGAATCGGTGTTTGAATTTTCTTCTCTCTAATTTCTAAAGCTTCCTGTAAAGTGGCAACAGCAAGGTAGTTAATTCCCCCTCTTAAAAGAGCAGAGATACAATCAATTCCATGTCCATAGCAATTTGCTTTTACGACTCCAAAATAATATTGATAATTAGGATTTGCTGCAATAATTTTTCTGACATTCTTTTCTAAATGAGAAGTATTTACTTCTACATAAGTATTTCGATACATACCATCTAATCCTTTCTAACTACTAGGTTTTTTATGTTCTAACTGATAAACTTTAATCCCTTTATAATATTCTTCATAGACATCTTTCTTTCCTAACTGGTAATAAGAAAGCGCTAAATCCGTACGAATATATCTTCCTTGAAAAAGAGATACCTCTTCCGGTTCTAATTTAAATGTGGAAACAAAACGAGTCAATCTTAATTCCCCTAACTGAGTCGCATACGCGATAATCTCTTCTCTAGATAAAATATGGGAAATATATATATTAGATGCAGAATAAAGGTCATAATATTCATTATAATCATCTGATCCTTCCGCAATTTGACCATAACCGATAACTTTTGCGATTTTAATTGTACAATCTTCTTCTGTAGCGAGGGTTGGATAATACCGTAAAGTATCTTCTAACCGTGCACAAAAATGATATCCGTTTCCATGAATACCAAAGGAAATAGGACCTGGGCAATGATAACTTCTCCCCTCTTCAAACTTCATTCCTACGACATTTGTCATATCTTCACAAAATGCTTTATATCCCTGTCGTTGCACAAAAAATCACTTCCTTTTTTATTATAACAAATTTACCGTATAAGAAGTAGTTTCTCTTTACTTTTTTTATTTTTTTTACTATATTGATAAGGGTGTATGATATGAAAAAAAGTGTGGGAATCTTACTTTACCAAAAAAGAGGAGATGAACTTTTCATCTTTTTAGCGCATATGGGTGGTCCCTATTGGAAAGATATTCCTGTTTGGTCTATTCTAAAAGGAGAAAGAACAAAAGATGAAAAAGCCTTAGATACAGCTATTCGAGAATTTCAAGAAGAATGTGGTCAAAAAGTAAATTTTTCAAACATTCAATATCTCCATACGGAAAAACAAAAAAGTAGAAAATTAGTAACCTTCTTTTGCGCTGAAGGAGAAGTTGATCCAAAGATTTGCCATAGTAATACATTTTTCAAAGAATATCCTAAAGGGAGTGGACAAATTCAAGAATTTGAAGAAATGGATCAATATGGTTGGTTTCCTATCGAAGAAGCTAAAAAAAGAATTTTAAGTGGTCAGCGAAAAAGTTTAATGAAATTAGAAAAAAAGGTTTTAAAAAAAGAGTAGCTTTACTCTTTTTTAGTTTTCAATAGATTTTCTTCCTAATTTTTTCTGTTTTGGTTTTTCTTGATAATTTAAATTCAACTCTCTTTGATAATGGCGAATCGCCTCGGTTATCGTAGCGCCTTTTCTCATAAACAATGGAATTTCTTCCTCTGTTAACAAAAAACTACTTACAAACCGTTCTAAACGATCTGAATTTCGTTCTAGTTTTAACGCTAACGCTATTATTTCTTCTCTAGTCAAAATGTGTTCAATAAATAGATTTTCAGCCGAATAAAGGTGATAATAACCATACCAATCATCAAAACTTTCAACGATAGTCCCACTTCCTATTACTTTCGCTAAATGAACTTCTTCATATGGAGGAAAGAAGGCACCTTTTATAGGAATCGTTGGAAAATAACGGAAAGTATCTTCAAAATATCTACAAAAGTGATATCCATTACCATGAACTCCAAAAGTAATCGTTCCCTCTCGATGATAGGAACAACCCTCTTCAAATAGTTGTCCATATTGATTACAGTTCTTGCCATCTAATGCTTTATATCCTGAAATTTCTTTTCCCTCTATCGCCATGATATCTCTCCTTGTTGTTGTATTATAACATATATTTTAAATAGAAAAAAGAAAATTACTTTTTTGTATGTTCCAACTTTGCTTTTAATACAAAAGACGCTCCATTTTGATAAGGAAGAATAGGAAACTTTGTTTCCACCGATAAATCCGTCTCCGCTTGTATTAAAATAGCTGCTACTATATCACAATGTAGTTTCTCTTCTAAGGTCTGTTTGATTTTTTCTACCTTTTCATTAGCGTTTTCTACTGGTTCTATTTTATTCTTTCTTTTTCGGAACCAATGATGATTATGTTCCCAAATCTTTCCCGTAGTAGAATAGCAATATAGACAAAAAGTACCTTTATCATTACGAACAACAACAGTTTCTTTAGAAACCTCTAAAATCTCATTCTTACGATAATTTTTTAAACTTTGTATCAATACTTTTACCATGATATTGGAAGTTTCTTCACTTTGAAAATGAAAAACACGCCTCACTCCAAATTCATGACATTCCTGAAGAATTCTTTTGATAGTAGGAATCAAAAGAAGAAGAAACGCTACGAATAAAAAAGTAACAAAATTGGTAACTCCTGCCCAAATACCGATACTAAGCGCAAAAAGAAGAGAAAGAGAGAATATCGTATAAATCATTCTATCACCAATTAAATTATATCATAAAGTCATAAAAAAAGTCTTTTTAGAAAGACTCTTATATTCTAGTCATACGATAACTAGCTTCTTGTTTTCGATAGACAAATTGTTTTAAGAAAGAAACCCCTTCCTCTTCTAGGTAAACTTTTCCGTTCAAAGATTTACGGTATTCCTGTATCATAGAATCAAAGTTCTCATCCGATAATTGTTTTAAAATAGGAATCACAATATCTGGATATTCTGCCATTAAAGAGAACATATTCTCATCATATTCAGACTCGCTACAATGATGATGTTTAAAGTCTGGATCCTCATAAGGAATGGCTGGTATCCATATTTTAGGATACTCTGTATCAATATGTCCTTCCCGATTTACGGCAAAAGAACTTTCACTATCTATTAATGGAGAAAGATGAATTCTTTGATTCTCTCCTTGTTCAAATAATAAATTCTTTGGATTTCTATCTAATTGATGCGTAAACCAATCTAAGGTATACACCGTAATAATATCCTGAATTAATTCATCGGCACCTTCTATTTGTCGATTTTTTAATGTTTCTAAAAGGCTTTTTAAAGTATACTCTCCATATCTTCTTGGAAGTTCTGGAAATAATTGATGAAGAGTAGAAACATCATAGTATTGGTATCCTGGTTGTTGAATATTTGGAGATAATAATCCTAATCTAGATTCTCCCATAAAACCAATTTCGTATTGTGCATTCACTCTTCCAAAATGTTCCATTACTGCCTTTGATAAAAGCTCACCAATAATTCGACAGTCAGTTCTATTTTTAAAATATTGAACGGTATTTCCAATACGATACCAATTATCTTTTTCTTTTAAATGTTCTGGATCAATTTGAACATATTTTAAAACTTGTTTTTTCTTTAATTTTAAAGCCCCTTCAATATTCCTTATATTCTCTTTTGAAATCTGTAATTTAAAAATCATGTTATCATCCTTACTATACTAATTGTAATACTTTGTCTTTTTCGTATTCTTTTCGATCGACGATGCCTTTTAAGTAAGTTAGAGTTGCATCTGGTAAACTGAAAGGTTTTTCTCCACTTGCAAAAGTATCTAATATCGTTTTGTAGTCCACTGAGAAGACTCTCTCAAAAGCTACTACTGCCATATCTGGATAATCTGTAATGAGCGAAAAAATATTCGCATCTAGACCATCTATTTGATATGGATTCTTTTTAAAGTCCATCTCATCATAAGGGATGGCTGGTATCCATATCTCTAATTTCTCTTCATCAAACACGCCATCATTATTCACACCAAAAGATTGTTCTTTATCAAAGACATGGTCCAATTCTAATTTACCCGTCTTCTTATTCTCTCGTAAATTGATGTTTCTTGGATTTCCATCTAATTGATGCGTAAACCAATCAAAAATATAACGAGTAATCAGAGCTTGTTGTAATGGCTTATAAGCTTCTGGGTCATGATATTCTAAAGTCTCTAATAATTGTTTTAAAGTAAATTGATTATATCTTCTTGGGAAAGAAGAAAATAGTTGATGTAATTGACAAAAGTCATAATATCGATATTTTCCCTTTTCTTGGAAATTTTCACTCAATAACCCGATTTTTCCATCTAATTTTACAACAGAATACTGCGCTGCTTTTTCCCCTAACGCTTCTGCATAAGCTTGGGAAATACATTCTCCTGCTACCCTTACATCCTCTCGTGGTTTAAAGAAAACAACTTTCGATTGAATATAATACCAAGTATCCTTTTCTTTTAATAACTCTGGGTCCATATCTACATAAGTTAAAACATTACTTTGAGCCATCTTAAAAGGGTCATGGATTTTCAGGATTTTTCGCATATTAAAATGAATATTATATTGCATAAAAAAAGTTCCCCCCTTTTTTCGTGCTATCTATAATACCATAAAATTGAAAAAAGTCAAATACAGCCTAGTCTAATGAAAACTCCTCTAATTTATGAAAATTCAAATCATATAAAGTAAAAGTCCCATTCTCATAGATAATACAAGTATGTTCCTCATAAACTTTTGGAAGAGAAATAGAACCAGGGTTGATATAATCTTTCCCTAAATGATAGATATGCGTATGTCCATGAATTAAAATACCATCTTGATAAGGAACTTTTTCTAGTAAATGACCATGCGTAAAATAAAACTTATGGCCATCTATCTCTTCTACGCGATAATCCTCCATGATAGGGAATTCTAAAACCATTTGATCCACTTCCGAATCGCAATTTCCTCGTACTGCAAGAATCTTCTCTTGATATTGATTTAAAATTTCGGCTACTTTCATCGTGTCATATCTAGATGGCATCGGATTTCTAGGTCCATGATATAAAAAATCGCCTAAAAGAACAATTTTATCAGGATTTACTCTCTTTATAATCTGTTCTAACTGAAGAGTATATTCTAAAGAACCATGAATATCGGATGCGATTAATAGTTTCATAACATCACCTCTTTTAGTATATCATATTTCATTGTCCTTTTTTGAATTTTTAGATATAATAGAAGTAATTAATAGAATAGGAAGATATATATGAATGAAGCAAAAGAAACTATCACCCAAGAAGAATTAAACAGATGTAATCAAATTACTACTAGTCTACGACAATATTATAGCGAAAAAATTGTTGGTCAAGAACGACTTGGAATTGCCCTTCTCACCTGTCTAATGGCGAATGGACATATCCTTCTCGAATCCGTTCCTGGACTAGCAAAAACAACAGCTGCTAAAGTCATGACAGATGCCTTAGCCGGAACATTCTCAAGAATTCAATGTACCCCTGATTTACTTCCTAGCGATATTATAGGTACACAAATTTTTAACTATAGTAACAATACTTTTGAAACGAAAATTGGGCCTGTCTATGCGAATTTCCTACTTCTAGATGAAATTAACCGATCTAGTGCGAAAACCCAAAGCGCTATGCTAGAAGCTATGCAAGAAAGACAAATTACAATCGGTGGAGAAAACTATAAACTACCAGAAGTATTTATCGTCATTGCAACCCAAAACCCAATTGAACAAGAAGGAACTTATGTCTTAGCAGAAGCCCAATTAGATCGTTTCTTATTAAAAGAAAAAGTAGACTATCCAACCGTTGAGGAAGAAGTCCAAATTCTAGATAGAATTGAAAAGAATGTATTTTCAAATGCCGACTCTATCTTAGAAGTAGAAGATATTACTTATCTTCAAGAGATGACTAAAAAAGTTTATATCGATGAATCTATCAAAAAATATATTGCCAATATCGTATATGCGACTAGATATCCCTACCAATTTATCGCTCCAGAATACGCTAGTTACATCAGTCTAGGCGCTAGTACAAGAGCAACCATTGCCTTTATGGAATGTTCGAAAGCAATTGCGTTAATTAATGGAAGAACGCATGTGACACCAGATGATATCAAGTATCTTCGATATGCTGTTTTAAGGCATCGTATCTCTCTACACTTCTCTGCCCTAGCAGATAATGTCAGTGTAGAACAAATTATCGATGCAATATTTGGGGCGATTCCAACACCATGAAGTTAAAATATATTAATCAAATACGGGCTAATCTAACCATTTCTTCCAATAAAAAGACAAGCAATATCCTAGATGGAACCTATAAATCCGTCTATAAAGGAAAAAGTATGAACTTTGAAAATTTAAGAGAATATGTCATCAGTGACGATGTCAAAGATATTGACTGGAAAGCATCTTCTAGAAGTGGTTCTCTTTTAGTAAAGCAATTTATTGCCGAAAAGAAACACAATATTTTACTCCTTATGGATACTGGTACGAGAATGGGTGCGAATGCAAATAAAGAGGAAACAAAAAAAGAATTAGCGTTATTTACAGCAGGAACACTAGGCTATCTAGCAACCAAAAATGGAGACTATGTAGGAATGATTTATAATCGTCAAGGAACAATTCAATATAAACCTTTTCAATATGATCTATACCACTTAGAACAGTATCTTACAGAATATGAAAAAGAAGGCTCTCTTCCTAATACATTCGATATCAACACCACTCTACAATATGTATCACGAAATATCAAAAAGAGAATGATTATCTTTCTCATTACCGATCTTCATGGAATGGAAACGATAGATACGAAAACTCTTACCGGACTCAGTTATTTTAATGACTTATTTCTCCTTTCTATCGATGATATTGCAATGAAAGAAAATGATACCTTCGATATTGAAGAAGAAAAATATCTACCTAATTTTTTGATGCATGATAACGCGTTAGCGAAAGTAGCCGAAGAAACCAAGGAAAAACTCTATCAAAAGAAACAGAAAGAGTTTCAAAAATGTCAATGTGAATGTACTTGCATTCATGATAAGAAAGAAATTAGTTTGCAAGTAATAGAACTATTAGAAAGGCATAAATATGGAAGTAACCGTTGAGTTAAAAGAACCATTTCACTACTCTTTTCTTCCAACCCTATGTTTATTAGGGCTTTTTCTAGTAGTCCTATTTCTTTTCTTTTGGAGTCATAGAAAGAAAAAGGAGAAGAAAGTGGCACCAACCTATTTCCAGAGGGCGGATATTTCTTTTATCAAGCAAAAATATCTACAAAAAATAGAACAGTTATCCCTTCTTTGGAAAGGAGAAAAAATAACAAATCGAAAAGCTTATCAGCAACTCAGTAAATTGGTAAGAGAATTTATGGCAGAAGTAACAGGAATCCCTGTTCAAAACTATTCTTTAGCGGAAATGGAAGTCATAAATATGCCAATTGCTTATGAACTAATAAAAGAGTACTATCAACCAGAATTCGCCCAAATTTCTCGTGGAAATATAGAAACATCTATGGAAAAAGCAAAGAAGGTGATTTACGAATGGAACTAAAGCATCCTCTTTTCTTCCTCAGTGGATTCCTTCTTCTAGGACTCTTCTTTTTCATTTCTAAAAAGAAAAAACATCCTTTTCAAGAGGGCGTTAAAATTGCCAATACCGAGTACATAAAAAAGACTCCTTACTTTCAAAAAAAGTGGAGACAATATCAACGCTATTTATGGGTTCTTCGTGGATTATTTGCTATTTCTCTCGTATCTATTTTATTTTTACTTGCTAGACCTGCAAAAATAGATAAAATCATTCCGGAAGAATATAACCGTGATATCATCCTTTGTATGGATGTTTCTGCCTCTGTCGATGAATTAAACTACCAAATTGTAGAAAATTTGAAAAGGACTGTCAATGGACTAAAGGGAGAACGCTTTGGTATCTCTATCTTCAATTCCTCTTCAGCGACAGTTTCTCCACTTACGGATGATTATGAATATATTACTTCCATTTTAGATAAGTTAGAAACCGCCTTCCATCTTAGTCAAAGTAATAACTACGAATATGAAGATGAGGGCGGGGACTATTTTGACTATAGTATGTATATTATCTATGGAACATCCGAAGGAAATAACGGAAGTTCTCTTATCGGTGATGGATTAGCTTCCTGTGTCTATAATTTTCCTGATTTAGAGGAAGAGCAAGAAAGAACTAGAATCATTATCTTTTCGACAGATAATTCCCTTGCTGGAACCCCTCTTTTAACATTAGAAGAGGCTGCTCAAATCGCTAAAAAATATAATGTTCTAGTCTATGGAATTGGCACAGACAATATATCTCCTCAAGATCAAACAGAATTTCAAAAAGCAGCCGAATTAACAGGTGGAAAACTTTTTAATTCTAAAACAGAAACTGTCTCACAGATTATTGATGAAATAGAAAAGACTAGTAAATCTAGAATTCAAGAAAAGGAAATTCAGGTTACGCAAGATATTCCTCAGATTCCATTTTATTTCCTTCTTGGCTCTATGACTTTATTAATTCTTATCAGAAAGAAGGTATCCCTATGAGAATTCACCCTATCCTTCCTCTTTGGATTATGATTCCCTTCACGATTGGTATCTTTCTACTCTGTTTCTTTCCTAAAAAGGAGATACGAAAGACACTCCCTATAGCCGGAATCCTTCTTTTCTTATTTCTATTAAATTTACGCATTCAATTTCAAAAAGATGGACTTGATACTATCTCTAATAATCTAGATGTTCTCTTTGTCATTGATACCACCATTAGTATGAAAGCAGAAGATGGCAGGAAAACAACACGATTCCAAGATGTTATCGAAGATACTAACTACATCATAGAAAAATTAGGAGGCGCTAGATTCTCCCTTGTTACATTCGATAATAATCCACATCTCGCTGTTCCATTTGTCAAGGATCCCAATATCATTTCTGAAGGAATTGAAAATACTGTATTTCTTACCGAACTATATGCACGGGGCTCTTCTTTAAATAAGCCTTTAGATTTAATGAAAAATCTTTTAAAAGAAGCTTCTAAAAAAACAGATAGAGTTCAAATTGTATTCTTTATTAGCGATGGGGAAAATACTAGTGATGAGAAATTGAAATCTTATTCGGAACTCAAAGATGATATAGATTTTGCCTTTGTTTTAGGATATGGTACAAATGCAGGTGGAAAGATGAAAATCTTAGACTACTCAGAAGAAAGGGAAGTATACTTAACCTATTATGATTCTGAAACCTATCGTGAAAAAGATGCCATCTCGGTGATGGATGAGACTTCTCTAAGGCAAATCGCAAAAGATATGGGTGGCGACTATATCTACATGAGCCAGAAGAAGGCAGTAGATAATGCTCTCAAAAAGATACAAAAAGGTGCACAAGAAAAACTTGATGAAAAAAGTGAGAAAGGTTATGAGGATACTTACTATCTTTTCTTACTTCCCCTTTTAACTATCCTACTAATAGAATTTAGAAAGGGGGCTCACTAGATGAAAAAAATAACAACTGTGGGCATCCTCCTAGTTACCTTTTCCTTTCTTTGGATTTCCTCTATCTATCTTTTAAATGAATTTACAATTCGCAATTATAAGAAAGGAAATTATCGTCATACTACATTTTCTATTCTATATGCCTTAAACTTCTATCAATCTTATATTGACTATTACAATGAAGGAAATTTTTACTACCAAGAAGGAAATTATGAAAAAGCCAAAGAACGATATGAAATTGCGCTTACCAAAAAACCATCTTCTAAAAGAGTTTGTGATATCCGAGTTAACTTATCTCTTTCTATTTTAAAAATGTGGGAAAAAGAAAAGACAACGGGTCTTCTAGAAGAGGCAAAACAAGTTCTTTATCAAGATGACTGTGCTCATGAAAATGACAACAACGGGAAAAGTCAAGAAGCAGAACAATTAGAAGAAGAAATTAAGCAACAACAAACATCTCAAGGGAAAGAAGACCCATCCAATGGTGGTGGGGATGATCCATCTAATGGAGGTAACCCTAGTGACCCTAGCAAAGAAGAAGAAATTAAGCAACAGATAAAACAAAATACACAGGGGCGAAATGAGGAACTTAGAAGGCAAGAAGAAAGTAACAACTATGAATACTATCCTGGAAAAAAATGGTAAAAATGCTACTTACAAAAAATACACCTTTTAAAGGTGTATTTTTTAGAAAAAAGGAATAATTTTATAAAATTATTTAAATATTTTCCGATAGCATCGCACAATAAACATACTATTGATTTTTTTCAATTGCTTTTCTAACTCGCTATTTTTTTCTTTTAATTTTTTATTTTGTGTTTTTAATTCCCGATTTTGTTCAAAACAAGCAACATAATGGTACTCAGATCTATCACACTTTAATCGGTAATTGATTAAATCTTCTTGAGGAGAAACACCTTGCTCCTGTAATCTTTTAGCAATTTCTTCTTGACTGAACATTTCAACCTTTTTATCAATTACTTTAGAAACAGCATGAAATAAATATTCATATGTCGTCATTAAATATTTTTCATTGGTATGATATTTTTTATCATTTAACAACTTTTGAAGGGATTCATAAACATTCTCGCAAGTCCACTGAGATAAAGGAAGCGCTCTATCTTCATACCCTATATTTTGATAGAAGTGTGGTATTTTCTCATTCCATACTAAGCAAATAGAAGGAATTCCTAAAGAATAAGAAACAATAGCTGAATGCATTCTAATCGCAATTACTGCTTTAAATTTTCCTACCGTCTCAATAAACTCTCTTGTTGAATGTGGAAAGATAAGAGATTCTTCAGAAATTTGATATGTTTTAGCAAAATAACGAAGTGCATTGTTATCTAAAACACTACCATTCGTATAAAATCTATACTTAATATGAGCTTTATCTAATAATTCTTTTAATCCGTTTAGATACGCCATTTCTTCATCAATATTCCATACATTCCCATTATCTTTGAAAAGGCCACCCCTAACCACATTAATTCCAACAATCTTATCCCTTGATGTAGTAAGATATCTGCTATAAATATCTCTTACCCAAACAGCAGGATCTGCTACTAACTGTGGTACATATTGGGTATTACTGTGAACATATTTTTTAAAAAAATCAATATTCTCTCTCCCAGAAAAAGCACGAACACATGATTTATTTAGTAGTTTTTCTATCCTTTTTTCTGATTCTGGAGTAGCATCCATATTATTGATTCCCATAGAAGAAAAGATGACAGGAATCTTCTTTTTATCGGCAATTTCCACAATTTTCTCTGTATAATCAAAAAGGTTTAAATAGCTAAATCCAAAAAGACCTCCTCCTGCAAAAAAGATGATATCTGAACTTGCCACTAATTTTTCATCAATACTCTTTAAATGCATGACCTTAATATTATAATCATTTACTGCTAAATTACTTAAGACAATCCTTAATATTGCTTCAAAGCAGATGCGAATCAAATTATCACCAAAATTATCTGCCATATAAGAAACAATTAAAATATTCATAAATCCTCCTAAAAAGAAATGGTAAAATTAACTTAGAAAAACACATATATCATATTTTCTATCATTTTACCCATCAGCTTTATTTGTTTTTTATTCTAGCATAAATCATATTTTCATTTCAATATAATAAAAATAGAATTTAAGCTTGATTCTTTTCTTTAGTCTTCTCTATTTTTAGTAAAATATCATAAATTTCCTGAAAAACATCTAAATGAGCTTTGTCTTTGGCATTCTCAGGCTTACAAAAATCATTTACTTCAAGAAGAACTTCCTCAATATTATCTGTAGTCACTTTATCCTTGATTAATTGAAGTGCGGTGTTTTTATAACCTCTTACCATTAATCCCGCTAATGCTTTATAATAAGATTTCTGTGGGAGATTAGAACGAAAATAAAACTGATATGCTAATTCATCTGTCATCGGTCTTGGATTGGTAAGAATGACTTTATTGGCTCTAAAAACACCGTGGGGTGAAGATTCACTTTCTACCTCTACTACTTCACTATCTTCTGGTAAAAGAACATCATAGAGTGTATCACCACGAACTAGCCATCTTAAAATTTTATCTTCCGTTGAAAAATTAAACCCACCCATTTCTTTTGGATCTGTCGCTTTAGGATTCCAATGGTCTGCAACGGTAACCTCGTCAATTTGATAAATCACATTTTTATCTGCTCCTGATTGATTTTGAAAAGCAACTTTTACATATTTCATATTATCCCTCAATTTTATTTTACCATATTATAAAATTTTTTGAATACCTGTTTCACGTAGTTCATAAACAGGGACACGATTTCGATTAATACTTTCTAACACATCGATATATCTTGGGTTAGACAAACCTAAATGGTTAGACCATAATTGATTTAAAATACGCGCTAAAACATCTCTTAAGTCTTCGCCATATTTCTCTCTTTGCTCTTCTAGAATACTGTCAACCCAATTTTCAGGGCGTTCAAATTGACGAATAATTGACCATAACTGTTTCATGCTAGTTGCAATTGGTTGATTTTCGATTTTCTTACCAAAATATGCCTCAGTACAGGCAATCCAATTTTGAATATACCGATTAGTATAACAAGAAAGATCACTTGGCAAATATGCTAATTGATCTATTTTTTGATATGTCAAATGCTCCGGCAAGAGAATTCCTTGGATAGCTTCTCTAGGAATTCTTCCGTAACGAAAAACTTCATCATCAAAATAAGGTGATCTTTCCCCTTTCCTTGTAATCTCTAAATCGGAACTCAATAAAAATGATAAAGAGGACAAGACATGAAGAGTAAAAGATTCAAAATAAGGAGAAAAATTTAAATCTTTAGGGAATTCTGATAAAGAAATAAAATACTGACCATTTTTTGAATCATAATCATCTGCGCTGTGGGTATAAATTTGTGGTAAATGTCTCTTCTCTATGAGAGCCTTTGATAAAATACCATATTGGAGCATATAATCTACTTTTATTAAATTTAAATCAATAACACTATGATAATAATGCTTTGAAAAGAAATCTTGATTAATCATAACAGAATGTATATACCTTTTAAAAGGTCTTTGTTTTTCCATCAAATCACTTCCAAACGCGCTTATTATAACACAAAAAAGGTATTCTAAGAATACCTTTTTATAAATCGTTAATAACTCTATTAATAAGATTTAAACCGGAGGAAACAATTCAAGAAATATTTGCTTTCTCACCCATATTTATAATTAATGCTTTTTTCCAGTCATAATCATTCGGCATCGCTTTTCTTACTTTGCAGTTTTTCAAAATAGAAACAAAGTTCATTTAAATTTTCTTCACAAATTCCTCGCTGCTCACTAAAGTGATTTTTAAAATAGATAGAGGACTCTTCTAATAACTTTAATCAATCTTGATATTCATACACCTTAATTGTAGATAATCCTAAATCAATGTAATACTCTGCCATGTAAAAAATTTCACTCTTTCTACTGTTAGAAATTGTTGAAAAAAAGTCTTTATGTATCGCATTTTCATGCGTTATTTTCTAATGGTGCTCATGGCGAGATTCGAACTCGCGACCTTTGCCTTCGGAGGGCAACACTCTATCCAGCTGAGCTACATGAACAACTATATATAGTGTATCACATTTTCTTTTCATTATCTATAGTTCTTCCCTTGCTTATTTTCATAAATGGGACTATAATATTGGCTTTGTAGGGAGGCATGTATGGAAAATCTAGTAAATCATGAAGTTGTTGAAAATTTTATTCAGAGTAGAGAAAATGAAACTCCTTTCGCAGGCGTCTTTGGATATGGTTCTGGTGTATTTCATCAAAAAGGATACTCTCTTCAAAAAAAATCTATGATAGATCTGATACTTGTTGTCAAAAATAAAAACACATGGCAGCAAGAAAATTTAAGAAGGAATCCAACCGATTATCCTAAAAGTGCTCGCATCTTATTTTCCAACATCAACCTAGAAAGAATTTCCTATCTAACAGGAGTAACCTATCAAACTCATATTGCCTTTGAGGGATATTTATTTAAATATGGCGTAGTAAGTGAACAAGATTTTTTAAACGAAATGACGACTTGGAATCGCCAAGGAGAAAATCATAAGTGGAACACATTTTTCCTTCCAGGAAGATTTCAAAAGCCGATTAGGCCCTATCGATGTGATGAAAATTTAGTAAAAGCCATTCAAAAAAATCGTGAACTAGCTTTACTCATTGCCCTTTATACTTTAAAAGAAAGTAAAATGACATTAACTGGATTATATAAACACCTATGTAATTTATCTTACTTAGGAGATATTCGAATGCTTTTCGTAGAGAATCCTAATAAAGTATCCAACATTGTTGATGCATCTTTCCCGCTTTTTGTAAAAATCTATGGCATGCAGACAGAGTATTTCCATACAAATGTAGATGGTACAATTAGTATTCACTACTCCACTGTCACTAAAAAATTAGAGGAGTATCTGCCACAGGATATGGAAAAGAAAAAAGTTTTAGAAAAAAGTAATGGAAGTGAACTGATTTTAAAAAGAATTCAAAAAATAAATCGTCGAGAAAGCATTATTCAACCAGCTATTGGAGTTTTAACAGCTGGGCCTGTAACTTCTTTAAAATATGTTCATGAAAAAATGTTAAAAAAAGAAAAAAGAATAAGATAGCGTTGCAATGAAGTTGCAATTTTCTTATTCTTTTTATTTTATTTCTATACCAATAGGGCAATGGTCACTACCATAAATTTCACGATAAATGAAACTTTTTTCTAAATGGTCAATATCACGCTTAGATAATAAGAAGTAATCAATCCGCCACCCAATATTTTTCTCTCTAACATTGCGCATATAACTCCACCAAGTGTACCAATCTTCTTCCTCTGGATGCTGATAACGGAAGGTATCAATAAAACCACTATCTAGCAGTTCTTGAAATTTCGCCCTTTCTTCATCTGTGAACCCAGCATTTCCACGATTAGCTTTCGCATTTTTAATATCTATTTCTGTATGGGCAACATTAAAATCACCACAAATAATAACCATCTTCTTTTGACTTAGTTTATGTACATATTGGCGAAAGTCATCCTCCCAAATCATGCGGTAATCTAGTCGCTCTAAAGTTCTCTTTACATTTGGGACATATGTATTAACCAAATAAAAATCCTCATATTCTAAAGTAATCATTCTTCCTTCTTTATCATGAATTGGAATACCCATGCCATAAAATATGGAAATGGGTTCTTTTTTTGCATAAATAATAGTTCCTGAATATCCCTTTTTCTCTGCCAAATTTCGGTAACAATAATATCCCGCAGGACGATAGTCGATTTCTTCTTCAGTGGCTTTTACCTCTTGTAAACAGAAGAAATCTGCTTGAACTTTTTCGAAAAAATCAGAAAACCCTTTTTTTAGGCAAGCTCGATACCCAGCAACATTCCAAGAAACAAATTTCATTTTTGACTCTCCCTTAAATAATTTAAAAATGGTCCAAACGCAGTTGGGATAGCATAGTTCTCATCAATTTCCTCTAAAGATTTCCACAAGTAATGTTGATCCATCTGGCTAACTCGTACAATATAACCCTTCATTTTCCATACTTTATGTGTAAATACATGAGTGTTTGTCGTTGCCGTTCGAATATCTATAATATGGGAAATATATAGTGGGAAATCTTTTTTGGCAATATATCCTTCTATATTGGGAAATTCCCATAGCCCTTTTAATACGCCATTCGTACGCTTATGAATAGCAATTTTTCCATCACACACCATTAGAAATACTGTCATTTTTTCTTGCTGCTTTTCCTTTTTCACGATTTTTCGAGGAATTTCCAGCTCCGTATGATGTCGATGCGCTAAACAGAGGTTGCTTAAAGGGCAGATAGAACATCTCGGCATCGCATTTGGAAGACAAATTGTCTCCCCTAACTCCATAATGCCTTCATTGAAATCTCCAGAGTTCTCTGGTAATATTTTCTTTAATATTTCGGCTACTTTCTGTTTTTCTTTCTCATCTGTGACATTCAAATCTTTATTTTGCAATCTAGCATATACACGCATAACATTACCATCTATCGCAACTTCTTTTGCATGAAAGCAGATGGAGCTAATGGCGCCAGCCGTATATTTCCCAATTCCTGGAAGAGATAAAATATCCTCATATTTCTCAGGAAATATTCCCTGATAATCTTTCATTATCTTTATAGCCGCCTTTTTTAGATTGTGCGCGCGATTATAATATCCAAGCCCTTCCCATAATTTTAGAAGAGTTTCATCATTAACCCGGCTTAAATCCGCAATCGTTGGAAGAGCATTCATAAATCTCTGATAATATCCTTTTACCGCCTCGATGCGGGTCTGTTGCAACATAATTTCAGATATCCAAACATGGTATGGATTTTTATCTTGTCGCCATGGAAGACTTCTTTTATTTTCTTGATACCATTCTAATAATGGACTAACTATCTCTTTCATACTTTATCGCCGTCTTCATTATATCACACATTTAAAATTTTAAAAAAAGGAGTTTCTAAAAAAGGAAAAAACTCTATCATCAATAATAATTATATAGGAGGAATAATATGTTAACACTAGAAAATTTTAAAACTGATGTCAATGATGACATAAAGAGATTACTAAAACAATTTCAGCAAATAAAAGATATGAATTGGGTTAAAAGTAAAAGAAAGGGCACGACAGGAATCGGGTATACTTTTGAGTGCCTTCTAAATAAAGAGGAAGAAAACTTAGAAATTCCAGACTTTGGTGCTATAGAGATAAAAACCAAAAACTTTTATAGCAGAGGAAAAATCGAACTTTTTGTCGCTACCCCTGATGGAGATAGTTTATTTGCTATTCAGTCATTAAGAGAACGATTCGGGTATCCTGATAAAGACATGCCGAAATATAAAATTTTTAATGGCAATGTAAATGGTAAAAATTTTTCTCCAATAGGATCACGATATTTTTTCAAATTGATAGTAAATAGAGAAATGAAAAAAGTTAGTTTGTTAATTCTCGATAGAGATTATCGAGTTGCCGACAATTCTATCAGTTGGTCTTTTGATTTAATAAAAGAAAAACTGCTCAGAAAACTAAAATACTTAGCAGTTGTTAATGCTTATCAAAAATCAATGAATCAAGAACTTTATTACAAATACGAAAAAATAGATATATATCAATTAATAAGTTTTGACAAATTTATAGATTTAATTGAAGAAGGCATTATAGAGGTCACTTTTACCATAGGTGTTTTTAAAAGTGGAAAAAGAACTGGGCAAGTTCATGATCACGGAACTGAATTTGTAATTTATGAAAAAAACCTTCCTAAATTATTTTTCAAAATTGCTTAACCGTTGGGCGCTCCAAAGGAAAAGTTGTTCTTTGATGGGAGCAAGGGGTTGCCGATATTACAAAAAAAAGGCCTTATAATAAAGCCTTCAATAACTAAATGGTCGGGAAAACAGGATTTGAACCTGCAACCCCTTGGTCCCAAACCAAGTGCTCTACCAAATTGAGCCATTTCCCGAACTAATAAAGTGGTGCGCCCAAGAGGAGTTGAACCCCTAACCTTTTGATCCGTAGTCAAACGCTCTATCCAATTGAGCTATGAGCGCATTTTGTTCCTTCACTCAAATACATAGTTGATTATAACATGATTAATTTCAAAATTCAATACTTTTCTGAAAAAAATTTAACGAAGGAATATTATTATACTTTATTTTATGTAAAGACCTTCCTATGTAGCACATTTCACAAAAAAAGCGAGATATCTCGCTTATTCTGCTACAGAGAAGGTCTTTTTGAATTCATCTAGCTTAAATCCCGCTGGTAATTCAAATTTTTGTCCTTCAAAAGTCATAGAAGCCAACATGGAACCTATTGGTCTTAATATATCGTCATTATATTCACCAGTTTCATTTTCTAAGACAATTCCAAATACCTGTGTTCCATTGGCTTTCGTATAAGCAACCAATACATTTTTAGTCCCCATCATGACTTCCGTCATAACAAAAGACGTTCCGTTAATTTCCTTTTCAACAGGTTCGGTAGTCTCATATCCCATAGATGTGAAGTAACTAATCAACTGTGATTTATTACTTGCTAAAATATTATATGTTCCAGGTTGAAGAACCATTACGGCTGACCAAGCATTTTCCAAATCTCCAATATAGAAATTTCCATCATATATTTCCGCGTATAGATTATCTGGAACATATAAATAGAATCCCTCATAATGATATTCTTTGACATTCTCCGGTGGTTTTTCCTCTACTACAGCATTATTTCCGGTAGACATTTTACTAATAAAGAATGCCATAACAGCTAAAGCAACTATAGATACTAAAATTACGAAAACTGCAATGATTTTACCAACGACAGTTTCTTTTTTACGCTTCTTTTCTTCATCAACTACAGGAGGCACAACAGGAGTTACCGGCATATCTTGTACTGGAGTTGCTAAAGGCGTTAATGGTACTAGACCGGGCGCCACACTTGTTGGCTCTGCTCCAGGCATTTCTGGTGGTAATGTTGGCGTTGCCACTCCCGGTACCCCTACAGATAACGGATCTGCAACACTAGATGGTGTACTTGGTAATGGTGTCGCTTCTAATGGGGCTAATGATACCGGAGCATTTGGTACTGGCACTGTTTCTAACGGAGTCAAAGCTACCGGAGCCGTTGCTACAGGTATTCCATTTTGACCAACTAGGTTTGCTCCATCGGACTGAGTTGTTGGAACAGTAGCATTTTGCATAGGACCTTGTGCTGGCATTGGAGCAGGAGCAACATTACCTTCCATTGGCATTGGAGCAGGTGCTGCAAGTCCTCCCAATGTAGAATCCATCATAACATTTGCCGGCTGCACATTTGTATCTAAATTCATAGGCGCAGGAGTTGTCGCCATTTCAGGGGAAATATTAAAATTAATTGGTTCTCCGCAAGCAGGGCACGAAATTGCTCCCATCGGTAATTGAGAACCACATTTAGGACAATTACTCACTTTTTATTCCTCCTATCATAATTCATATATTATCATATCATATTTTTTTTATTTTTGATAGAGTTACTCAAAAAATATCCCCAAAAAAATATGCACACAATCGTGCATATTTCTTTACTCACTAAAAGTTTCAAACTGAGAATTGTATAATTCCGCATAGAAACCATTTTTTGCAAGTAATTCTTCATGATTTCCCTGCTCTACAATATTTCCTTCGCGCATTACCAATATTAAATCAGCATTTTTAATAGTAGAAAGCCTATGTGCGATGATAAAAGATGTTTTTCCAATAGTTAATTTATCCATCGCTTTTTGAACCAACTCCTCAGTTCTTGTATCAACATTTGAAGTGGCCTCGTCAAGAATTAGAAAAGGTGCATCTTCTATCATACCTCTAGCAATAGTTAGTAATTGTTTTTGTCCCTGACTGATGGAATCATTATCCCCTAGTTTCGCATTCAGTCCTCCTGGCAAAGTCTTAATAAAATGATCCACTCCAACTACGCGACAAGCTTCCATAATTTCTTCATCTGTAACATTTTCTTTGTTAAATTTTAAATTTTCACGAACTGTACCATCAAATAGCCATGTGTCTTGAAGCACCATAACAAATAAATCATGAATATTCTCTCTTCTCAATTTTTTCGTCGATATTCCATCAATTAAAATATCTCCATCGGTAATATCATAAAATTTCATAAGTAAATTTACCATCGTCGTCTTTCCAGCACCAGTTGGCCCAACGATTGCAATTTTTTGACCAGGTTTTACCTCAGCATTAAAATTTTTGATAATTGGTCGATTGCCATCATAACTGAAATTAACATGTCTAAATTCAATGTTTCCCTTTACCTCATTGCGCTTCAACGCATGAGTAAAATCGCTTTCATCAGCCATTTCTTGTTCATCAAGCAAATCAAATACTCGTTCTGAAGCAGCAGCAGTTGCCTGTAAAAAAGTAAAGGCTTGCGCAATTTGTGAAAGTGGATTTGTAAACAATCTGACATAAATCATAAAGGCCACAATAACTCCGAAAGAAATAATATCATTCATCGTCAAAAGAGCCCCGACGATACAAACCGCTACATATCCAAAATTTCCAATAAATCCCATAATTGGTTGCATTAATCCAGATAAAAATTGACTTTTACGATTGCAAGTATACAATCTCTCATTTAATACATCAAACTCTTTACTGGCCAAAGCTTCGCCGTTAAAGGATTTTACTACATTATGTCCAGAATAAATCTCCTCAATATGGCCATTTAAATTACCAAGTTCAACCTGTCTTTGATTAAAGTACTTTTGTGATTTTCCTAAAATTTTTCCCATAAATACAAAGCCAATGACACTCGCTAAAATAGCAGTTAACGCCATCATCCAGTTGGTCACAAACATCATAAAAATAGAACCTAGAAATAAGGTGATACTTGTGACAAGCACAGATAAACTTTGATTTAAGTGCTGAGCAATAGTGTCCACATCGTTAGTTATTCTTGAAAGGACATCACCAGTTTCATGAGAATCAAAATAGCGAAGTGGTAAAGTATTAATTTTCTTACTAATACGAGATCTTAATCGATTCGCAAAGCGGTTAGAGATACCTGTCAAAAGGTAAGATTGAATATACCCAAAAATAGCACTAATAATATAAAATGAAGCAAGTAGAAGAGCGATTCTTTTTACCAACTCTAAATCCATAGTTGGCTTAATTTTTTCATATATTGATTTTGGAAGTTTATCTAACTGAACAAGAAACTCTTCCCCTTGTTGCTCAGCTGATGTAGAAAGTAATGACTGAAATTGTAACTTATCCTCTTGTGAAATATTTTCATCTTGCATGATTTCAAGAATGGTTTGTTCATTTAGATTTGGTGTCAAACCACCAGTAATGGCATCGGTTAATTCAGACAACTTGTTTGGTGCAATCAGTGCCAGAATAGCACTAATCATCGCAAGCATCAAAGCAATGCCAAGTGTATATTTCCAAGGCTTCAAATTCCCTAAAAGTCGTTTCATTGACCCTTTGAAGTCCTTAGATTTTTCATATGTTCTTCCTCTAGGCATTTTCTAATTCCTCCTTTGAAAGTTGCGATAAGGCAATTTCTTTATACACTTCACAAGTTTTTAAAAGTTCCTTGTGTGTTCCTATTCCTACGCATTTTCCTTTATCTAGTACTACAATCTTATCTGCATTTAAAATTGTCCCTATACGTTGTGCTACAATCATACTCGTTGCATCTTTCGTATAATTTTTTAACGCTTTTCTTAAAGTAGCATCAGTTTTATAATCGAGTGCACTGAAGGAATCATCGAAAATATAAATCTCTGGATCACGGGCTATCGCTCTAGCAATAGCAAGACGCTGTTTTTGACCGCCCGAAACATTAGTTCCACCTCGTGCAATATGGCTATCATATTGTTGATCCATCGCCATAACAAAATCTGTACCCTGCGCAACTTCTATTGCTTCTTTTACTTTTTCATCGGTAATATTCCCTTTGCCATTAGAACCATAGGCGATATTTTCTTTCACAGTGCCATTAAACAAAAACGCTTTTTGAGGTACATATCCAATTTTGTTGTGAAGCGCCTCCTGTGAATACTCCTTGACATTGATTCCATCTACTAAAATTTCTCCATCTGTGACATCGTAAAAGCGTGGTACCAAATTAATCAAAGTAGATTTTCCACTTCCTGTAGAGCCAATGAACGCAATCGTTTCCCCCTTGTTCACAGTAAATGATATATCTCTAAGTAGATATTCATCGGCATCAGGATACTTGAAAGATACATTTTTAAATTCAACTGTTCCTTCTTTGCCGGAAATACCATCCTTTTTTGTTCCATCCTCTATCGCTGGTTCCTCGTTTAAAACTTCATTGATTCTAGAAGCAGATACTTCCGCTCTTGGCCATATCATAAAAATCATCGCCAACATTAAAAATGACATAATAACTTGCATACCATAGCTGCTAAATACCACCATATTTCCAAACAAAGTAATTTTTTCAACCATATTAGCTTCCACAATCAAGTAGGCACCAATAAAATAAATTCCGAGGGTTAAGAAATGCATGACTAAATTCATAATTGGGTTTAGCGCAGAAAAGCAGCGTTGATTAAACAATTGTGTCTTGGTTAATGTAGTATTCACATCTTCAAAGCGTCCCTCTTGAAATTGCTCTGCGTTGAAGGCACGAATGACACGAATTCCCATTAAATTTTCACGAGTTACCCCATTGATTCTATCAATTAATTTTTGCACAATTTTAAATCTTGGCAAAACGATAATCATTAGCGTAATAACGGTAGTTAAAAGAATTACCACACCAGTTCCCGTGAGAGCACTCCACTCAAGACTTTTATTGATGATTTTAGAAATTGCCCAAACTGCCATAATAGGGGCTTTGATTAACATTTGCAAGCCCATTCCAATTAGCATCTCTACTTGTGTAACATCATTTGTTGTCCGAGTAATTAAGCTACTAGTAGAGAATTTTTTTATTTCTTCCATTCCGAAAGTTTCTACTTTTTCAAAAATTTCCTTACGAAGTTTTTTAGAAAAAGACGAACTAATAAGGGCTGCCAAATAGCCAACAACGATGGCAGATACTAGACTTCCAAATGCACATAGTAACATATATCCACCTTGTTTTAAAATATCGCTCATTTGGCTTCCTGATGTTTGCACGAGGGCAGTAATATTACTCATGTAATCTGGTAGTTTTAAGTCAAGCCAAACTTGAAAAGCGATTAGCGCAACACTAATCAAAACAAAAAATACATCTTTTCTATCTAATTTTTTGAAAAGTTTAAACATCCTGTTCACTCCTATCTTTTTTGATGTTAGAAACCATTTTTTCTATTACATTCATGAAATTTTTTAATTCTTCCTTAGAAACTCCCTCCATTAATTTTTGCGAAGCTTCCTGTTCAATACATTTCATATCAGAAATAATTTTTTTGCTTTCTTCATTCAAGATTACATGTTGATACCGCCTATCTTTTTTATCGGTTTCAACACTTACTAATCCCTTCTCGATTAGTCGTGAGATTGCTTTTGAGACATATGCCTTTGAAAAACCTCTATCCTCTACCATGTCACATGCTCTATCACAACTTTCATGATATTCCAAAAATAAAAGGACATCTACTTCCTGTTTGGATATGCCTAATTTTTTAGCGCATTGTTCGATGGCATGATCATAACCTTCACGACCTTTTTTTGCTATATACAAAATCTTAGCAATATTTTTCCCATCCATTTTTTCACCTTCAAATAGTTTCTGCAGAAACTATCAAACATATTTCATTATACTATGATGATATCTATTGTCAACAGAATTACTAAATATTTCACAAATTTTAAGATTCTAACTTTTAACCATTTAATATATACGTTGTCGGTGGGGTCGATTTGACAAAAGATACAAAAAAAGAAACAAGAAATCTTGTCTCTTTAAATTCAAACTGGTGGTTTCAAGTGGAATCGAACCACCGACACGAGGATTTTCAGTCCTCTGCTCTACCGACTGAGCTATGAAACCACAAACATGGCGGTTCCGACGAGAATCGAACTCGCGATCTTCTGCGTGACAGGCAGACGTGATAACCGCTACACCACGGAACC
>CANQZC010000016.1 GCA_947628235.1 uncultured Bacilli bacterium | reverse complement strand
GTTGCCCCCTGAGCAACTTCCATAAAAGAATAAAAAGGGGTTGGCTAGTGTGATACTAGCTGCCAATTCGCCTAAATTCGAATTGGTACTGTATATACTAATCAAAAAATACAAATTTGTCAAGAGTTTTTCGATAATATCATAAGATTATTGTGATATAATAGGAATAGAAAGGTAGGATTCCAATGAAAAAAGTAACTATCGTTTTAGTACTTGCTTGTATGGTATTAGTAGGTTGTGGAAGCAAAAGAGAAAAAGTAGTATGTTCTATGGAGGATAAAGAAACGAATGTAGGATATACTTTAAAGACAGAGGTAACAGGATATCTAGAAGGGGATTTAGTCGTTTCAGAAGAATCAAAGACGGTGATGACTTTTGAAGATGAAGAGTTAGCAAAATCAACGAAGCCTATTTTGGAAGAACAACTAAAAGAAGATGGAGCTAGAGTTAGTTTAGTAGATAAAATCATTACTGTAACCACTTCTCAAAACTATCAAGATCCTATTCCAAAACAAGATTTTATGGATACCTATACAGTCGATCAATATACCTGTGAGTAGTAAATTTACTACTCTTTTTTATTTTTAGCACTTAATTATTGACAATGCCAAACGAGAGTGATATACTTATTTTAGCACCAAAGGAATAGGAGTGCTAAGAGGTGATAAAGTTGCTATTAACTCAACGACAGACCGATTTATTAAAATTAATTGTAGAAGATTATATTCAAACGGCTAGGCCTGTCAGTTCCAAATCTATTTGTGATGTGATGGGATGTTCTAGTGCGACTGTTCGTGCGGAAATGAGCCAACTAGAAGAATATGGACTATTAGAAAAAGAACATATTTCTAGTGGTAGAATTCCTAGCGAAAAGGGATATCGTTACTATGTAGATCATATTATGAAACCAAAAGAAATGTCTGGAGATGACATGCTAAAACTACAGACTATTGTCAACAATAAGTCTTTAGTCGTAAGTGATGTGATTTCTAGAAGTATGGAAATTGTTTCCGAGCTTACGCACTATACCGCAATAGTTCTTGGAAATTCTTCTAAAGATAATTTAGTAAGTAAGATAGAAGTTATTCCGGTAGATGAACAGATGTTAGTAGCGATTGTGGTTACAGATAAGGGACATGTAGAACATAAGAATATCTATCTAGAAGGAAAGGTATCTTCTAGAGACATTAGTAAGACAGTAGAACTCATTAATAAATTAATCGTAGGAACACCTATCGATGATGTTAGTAGTTTTCTAGAGTTCCAGGTAAAACCAATTATTGCTTCTTATGTAGAACAACATGAGATGCTTTATAATGCATTTTATCATGCCTTTAGTGATTTCGCATCGAATGAGAGCGTGAAGATGGCAGGAAGAAGAAATATCTTGATGCAGCCAGAATTTAACGATGCTGAAAAGATACGAGAAATCATTAATAAATTTGAAGATAAAGACATGGTTTCTTCCATTAAAGAAGAAGATAGTGGAATTCATGTTTATATTGGAAGTGAAAATAATTTTGATGACGATGTTACGATTGTAAAAACCAAGTATAATACTCATGGAGAAGAGGGTACGATTGCGTTGATTGGTCCTAAAAGGATGGAATATGATCGGGTAATCACTCTTCTAGATTACATTAAAGAAAACATCGAGAAGGAGGACGAATGAATACCGAGGTAAAAAAAGAAGAACAAAAAAAAGAAACGGTAGAGAAAAAAGAAGAAAAGGTAGAAACGCAAGAACTTTCTAAAAAGGAAGGGAAACAGACACCTTCTCCAGAACCTTCGAAGACTACCGAAAAAGATCCTCATCAAGATAAACTGAATGAAGCTTACAATAAAATTAGTGAATTAGAGGATAAATTAATCCGTCAAAATGCGGATATGGTAAACTATCGCAAAAGAAAAGAAGAAGAAGTAAATAAAATGTTAAAATTTTGTAATGAAGACTTAGTAAAAGATCTTCTTCCTATCTTAGATAACTTTGAAAGAGCGATAGCGCAAGAAGAAAACTTGACAGAAGAAGAGAAGAAATTCTTAGATGGATTTAAAATGATTTACAGCCATTTACAAAATGTGATGGAAAAGTTTGAAGTAAAAATGATAGATGGCGCTAATAAACCGTTTGATCCTGTCTACCATAATGCCATTTTAGTAGAAAAAAGAGAAGGGGTTCAACCAGGAATGGTGTTAGAGGTTTTACAAAAAGGATATTTATTAAAGGATAAAGTCATTCGTACAGCAATGGTACGAGTTAGTGAATAAGGAAAGGATGATTGATTATGAGTAAAATTATAGGAATCGATTTAGGTACAACAAATAGTTGTGTCAGTGTATATGAAGGTGGCGAGGCAAAAGTTATCGTCAATGCCGAGGGAGAAAGAACGACTCCTTCCGTTGTTGCTTTTAAAGATGGAGAAATTAATGTTGGAGGAACTGCGAAAAGACAAGCTGTAGTGAATCCTGATACGATTAGTTCTATTAAGAGATTAATGGGTACTAGTAAAAAAGTAAAAGCGAATGGAAAAAGTTATACTCCAGAAGAGATCAGTGCGATGATTCTAGGAGATTTAAAGAAAACTGCGGAAGCATACTTAGGAGAAAAAGTAACCAGAGCCGTTATTACTGTTCCTGCTTACTTTAATGATGCCCAAAGACAAGCTACGAAAAATGCTGGTAAAATTGCTGGTTTGGAAGTAGAAAGAATTATTAATGAACCAACCGCTGCCGCTTTAGCGTATGGACTTGATAAACAAGATGAAGCTCAAACAGTTCTTGTTTATGACCTTGGTGGAGGTACTTTCGATGTCTCTATTCTCGAATTAGGTGATGGCGTATTTGAAGTAAAAGCTACTTCTGGAAATAACCATTTAGGTGGAGATGACTTCGATCAAAGAATTATTGATTATGTCGTAGAAGATATCAAAGATAAACATGATATTGATTTATCAGAAGATAAAATGGCTATGCAAAGAATTAAAGATGAAGCAGAAAAGGCAAAGAAGACATTATCTTCTTCTACCAATGCTACTATCAGCTTACCATTCATTGCGCAAGGAGTAAGTTATGAAACAACTTTATCTCGTGCTAAATTTGAAGATTTAGTAGATGACTTATTAGAATCTACTCTTGAGCCAGTTAGAAAAGCATTAAAAGATGCTAAATTAAAACCTAGCGATATTGATAAAGTATTATTAGTTGGTGGATCTACTCGTATTCCAAAAGTTCAAGAAATTGTTAAGAAAGAACTTGGTAAAGAGCCATCTAAAGGAGTTAACCCAGATGAAGTAGTCGCTATGGGAGCTGCTATTCAAGGTGGTGTTTTAGTAGGGGATGTTTCTGATATCGTCTTACTAGATGTTACCCCATTATCTTTAGGACTTGAGACATTAGGAGGAGTATGTACGGTATTAATTCCAAGAAATACAACGATTCCAACTAGTAAGTCACAAGTATTCTCTACAGCTGCTGATAATCAACCAGCCGTTGATATTCATATCCTTCAAGGAGAAAGATCTATGGCTGCCGATAATAAGACATTAGGAAGATTCCAATTAGCGAATATTCCACCAGCACCTAGAGGAGTACCACAAATTGAAGTTACTTTCGATATTGATGCGAATGGTATCGTTAATGTTCGTGCAAAAGATTTAGGTACGAATAAAGAGCAATCTATTACGATTACGGCTTCTACAAACTTAAGTGATGATGAAATTGATAAGATGGTAAAAGAAGCAGAAGCAAATAAAGCAGCCGATGAGAAGAGAAAAGAAGAGGCTGATGTTAGAAATGATGCCGAACAAATGATTTTTGCTACAGAAAAGGCCATCAAAGACTTAGGTGATAAAGTCGATGAGAAAGAAAAAGAAAAAGCAGAAGAACAAATCAAAGACTTAAAAGAAGCTCTTGAAAAAGATGACTTAGACGAAATTAAATCTAAACAAGAAAAATTAAATGAAACAGCCATGGGACTTGCTACGAAAGTTTATGAACAAGCTGCCAAAGAAAGACAAGAAGAAAGTGATTCTTCGGAAGAACCTTCTTCAAAGAAAAAGTCTTCTAAAGATGACGATGTAATGGATGCTGAATTTGAAGAAAAATAAAAAGTGAAGTTCTAGAGCAATGCTAGAACTTTCTCTTGTATAGAAAGGATATTTTATGGCACTACCAAAAAGAGATGAAGTAAAAGAACAAGATAAATGGGATTTATCGAAAATGTATTCCTCTTCTCAAGAATGGGAAAAGGATATTGATAGATTAGATCAATTGGTATCTAAGGTAGAAAATCAAAAAGGAAGAATTATGAAAAGTAGTTCTTCCCTCTATGAGTTCTATCAATCTTATGATGCCATGACAAGATTAAGTGAAGTAATCTATCTATATGCTAAAATGACTTGTGATACGGATACGACGAATACGGAATATCAAAAGATGAAGTCAAGAGTAGAAAAGATGATGGAAGATATTTCCACAAGACTTTCTTTTATCAGTTCTGAAATGTTATCTGTTCCATATTCGAAAGTATTAGAGTATATCGAAGAAAATCCAAAATTAAAAGAATATGCTTTTGATTTAGAACAAACTTTCCGTTATCAAGAACATACTCTCTCTGAAAAAGAAGAGGAGATTATTGCGAAAGCAACGAATGCTTTTGGTACGGGAGATGAAGTTTTCTATCATTTTGATAATGCAGATATCAATTTAGGAACCATTATCGATGAAGATGGAAAAGAGGAAGAACTTACCAATAGTAACTATACGAAGTTTATGAATAGTAAGGATAGAAGGGTAAGGGAAGATGCTTTCCATCATATGTACCACTATTTTGGCTCTTTTAAAAATACTATTTCTTCTGCTTATAAAGGACAGATTAAAGAAGATTTCTTTTTGAGCGAAGTGAGAAAGTATGGAAGTCCTCTAGAGATGAGTCTTTATCATGATAATATTCCAGTAGAGGTTTATCATCATTTAATTGATGCCGTTCATGAAAGAATGGATGTCATGTATGATTATATGAAATTACGGAAAAAGGCTTTAGGACTAAAAGAGATGCATATGTGGGATGTCTATGTGGATATTGTCGATACGCCTACTTCTGATATTCCTTTTGAAGAAGGAAAAAAGATGGTCATGGATGCTTTAAAGCCATTAGGAGATACTTATCTAAAAGATTTAGAGAAGGCTTTCCAAGAAAGATGGATAGATAAATTTCCAAATGTTGGAAAGAAATCTGGTGCCTATAGTTGGGGATCTTATGATACCTATCCTTATCTATTACTAAATTATAATGGAACGGTTGATTCTGTCAGCACAATGGCTCATGAATTAGGTCATTCGATGCATAGTTATTATTCTAATAAGTATCAAAATTCTATCAATGCTTCTTATCCTATCTTTTTAGCGGAGATTGCTTCTACGGTAAATGAAGTGCTTGTCAATGATTATCTTTATCATCATGCCAAGACAAAGGAAGAGAAGATTCTTTACTTAACAGAATTCTTAGAGAAAGTAAGAACTACTATCTATCGTCAAACGATGTTTGCGGAGTTTGAGATGATGATTCATGATAAATATCAAGCGAATGTTCCTATTACTGAAGAAGAGTTGAGTAATACCTATTACGAATTAAATCAAAAATATTATGGCAAAGATATGATTAGTGATGATGAGATTCGCTATGAATGGTTAAGAATTCCTCATTTTTATACGCCATTTTATGTTTATAAATATGCGACAGGTCTTTCTTCTGCCATTGCGATTGCAAGTGATATTCTAACGGGAAAAGAGGGCGCAAAAGAAGCCTATTTGACCTTCCTATCTAGTGGTGGTAGTGATTATCCTCTTTCTATTTTAAAGAAAGCAGGGGTTGATATGACAACGAAAGAACCTATTTATAAAGCAATTGATATGTTCCAAGAAAAGTTAGAGGAATTAAAGAAATTAATCTAAAGTAGGTGGTTTTATGAATAAAAGAGATTATTATGAAGTCTTAGGTGTCAGTAAAGATGCCTCAGATAAAGAGATAAAAAGTGCTTTCCGTAAGTTAGCAAAGCAATATCATCCAGATGTTAATAAAGAACCGGGAGCCGCTGAGAAATTTAAAGAAGCACAAGAAGCCTATGCTGTGCTAAGTGACGAAAGTAAGAGAAGACAATATGATCAGTATGGACATGCTGCTTTTGATGGAGCGAATGGTGGCGCTGGATTTGATTTCTCTGACTTTGATTTTGGAGACATCTTTGGAGATATCTTTGGTAGCGGTTTTGGCTTTGGTGGAGGTAGTAGAAGATCTACAAATCGAAGCAGAAAAGGTGCCGATAAACTCATGAGAGTAAATCTTACCTTTGAAGAGGCAATCTTTGGAACGAAGAAAACAATCAATGTCGATGTTTCTGAAGAATGTTCTCATTGTGATGGAAAAGGGGGACTTGGTGAGAAGACTTGTTCTAGGTGCCATGGAACAGGAACTGTAACAGCAGAACAACGGACGATGTTTGGATCTTTTATGACTAGAACAACTTGTCCATCTTGTAATGGAAAAGGTTCTACTTATGATACAACTTGTTCGAAATGTCATGGTAGTGGTAGAGTCTCTAAGAATACGGATATTGAAGTAAAGATTCCCTCTGGAGTCAATACGGGAAATCAACTTCGCGTGGCAGGAAAAGGTGATGCCGGTATCAATGGTGGACCTAATGGCGATTTATATTTAGAGTTTTATGTCAAAGACCATGAATTCTATGTGCGAGACGAGAATGATATCTATCTAGAGATTCCTATTACAATCACGGAAGCAGTTTTAGGATGTAAAAAAGAAGTACCAACGCTTTATGGAAATGTAAAATTATCCATTCCTCCAGGAAGCGCAACAGGAGATAAGCATCGTTTAAAAGGAAAAGGAATTGAAGATTTACATACTGGAACGAAGGGAAATATGTATGTCGTTTTAAATGTGGCGATTCCTGAAAAACTTTCCAAAGAACAGAAAAAATTATTTGAAGCTTTAGAGGAAACCGATTTAGAGTGTAATGATCAGTTTAAAAGAATTAGAGATTTTACGAGAAAGAATAGCTAATTCTTTTTCTTGCTAAAATGGCTTTGGTATGATAGAATGAAGAAGAAAAGGTAGGTTATGAAACATGCAATGTCGAAATTGTGGTGCCACGATTCGGGAAGGGGATACTTTTTGTCGAACTTGTGGATTTACAGTAGATACAAGTTCTAAATTAGAAACAGATAGTAACAATGTTGCTATGAATGATTTTATCGCACCGAGTGCGAAAGAGGCATCTTCATCTCACCCTTTATATTATGATGAAACCATTACAAAAGTAGTAGAACCAAAAGTCTCTGCTCCAGATAATAAAAAACTAATTGAGAAAGATGGAAACGATAGA
Organism: uncultured Bacilli bacterium; assembly: GCA_947628235.1. GTDB lineage: Bacteria > Bacillota_I > Bacilli_A > RF39 > UBA660 > UBA5578. The sequence goes on along the minus strand of CANQZC010000016.1, from coordinate 23,905 downwards.
GCGAAGGCAACTTTATATAATTTTCTAGGCTTAGCAGCTATTCTTGCCGTGGTTGGAATTATCGCAATCATTCTTTATCGTACTGTTTTTCAATATATGTTTTAAAAAAATCTTGAAAAATAAAGAAAAAACCTTGCTTTTATATTTTGAATATGGTATTCTTAAAGTGTAAGCAAGGTATGCTTATAGAAATAGGGAGGTAGTCTATGACAAAGACAGATTTAGTTAACTACATGGCTGAAGAAACAGGGTTAACAAAAGCAGATGCTACTCGTGCATTAGATGCAATGATTAGCGGAGTTATTAGTGGATTAAAAAGTGAAGGAAAAGTATCTTTAACAGGTTTTGCAACTTATACTGCAAAGAAAAAACCAGCTAAAAAAGGTCGTAATCCAAGAACTGGTGAAGTTGTAAATATTCCTGCTAGAGTTGCTGTTACAATTAAAGCCGGATCAAAATTAAAAGATGCATTAAATTAATTTTTAATGCTTTTTTTATACTTTTCAAGAAATTGTATAGATTTCTTTTTTTTTTATGCTATAATAAGTATATAGGGTAGAAATTACGAGGTGGACATATGACCGAGCAAGAAAGAGTAACATTTTTAAAGAACCAAACCGTTCTTAAAAATAGTGATTTAATTAAGGTAAATGGGAAAGTGTATGTAAAAATAGCATCTGTAGATAGAATTAGTGAAACATATGACATGGGAGATTATCCAAAACAAGCGATAGGAATCCCTATAGAGACAGTTGTACAAAGAATGTTTTATGGCGAGATGAAAAAACGTCAAACTCCTACAGAAACCAAGGTAGAAGAGGATGCTAAGATAGAAACACCTGTTCCAGATCCAGTAAAAACAAAAATGGAAACCGAAAGAGAAAGTGTTTATCGTTTTATTAAGGAGAAAGTAGCGCCTTTAGATGACGCAAAGAAAAATGATCCTATTTTTGTTGCTACCTATTTAACAGTGCTCTTTAGGAAGGTATCTCAACCAGTCGTTGCTGATGCCGTAAAAAAGGCTTGTGCAGAAGGACTTCTTTCTAATGAAAGTATGATTTTGAATTATCATAAAGTTTTCTATACTTATTCTTCTAGATTAGTAAGAAAACTAAAGGCCTATCCACCAGAAGAGAAAGAGAAGAGAGTTTCCGCATTATCTAAGGAACTTTATCAAGCTTATAAAGCAGGATTACCATTTTCTAATTTAACTTTTATCTTAAAAGAATTAAGATTAGATTCTACTGTATATGAAAAAGTAGAAAGTTCTTTCTATCAATGGATGGTTCCTGATTTTGAAGAATTTTGTCAACATACGACAAAACGAGGAAAACTTCTTGCCTTTGAGATTGTTCATAAATATGGAAATTTAAATTTAGATAAAGTTTTCCAAAAATTAGAAGAAGTTGCGGATCCAAGTCTTCGTATTCATTCTCTTTATGCAATTGTTTGTCCAGAATCTGCAAAGAGTCATATCGATAATATTTTAATGGAGATTAGTAAAAAGACTTCTACACCATTAGAGGCTTTCCAACAATTAATAGATTTAGGATATGGAGATACTTTTGTCCTTGCTGAGATAGCGAATATGAAAGCCAAAGGACTTCGTTTTGAAGATCGTGAACTTTATGCTGCTTATTATGAGAGATTTAAATCTTCTGCAACTAGTCATATGATTGTAGAATATTTAAAGAAAGCAGCAGAACAAAAATTATCTGCGCAAGAGATTGTTGCAAGATTAAAGAAATTTGAATATCCAGATAACTTTATGGCTCAATTATTAGATGAGAACTTAGGTTTAGAATTGCCATATGATGAACTTTATCCTCTCTTAGGAAGAAAGAAAAATGTAATCAAAGAGGTTAAAGGTTTATTAGCGAAAGGTTCTATTTTAGGAAGTTTCCATCTTCCTAAGAGAAAGCCGAAAGAAGAGGAAGAAGAAAAAGATATTCCTAACCCAGAAGAAGAGGAGAGGGAAGAAAAAGTAGAACCTGAAGAAGAAGTTGTCGAAGAAATAGAAGATCCAACAAAGATTGCTATTGTTTCTCGTGAGAAGAAATTAGCGTCTGCGGATAAAAAGACTTTACTTTCTTTGATTATTGCTGCTGCAGGTGGTATTTCTACGGCTGTTCTAACTTGTATTTTCAAAGTAAATCCAGTCGTAGCTGCACAGAATTGCGCTGCTGCGATTGCTAACTTTACCGCTGGAAATCTTGCTTTACAACAACTTGTTCCTGCTTCTAAAGAATTGATTGGTCTATTAACTTCCATAGGAACGACTTTTGCAGGTACTATTGCTTACCTTAGAACGAAAAAGAAACGGGATAAACTTCTAAAAGAAATGGAAGAACCAGAAGAAGTAGTAGAAGAAGAAACAGAGACACTAGAAGAACCTCAAGAAGAGAAGGGAGGTCGCACTAGATGATTGAACAAGGGGAAGTGTGGACATTAGCGGATGGAAACAAATATGTTGTTGTTTCTGTCGTTATGGTAGATGGAAAAAGATATGTATATTTAACCAATACGGTAGATTATAAAAAATATCTTATTGGGGAATATCTAGGAGACGAACTAAAAAAGATTGATGATCCAGATTTATTGGAAACTCTATTAGTAAAGTTTAATGACGACTTAAAAGAAAGTCTTCCTAGAATTATTGAAAAATATATGGAGGAATAAAAAATGAGGTGGAGAACACCTCATTTTTTAAAAAAAGATTATGAAAGAAGAATTAAAATCATTATTAAGCAAAATAGAAGAAGCTGGATTTGAAGCGTACTTGGTAGGAGGATACCCAAGAGATTTCTTATTGGGAAGAAAGACAGACGATTATGATATTTGTACAAATGCTTCCCTTGACTTTTTAAAACAACTTCCACTTTCTATTCAAGAAGAAAATTTAAATTCTCTAAAGGTTATCTATCAAGGAATACCTTGTGAAATTACCACTTATCGTCAGGAATTGTCTTATTATGGGATAAGAACTCCTGTGATAGAAAAGGCCTCTTCCTTAGAAGAAGATATCCAAAGAAGAGATTTTACCATCAATACTCTTTGTATGAATCAAAAAGGAGAAATTATCGATTTACTGCACGGAAAAGAAGATTTAGAAAATCGTATTTTAAAAAGTGTAGGAAATCCGCAAGAAAAACTAAGGGAAGATCCTCTTCGTATTTTAAGAGCGATTCGTTTTGCTTCCACTTATCAACTTCAAATTGAAGATACCTTATCCAAGGCAATTCTAGAAGAAAAAGCAAGAGTTCAAGAACTTTCCTTTTATCGAAAGAAAGAAGAATTAGAAAAACTATGGAAAGATAAAAATGCTCTTACTGGGATTTCTCTTCTTCATTCGTATGGATTTGATGATTTCTTAGAGTGTCACTTAGAAGTGAAAAAATGGGTAGCGAAAAAAGAATTTTTATGGGCCCAAATTCATCCTAGTCAAAAATATCCTTTTTCTAGGCAAGAAAGAAGAGAAATAGACCTCATAAAGGAAATATTATCGAAAGAAAAACTTACTTCTATAGATTATTATTCTTATGATAAAGAACTTTTAAAGATGTCTGCTACTTTCTTTTCTATGACTGCGAAAGAAGTAGAAAAAAAGATTCAAGAATTACCTATTCATAGTAGAAAAGAGATTGCTTTATCTTCGCAAGAAATCATTTCCTTGACTGGAAAACATCCTTCTATCGTCTATCCTATCTTAGAGGAAGGAATTCTTTTAAGACAAGTAGAAAATCAAAAAGAACACTTACTTTCTTATTTAACCAAATATTTTTCGATTTCTAACATAGAATAGAATAGTTATGAAAATCAAATTCTTTCTTTCGTTTTGTTTCTTACTTTTTTGTTTGCGCGGTGCTTCCGCGCAAGAATTAAAAAAAATTCATCTAACCCTAGAAGAAGGGGAGATGGCTGTTATTTTTTTATCTCTTCCAGAAAGCAATAGTCTTCTTTTTCAAAGAAAAGAAAGTAACCTTCTTTATATATTATCGTTCTTAGAAGATTCTACCTTATCTTCCACCATATCTCTTTTTACGGATCACTTAGATTATGTTTTTATGAAAGAAGCCTATCCACTTTCTTATCCATATAAAATTTTATTAGACGAGACTGTCGTTTTAGGAAATTTACAGTTTGAAAAGAATCGCTTTTATTATCAAGGATATACCTTTTGTATCAACACTTCTTCTGCCTGTGATTTTCTCTATGTAACGGAAGAAATTCCCATCGTTGGCGAACCGAAAGTCATCTTTTATCAAGAAGACTTATCCACGAACTATGTGGATTCTTTATTTACAAAATGGGTAGATCTTCATAAAATTACGCAGAATAGTTATACGATTCTTTTCTGGAAGGAAAATTATGAAGTTGTTCGACTCGATAGTTAAAATATTGATTCCAAAGAAATTGTGTGATATAATGTTAAAAGAAAGTAGAGGAATAAAATATGAATAATCAAAACATGCCACAAAATGTTGGTCAAACACCAGTTCAACCACAAATGCCTGTAGGGGTACCAGTTCAACAAAAAGCACCAATGGATGCTAATGCAATTAAAAGATATGTAGGAATGGGTTCAGGAGCACTTTTACTTATCGCTTCTTTCCTTCCACTTATTTCAGCTTTTGGAATGAGCGTAAATTTTTGGGATGCTAAACCTGGTACATTATATTCTATCGTTTTTGTTGTTTTATGTCTTGTACCATGCTTAGTATACTTCTTACAAAAATGTAAACAACTTAGTTATTTAACGGTTGGATTTATGTTATCTTATGTTGTTAACTTAATTAGTGCAGGAACAAGTGGAGCTAGTATTGGATATTGGCTATTCATTCTTGCTACGATTGCTCTTGCCGTAGTAACCATTATGGAAGACTTACCTAATATTAAGGCTATGATTCCAACAAAGACAGTAACCGTTGCTCCTGTAGCGCCTGTTGCTGGTCAACCAGTTCCACCAGTTACTCCAACAGTACAAAATGTACAAGTTTGTAAACATTGTGGTCAACCAAGAAAAAATCCTGCAGATCAATTCTGCCAAGGTTGTGGACAAAGATATGAATAAAAGGCAAAAGCCTTTTTTTCTTGCCCAAAAATTTAGTTTCTTGTATAATATAGGTAGGTGATGGGTATGGACGAAATGATAGAACTTCTAAAAGAAAAAAGTTATCAGATTCCTCAGACACTTTTATTTCGATATAAAGAATTGAAATTAACAGACCAAGATTTCATTTTAATTCTCTATCTTTGGAATAGCATGGATAGTAGTTATAATCCTAAAAAGATTAGTAATGATTTAGGAATTCCTCTAAAAGATGTACTAGAACTTATCAATAGTTTGTCAGAGAGAGGTTTTTTAACTTTAAATATTGTCAAGATAAATAATGTTAGAAATGAGTGTATTAGCCTAGATTTACTCTATGAGAAACTAGCTTTCTTACTATTAAAGAAAGAAAAGGGAAAGAAAGAGGATACGACTTTATTTGATGTTTGTGAGAAGGAATTAGGCCGGCAGTTAGCGCCTACCGAGATAGGAATTATTCGTGGTTGGTTAGAAACGGTGAGTGAGGAGACCATCATTCTAGCTTTAAAAGAAGCTATCTATAATGGTGTGACAAACTTTCGTTATATCGATCGAATCTTATCCGAATGGAGTAAAAAAGGAATTCAAACGAAGGAAGATGTGGAACGAAATCGAAAAGCATTTACCAAAAAGAAGAAAGCAACTTTGGAAAATCCTGAATTAGAAGGTTATGATTGGTTAAATGATGATAGAGAAGATAGTTAATTATCTAGATACTTTATTTCCAAATCCTCGTTGTGAATTAAACTATACCAAAGATTATGAATTATTGATTGCTGTTATGTTAAGCGCACAAACGACTGATAAAAGAGTCAATATGGTGACTTCCGTTCTCTTTCAAAAGTATCCTACTTTAGAGGACTTATCTAAGGCTCCTTTAGAAGATGTAATTTCAATTATTCGTCCTATTGGTACCTATGAGCGAAAGGCTAGAAATGTTATCTCGATTGCTAGTTCTCTTTTAAAAGATCAAAAAGGAGCAGTTCCAAACGATAGAGACTACCTAGAAAGTCTAAGTGGCGTAGGGCATAAAACTGCCAATGTCGTTCTTTCTAATCTATACGGAGAAAACTGTATTGCGGTAGATACGCATGTTAGTCGTGTTAGTAAAAGATTAGGTCTTGCTAAAGAAAAAGATGATGTTCTTACGGTTGAGAAAAAATTGATGAAAAAAATGAAGGGATATTCGTTAGGAAGGCTTCATCATCAACTTGTTTTATTTGGTCGCTATCATTGCAAGGCAATGGCCCCTTTATGTTCTAATTGTCAACTATCTAGCTTCTGTTTAGAATACCAAAAAAAGGCAAAGAAAAAAGAAACTTAGAATTTCTTTTTTTTATTGACAAAGAAATTTTCTTTGTACTATAATAAACAGCAAACAACGGGGGTGAGAATGTGGAAATATACCAACTACCAGTCATTGTTCTAAACAATCTCATTTTGCTTCCGTACAATGAACTTCGATTAGAACTAGATAGCGCTTTAGGAAGTCAAATCGAAAAGGCATTAGAACTTATTGGTGAGACGAGAATCTTTGTTGTAACAAAGAAAAACCCTTTAGAAGAGACTTCGGATTTAGCGGATCTTCCTTCTATGGGAACGATTGCTTCTATCAAGAGTAAGTTAGAACTTCCTAATGGAAAGATTAGAGTCGTTTTAGAAGGACTATCGAGAGCGCAGTCAAGTGCGTATAGTTATACTTTTGCGAATGTCATTGAAGGGAAAATCTCTCCTTTATTGGATAAAGAAGTAGAGTTAGAACTCAATATAGCGATTACAAGAAAATTACGAAAAGAATTAGATAGCTATATCAAACTAGTTCCAACCATTAGTAATAGTGTGATTGCTAGTATTGATAGTGCCTCAACCATCTCTAAAATGACGGATATTGTTGTACAGTATTTACCACTTTCTCTTTCTCGCAAAGTAGAATATTTAAATTGCTTAGATCCTCTCAAAAGAACAGAGATGATTCTAGCAGATATTTATCAAGAAGAGGCTCTAGTAGAAATTGAAAAAAGAATTGATAGTAAAGTCAAAACCAATTTAGAGACCTCTCAAAAAGATTATGTATTACGGGAAAAAATAAAATTAATTCAAGAAGAGTTAGGGGATTTATCCCTTCGGGATAGGGAATTAAAAGAACTTCGGGAATTATTAAATTCTCTAGAATGTAAAAGAGAAGTAAGGGAGAGAATTGCTTTTGAGTTAGGTCGATATGAAGCATTATCAAGCAATTCTCCAGAACTTGGAATGATGCGAACCTATTTAGATTATTTATTACATCTTCCTTGGGATAAGAAAACAAAAGATAAAGAAAATCTAAAAGAGGTGAAGAAGAGTCTAGATGCTTCTCACTATGGATTAGAACAAGTAAAGATTAGAATTATTGAACATTTAGCTGTTCAAAAACATAGTCATCAATTATCTGGGCCAATTCTTTGTTTAGTAGGTCCTCCAGGAACTGGTAAGACGACTTTAGCGCAGTCTATTGCGAAATCAGTCGGCAGAAACTTTGTTAAGATTTCTGTGGGAGGAGTCGATGATGAAGCAGAAATTATCGGTCATCGAAAATCTTATTTAGGCGCTAGTCCAGGACGAATTATCGAAGGAATGAAGAAGGCAAAAAGCAATAATCCTATCTTCTTAATAGATGAAGTAGATAAGATGTCTAAAGGAATTAAAGGAGATCCGGCCAGTGCCTTACTAGAAGTATTAGATTCCGAACAGAATCAAAGTTTTCGGGATAACTATCTTGAGATGGAATATGATTTATCTCAAGTAATCTTTATCTTAACAGCGAATTCTACGGAAGGAATTCCTAGTCCTTTATTAGATCGATTAGAGGTAATTGATATTGCTGGATATACAGAATATGAGAAAAAAGATATCGCTAAAAAATATCTCATTCCGAAACTATGTAAAAGTCATGGCTTATCCTATCTAAAAGTATATGATCAAGTCATTCTAGATATTATTCGATATTATACGAAAGAATCTGGTGTGAGAGAACTAGAAAGACAACTCTCTAAGATTATTCGTAAGATGGTTACTTCTCTTGTCGTGGATAAGAAAAAAGAGAAATTAGTACTTACTGTTCATAATCTAGAATTTTATTTAGGTAGAAAGAAATTTGATTCTCAGAAACTCTATGGGGACTCAGCGATTGGTGTTGTGAGCGCGCTATCCTATACTCCTTATGGAGGAGAAGTACTTCCTATTGAAGTCAATTACTATAAAGGAAAAGGAGATTTAATCCTAACTGGTTCCTTAGGGGAAGTTATGAAAGAAAGCGCTATGCTAGCTTTATCTTATATTAAGTCTCATAGTGAAGAATTTGGAATTCCTTATGAAGAATTATGCACGAATGATATTCATATTCATATTCCTTCTGGAGCTGTATCCAAAGATGGACCTAGCGCTGGAGTCACCTTAGTTACTTCTCTTATCAGTGCTTTCGCCCATATTGAAATGGATCATCAAATTGCGATGACAGGAGAAATTACCCTTCGTGGAAATATTCTTCCTGTTGGAGGAATTCGTGAAAAATGTCTAGGAGCTATTCGGAATAATATTCATAAAATCTTTATCCCAAAAGAGAATATGCGTGATATTGAAGAACTTCCTTCCGAGGTAAGTTCCCGTTTAGAGTTTGTACCTGTTACAAACTATATGGAAATTTTTGAACAAATAAAGAAGAAAGAAGAGTAGGAGGAAACTATGGATTATACAAGACCAGAAGACTGCACCATTTTTTATCTAAAATTTCTTCAAGCCCTCTTTTGTCAAAAAGATATTGTCGATTTCTTAGAGGAGGCTAAAGAACTAGGAATTCATACAACATCGATTCCTCTTCTAGAGATTACTAGAGATTTAGTAAAGGCATATACGAAAGGATATTCTCTTCCTGAGGAGATTTCTTATAACATTTTCTACTTTGTACAAGAAGGTAGATTTGCGCAAGAAGAAGAAGACTCTTTAGAGGAGAAGAAAGTAAGATGTGATGTTTGTAATGAGATTATTTCAGCCATCAATAGTTCGAAAGGAAAAAGGGAATATCCTTTCTTTCCAGCGCTGATTAATCACTTCTATATCAATCTAGTAGAGAGAACTCTTTCTCATGCAGCGTACAATCAAAATCCAGAATCTTTAAAAGATTTCTTAAGAGATTGTACCAGTATTGAATACTATATTTTATTTTCTCACACGAGTTTAGTAGAAGAAAAAGACTTCATGTCTTATGGATGGAATTTCCTTTTAAATGATGTATATCTTCATTGTGTTCAATTGTTATTAAGAGATATTCCTCTTCTTCGGAAAGATGAAACTTTCTTAGGAAGAGTCAGTGTTATTTTAGATTATAATGATGCTTTAAAAAGAGAAGCGGATGGTCACCCTGATGAAAATTGTGACTGTACCTTAGAAGAAGACGATAGTGAAATTGTCAATAGTAAGGCTTTTTGGAAACTTCAAAAAAAGTTAAAACAAAAAGTTCTTCGTTACCAAAAAGATTCATAGAATCTTTTTTTTGTCATACATTTTATTGATAGGAGAGATGCTATGAAAACAATAATTCCATTTAAAAAGGAGATTTTATTTAATAATCCCATCGAAGAAATTACAAGTATATCGATGGATCATCATCTAACTCATAATGGATATGAGATTACGGGAGACTTTTTAATTGAAGGAGAGTATGACTGTGGAAATCATAAGACAGATACTTTTCATTTTGCGATACCTTATTTAGGATATTTAGAAGATCACTACAATGTTGAAAAAGTAGAATTAGAAGTAGATGATTTTTATTATGAGATTATCGATGGAAATAAACTATCTATTCATATTGATATACTAGCGGATAAATTAACAGAAAAACCATTACTAGAAAAAGAGGAAGAAATTCCTGTTAGGAAAGAAGAAAAAGAAGAAGTTGTCGAAGAGCGAAAAGAAGAGAAAGAAGAAACTTCTTTAGAAACGATATTATCTACTTCTTTAGAAGAGATGTTTACTACCTATAAGGTCTATATTGTAAGAGAGACAGATACCTTATCTTCCATTTTAGAAAAGTATCAGATTACGGAAGAAGAACTTCGTAAGTATAATGTCATTAATGAACTTTCGATAGGAGATAAACTGATTATTCCCAATGAACAAAGTTAATCAATTACTAAGAGAGTTAGAGATTAAACCACTTCATTATGAAAAAAGAGGAAAAGTAACGATTGTTATTACCAAGGAGAAAAAATATGTCATCAAAAAAAATAATCATCCCATTTATGATTATTTAAATCAAAGAACTTTTACCTATTACCCGAAAGTAAGAGTAGAAGGAGATTATGAAATTTCTGAATATATTGAAGAAGTAAAAATTCCAGAAGAACAGAAACTGATGGATATGATTTCTTTAGTAGCGCTTCTTCACGCGAAAACCACTCATTATAAAGTAGTAGAAGATTATAGTTATCAAGATATTTATGAACAGATTCTAGGAAATTTGAATTACTTAAAAAAGCAATATGATGAAAAAATGGATCAAGTCGAAAGTGAAATCTTTATGAGTCCTAGTTCCTATCTTTTAGCGCGTCATATTACTTCTTTATACAATATGATTGAATTTTGTAGAAGGAAAGTAGAAGAGTGGTATCCCAAAGTAAAAGAATTAAAAAAGATTCGCCTAGTCATTCTTCATAATCATTTAGAATTAAGTCATTTTTTAAATAATCAACTGATTAGTTGGAATAAGTCAAAGATAGGACCTCCTATCTTTGATCTTTATCAACTCTATCAAAACACTTATGCTTCTTTTGATTGGGAAGATCTTTTAGCGAAATATTTAGCTAGTTATCCTTTAAAGGAAGAGGAGTTAGAGTTATTTACGATCTTAATTAGTATTCCATCTCCCATCGAAAACTTTCCCACCGAATATGAGAGAGTTCAGTTCTTTCAAAGACAATTAACTTATATGGATAAAACAAGTCGCTTTTTAGAGAATATAAAAAAAGGTAGTAAGCTACCATAAGATTCGAAAAATCGAAAAGAAAATAAAACAAATAAAAAGAAAAAGTAGAAAGATATTAAATCTCGTAATGATAAAGAAGGTAATAATGAGTTGATAAAATAAAAGAATTGAAAAAATGATAAACCAAATATACCAGCATCCTCGTCTTCTCCACCAGTTCATATTCCCACCTATGATAGCATATGAAATTCTCTTGGATTGGTGAAATTTTTATCCATAAAAATTTTCACAAAAAAATTGAAAAAATTTATTGACATTTTTTGGTTCCTAGGATTAGAATAGAAATAAAATTCTAAAAGAGGAGGGAATTCGGTGAAAACGGAATACATTTTAGAAGAATTGCGAAAAAAGTTGAATCGAATCGCTATTGTACTCTTGTGCGCAGCTGTTTTATGCACAAGTTTTAATGGTGCGATGATAACAAATTTTTTCCGTTCTTCTATTGCTTATGCAGATAATGCAAATTATAAACGCGTAGCAGATCCTAATACAATGGAAAACTATTTATCAGAAGACTCTTTAGGACTTGCTGAAAGTTCACGTCGTGCTGGTCGTATTTGGACCGATAAGACGGTTTTTGCGATGGGACAAAAAGAAGGAGAAGTATTTAGTGGAAGTACTTTAAAATTGTTGAAGAATGAAGACGGTTCTACTTCTGAAATAACTTTAAATACAGACTTTCTTCATGTTTTTTCAGCGCTTGGAAGTGGACAAAATATCCAACAATTTCCACCTAGTCCAATTGACTTAGTCATTGTACTAGATGTATCTAGTTCTATGGGTGATTCGGTAGATAAGTCACAAACAGACTATAAAGATACACCAGACATCTTCGAGACAACTAGATTCCTAGAAATGGTAGATGCGACAGATAAGACAATCACTGCATTAATGGAACAAAATTCAAAGAATAGGGTTAGTGTAGTTGTATATGATAGACGGGCAACGGTAGTTATGCCACTTGCTCACTATGAACCAAATACATTACCAATTTCGGAGATTAAATCAAGCCATGATAAGGTAGATGCAAATGGATCATTAAATTCTAATTTTGTTTATGACACTAAATATCTAAATGATGGAAATACCGATGAGTCAACAGATGATTTAAAAAAACTTCACTCTCAATTAAAAGATAGAGTATATCATTATATTGCTCCTTATTTTGATGGACACGGAAGTAATGGAAGTAGTCATCCTGAAAACTATGTTAATGTTTCTACTTTTAGAGTAGTTGCCACTACCACAGATAAAGACTCTAGTGGTAAACCTATAGAAACCTCTAATTTTGAACGTATTGCTGGAACAAATACCCATTCTGGTGTTGCTGCTGGTTTACAACAATTAGCGGATGCAGAAGATACTACATTTAAAGCCAACTTATCTATTATTGGAGAAGATAGAACCGTTGCTCGTATTCCGGCTGCTATCGTTATGACAGATGGTGGTTCTAATACTGTTGCTGATGGACAATGGTACAATCCAGATTGGGATCAAGCGGTTCAAAGATCAGATCATATGAATGATTGGTCTTCTGTTGTTGTGCTTCAAAGTTTAATGACAGCTGCTTATATGAAGTCTGCAGTAGAAAAGAATTACTCCCTTTTTATGGATACTTTTAAAACCGGGTTTCAAATTTATACGGTAGGTGTAGATGTAGGAGGCAGATTAGATGATGATTGGGCAGTAGCCAGAATCTATCCAATGTTAGATCCTGAAACTTACTTTAAAAAAGACTTAAAGCCTGACGATTTAACCATTTCTGAAACATTGTCTAGTAGTGCCGATAATATTAAAAATAAAAGTGTAGAACTTATTAAGAAGGCTTATGAGAATTGGGAAAAATGGGCAAATGGAAATGATGCAGTTACTCAAGAGTTCCTAGTTGTTGAGCAAAGTAGTAATCAATATAAAGCTAGATTCCAACAAAGTGAAAGTGATCCTCAAAACAGTTATGTCATTCCATTTGAACATGAATCTGTTAATCAAGCAACTGCTAAAGATAATGGATGGCATGGAGGACAAACTACAAAAGTAGATAATTTTGATAAAGAGATTAAAGGGACAGCCGTATTTAATCAACTTCCAACCTCAAATTATGAAGGCTTAGGTAAGTATGCACAAGCAAAAACAGTTGGTGATAGAAAAGTAGATGCTGTTACCAAAGATGATATCATTAGTAATATCAATTATGTAACAGAATATTTTGATGTAAGTGCTGTTGATATGGACGATATCTTTACACAAGTTTTAAATCGAGTTACTAGTAATGTAACGGTTCCTATCGGAGGAAGTAATGATGCTGGTGTAGAAGATTCCTTAACTTATATGGACCCTATTGGGGAATATATGGAAATTAAGGATAATGGTGTTACTATTGATGGAACTACTTACGATATGGGATTACTTTTATTTGAAACAATGCATGGATTAGTAAAGACTGGTATCTATGATTACTCATTTAACAGTACACATTTAACTTCTGAAGGCAAATTTACAGAAGGATGGTATGATGAAGACGGAAATATTCTTCAAGACCAAACAAAAGGTAGTTGGGCTAACGGTGATATTTATCATTTAGGTATTGATAATGCTAGAAAATATATATCAACACTAAATGAAAAAGAAGATGATTTTACAGAACAAGAAAAGAATACTGTTTATACCATCTATCGTTTTGCTGAAGATACAGATAAGCGAAATGAAGACCATAAGAATCCTTGCTATCAAGATGCTTCCAATATTACTTATAAATTAAGTGATATTCGAGTATGGGTAGAAGATACAGGAGACTTTGAGGATGAACAAGGTGGTAGTGCACTTGACTTAGGATATAGTCAAGCACTTTATGTAAATATTCCAACTAGTGCGTTACCAGTTCAAACGGTTAGTATTTCTGTTTATGAAGATAAAATTGGATATGCTCTAGATACTTATTATAAACAAAACATGAAAGAAAAATTAAATAGTGATCATGTTACCCCATTCCGTTTATTCTATGGAGTAGGAGTAGAGAGTGATATCATGTCTGCTGATGGAATTGATATTGATATTGCTAAAGTTGATTCTGAATATGTAGCAAGTCATACAGAGGAAAATGGTGATGTTTACTTCCTATCTAATTACTATAGTAATACTCCTTATCAATATACAACTGATGAAACAACTCGTACTAGAGGAGATGCCAATACTACATTCTCTCCGGCTAGTGATAACCATTATTATCTTTTCCAAAGTCCATTAGTTCTTTATAAAATTACAGATCCAAATTTTGATAAAAATGGAAAAGAATTAACTGTTGAGGAGTATCAACAATTCTTGAAAGATAATAAAGATAATGTGGTAACAAATCATGAAGAAGCTAATTCTGATAATTGGTACTATATCATTGTAGAATATTATACAAATAATGAGGATGGAACTGGTACATTAACTCGTCGTCTTGTTCCACGTCAAGGGGCAGAATTTGGAAGTAAAGCAGGTGGAGAAATCGGTGAATATCTTGTTTGGTATAATTTAGATAAAAAAGATTATTCTTATGAAGAAAGTACGAAAGACTTTAACGGTGGAGTAAAACCAACCGAGGAAGGAAATTGGGTTCTCGCTACAAAACCAGGCGGATTGCGTACAGGAAATATGGCAGAAAGCCGTGTACAAAAATCAGAAAATAGAACTGATACTGCTTACAATGTAGATATTCCAATTGTTAGTGAAAATACAGATTCTTCTAATGTAGTTATGGATAAATATCTTGGTAACAATGGTAAAATTGTTATTCAAAATAGACTTTTAGAAGTAACGAAAGAGGTAGAAGCAATTGGTGGAGAATCAGATCCAGACGAATCTTTTGATTTTGAAATTTATATAGATGGATATGTAGGAGATCATAGTGCGATTGCTTTAATTAAAAATCCATATTCTCATGAATGGCAATTAAGAATTGAATCTATTGATGTTGTAACAAACAATCAAGGATTACTTCAAGGAAGTGCCGGAACTTTATATAGAAGAAATGGAAATTATATTTATCTCGGTGGAGATTATTCACAGGAAGAATCCGTTTATCATTTATATTCTGCTTCTGATAGTGACACTAGTGTTGACCTAGAAAATGTAGGAATTACTACTTATGTAGATGCCGAAAGTATCAAGGAATTAGAAAATACAAAATCTAGAATTTATAAAGTAGCAGATAAAAATCATCCATTAGGATCAATTGAATTTTGGACAAAAGCTTATTTAATTCCAAAAAGTGAAGTAGATAATAATGAATGGACTTTTGACGAATCAAAAGCATCACAATACCAGACAGAAGAAAACTTTGTTATTTCTACCTTAACTCCTTCTAATATTACTACAGAGGCACAAATTCAATCTCCATATTTAACAAAAACGGTTTATTTAACCAAAACACTTATCTTTGGATATAATGAAGGAAATAAACCAGATACAAAACCAGAGAATTGGCCAGGAACCGATGAAGACTGGGAGTGGGCAAATCAATCTGAAAATGCGAATAAAGCTAGATTTAGTCTAAAAGATGGAGAAGGTTTAGCGATTGTTGGTCTTGATGATAAAACAGATTATCGTGTAACAGAGATGATCTCTGATACTCAAAAAGAAAAGGGATATGAACTAAACCGTGTAGTGGATGAAAAAGAAACTCAAAGAGAGATAAAAGAAGAAGGTAATCAATATACTGTTTCAGGAAAAATTAATTCTGTTACAGAAAATCATTTTGTTAACCGTTATCGTGCTAGATATGATCTAGAACTTACAAAAGAAGTTCGAGGACAAGATGGGGATTCTAATCTTGGATGGAACTTTATGATTTTATTAACACCTATCGATGGGGAAGAAATTCCAACAGAATATACTTATACAAAGGGAGAAGAAACTGGAAAAATTACTTTCATAAAAGGGGAAGATGGAATTTATCGTTCTAGTACAATTACTTTAAAACATGGAGAAACGATAAAAATCCATAACTTACTTTCTAATACAAAATATGAAATTCAAGAAACAACAGATTATGAGAGTTTGGGATATACTTCTTCTGTTGCAACAGGAACAGATTATGATGAAGAAAAAGGTACCCTAGATGAAAATAAAAAGGTAAAATTCATAAATACTAACCTTGCAGAACAAGATTTAACGATTAAAAAGACTGTTGAAGGTGGCGCTGGTGAAAAAGAAAAAGAATGGCATTTTGATATCACATTAACACCAAGAGAGGATGTCACTTTAGCAGATTCTTATCCTTATAATGGTTCTAAGAGTGGTAATTTGAAGTTTACAAAACAAGAAGATGGTACTTATACAGGAAGTATTACTTTAAAACATGGAGAGTCTGTTACGATTGAAGGATTGCCAGAAGGAACAAAATACAAAGTATCTGAAGAAGAAGCTAATCAAGATAAGTATCGTACAACAACATCAGATAATACAGAAGGAACATTAAATAATAAAGTTGAGGTAACTGTATCCTTCGTTAATACAAAGAACTTATATTATCCATTAACGATTGAAAAGATTGTTAAGGGTGGCGCTGGTGATACAGAAAAAGAATGGACATTTGAAATTCATTTCCGCTTTGACGAGAATGCTGAAATTTTAGAGTCTTATCCATATACTGGAAAATCAACAGTAACTGGTGTAGAAGCTCCAAAGAATGGAAATCTTATCATAACAAAACAAGGAGATGGAAGTTACTTAGGAAGCATTACTTTAAAGCATGGACAGTCTATTACGATTGATAAATTACCAGAAAATACAGCTTATGAAATAACTGAAAAAGAAGCTGATCAAGATGGTTATAGCACTTCTATTCCAACGAATAGTGTTGGTACTTTAACAGAAGAACAAACTATTACTTTCACCAATACAAAACTTGCAAAACAAGATTTAACGATTGAAAAAGAAGTTGTAGATGGTGATACAGAAAAAGAATGGCATTTTGACATTACTTTGATTCCAGCAAACAATATTTCTTTAGAGAATCAGTATTCTTATACAAGTACAAGAAACACTGAAGAGAAGACTGGAACAATAGAGTTTAGAACTAATGAAGATGGAAGTTATACAGGAAGTATTACTTTAAAACATGGTGAATCTATTACAATTCATGGACTTCCTGAAAGAACAAGATATACTATTTCTGAAAGCGAAGCTAATCAAGGAGGATACGAGACTAAAGTATCTAACAACTATGAAGGAATTCTTCCTGAAAAAGATGGTAGCGCAACAATTAAAGTTCATTATACGAATAGAAAACTTTCTGCTAATACATTGACGATTGCTAAAGAGGTTTTAGGTAGTAAAGGAGAGAAGGAAAGAGAATGGAACTTCCAAATTGAATTTACATTCGCATCTGATGTAGAAGTGAAAGAGTCTTATCCATATACGGGAAATTCTACTATTGAAGGAGTAGATGCTCCAAATAATGGAAGCCTTACGATAACACAACAAGAAGATGGAACTTACCTAGGAAATATTACTTTAAAGCACGGACAATCTATTACGATAAAATATTTACCTGTTGGAACTAAATTTAAAGTATCTGAAAAAGAGGCAAATCAAGAGGATTATCAGACTGTTTCTAAAGGAGATATAGAAGGAACAACGGATGGAACTAAAGTATTCTATACGATGTTCTCTAACTCAAAAGGTGTTTCTTACGACTTAACATTAAAGAAGATAGTTCAAGGACATTCTGGTGAACTAGATAAAGAGTGGGAGTTTGTTATTACTCTTACTCCAGCAGAATATGAAACTATTCAAAAAGAATATTCTTATACGGGAACAAAAGAAGGAAAGATTTCTTTTGAAGAAAAGAATGGAAGTTATGTAGGAAAAGTAAACTTAAAACATAATGATGAAATTACGATTCATGGAATTCCTGAAAATACCACATATTCTATCAAAGAGACAGAAGCAAATCTAAATGGTTATCATACAGTCATAGAAGGAAAAGATTCTGGAACTTTGACGGAGAATGGTACGAAAGTAGAATTTACAAATACAAAATTATCATTAGTAAATCTCATTGTAAAAAAATTAGTAAAGGGTAATTTAGGAAATAAAGAAAAAGAATGGCATTTCCAAATCTTCTTTACAAAACCAGAATTCGCAAATTTAAATGAGACTTATACAGCTTATAAAGAAGGAAATGGAAACCAAGAAGAGTTGACACTATCTTTGACAGAAGATCATGGAAGATATGTCACTGACTTTACATTAAAAGATGGAGAAACTCTTACCATTCCAGGATTACCAGAAGGAACAGAATACGAAGTAAAAGAAGTAGAGGCAGGAGTAGATGGCTATACTACTACTTATACAGAGAATGTAAAAGGAACATTAGAACAAGCTCCTGTCGAAGTAACTGTTACGAACTGGAATTTTGATTCTTTAAAATTAATCCTTGAAAAGAAACTAGAAGGAAATGATATTGAGAAGAATAAAGAATGGACCTTTAAAATTACTTTTACATCGAAAGATGGATATCCTTTCCCAAGTCCTTATCCATATATTGGAACAGGAAAAGAAGATGGATCTATCGATTTTGAAAAACAAGAAGATGGATCTTACCAAGGTATCGTGGGTCTTCGTGGTGGTCAAAAGATTACCTTAGAAGGAATACCATATGGAACAGAATATTCTATTGAGGAAGTAGAAGCAAATAAGAACCGTTATCAAACAACAGTAAAGAATGGAAAAGGAACTCTTGTCGAGGAAGAAACTTTAGTTACTTTCATCAATAAAAGAGAATTAAAGAATCCAAATACAGCAGATGGTATATCTCAATATATTGTGTTCTTCCTAATCAGTTTAACAACGATTATGGGAATGATTATTTACTATTTCAGAAAGAAGGTTCTAGAGTAATCTAGAATCTTTTTTTATTGTACTCTTGTAAAAAAGTAGAGAATGCCTTAAAATGAAAATAGGAGAAAATAGGAGGCTTTCTATGGAGGATGCAAAACTTAGCTCATATTATTCTAAATTAACAGTTAGTTTGACTCAAGAAATGAAAGAATTCACAAGTTTAGAAGATCAAGCAACTTTCCTAAAAAGAAACTGTGAAGACATTCAAAAAATTCTAAAACTTGCTAGTGAAGGAAAACTAAGTCATTCTATCTTTTTCCAATTAGATTATCTTAATTTTTCAAAATCTCTCCAAAAATATGTGGATCATATTTTACATTACGGAAATAGTATGCAAAGATCCGTTATTAAAAGCCTATTCCAATTTTCACGAAAAGAACTCTTAAAAGTTATTGAAAAAAGCGAACTCGATATCTCTATGTTTCTTTATACGAAAGAATTTAGTTATCTAGTAGAGAACCAAGACTTTGTGTTAGATGCCCTAGAAAGATTACCATTCGATAGTTCAGAGACGAGAGCATTAACAAGAAACTTTAGAAGTTTTCTTTATGAAGACAGTGAAGAATTACGAACTATCATCTTTCAACATCCGATTCTTTATCGAAAGTTAGCAGAAGCAGGATTAAAACCAAATTTACCAAAAGAGGTAATTAAAAAGTTTGTATCCATTTTAGGAGCAAGTAACTTTGTTACTAGATTAAGTGAAGAATTAAAAGAAGATTCTGAGTTTATGCGTCAAATTATCCTAGAAAATCCCATTCATTTATTTCGAGGATCAGAAGACAAATATGCTCAAAGAATTCGGGAAAATGCTTTTGCGCTCTTTGGCGATTCCGCTAGAAATCTATTAGAAATCTATGGAATGAGATATATTGTAGAAAATGCGAATACGAAGTTTTTAGACTTCTATGAATACATCAAGATTCATGGATTACCAAAAGAGACAGGTCTTCTTCCACTTTTGAAAGAAAAATTATTAACGCCTGAGGAACAGACGATTTTGAAGTTACGGTATAAAATATCACAAGAAGAGTTTCAATTTTCTAATGTTCCTAGAAAAGATTGCTTTGAACAATTATTACAAGAAAACTTTGAAGCCTTAAATATTCCATATCGTTATGCCGATTTAGAAAAATGGATGACGAAATATCAATACTTTATCGATACGAGACTTCGTATTAGTGAGGTTATGCCAATTGTAAATAATATTGCTGTTGCGATTAAAAATGGTACCTTAGATGCCTTTGATGAGATGGTCAAATTAGAGGGACCTAAATTTGCAGCTATTATCGATATGAATGTTCTTACTAGAGATGTAATTGATAAAATAGGACTTGATAACCTCTCTAAATTAATCTATTATCCAAACTCTAGTTTCATTTTATCGCAGTTAAAAAAAGATGGTACCTTAGATCTTTATGCTGCGTTATTAACTCATCGTCCCAAATCCAATTTAGCGCCCGCGATGGATGTGAATGTTCTACTATATTCTTGTTATATGTATAAAGAAGCCATTCTAGATTTACAAGCACAAGGAAAATTAAATGAGGCAATGATTGAAAACTTAATTGATATTACGAAAAATAATCGTTTACTTCGAATCGAAAAGGCTTCTGACATTGAAAACTACTATTCAAATTTAAAGAAGTTCTGTGATGAAGAGATCAAAGTTTGTGAAAATGTTGCTTATGCGAAAGAATTGCTTTTTGCGCGGTTATTAAAAACAACTCGTGCGAATGCTCAAGAGTTTATTATCAAATATAAAGATGGATTAAAACAAAAGAAGAGTATAGATTATGCGATATTAGAAACATTAGAAATTGTGGATGGACTTCAAGACTTACAAGCTATTAAGCGTTTTTATAAACAGATTTCTAAATTTAAAGTTTTCCAGGAACACTCTTTTCAAGATATCGATGAGAAATTCAAGAGAGATGTTTTAGGAGAACAGTATATTCAAGATAGTTCTTTTCATCATAGTAAGGATACTGCATTAGAAAAAGATATTATCGATTATTGTAAAAGACAAACCGGAGAAACTCCAGAAGTTATTTTATTAGACCCAGAATCTAAAGTACAGGTTTTAGCGCATTCTCTAGGAGCTTTTGGAGATACTCCTGATGGGAAAAGTATCCATGAGAGTTGGAATACCAAAGCTCGTAGTAATATGGCAGGAATTTGTACTTCGTTAATTACGAATGAGATGTTTCGGATTGCTGGAGATAGGGATAGTGTTGTTTTAGGATTTAATCAAAATATCAGTAGTGAAGAAGTATTGATGTGTGCTCCTTACGATATGTGGAGTAGGAGTGGAAGACTTTATCCCGATAGTATGTATTGTCAAAGTTTTATAGGACCTGATCAAATGCCAGATGAATTTAGAGAGGCTAGGGGAAGTACTTCTGAAGTTGTTATTTCTAGATATAAGAAGGAAGAAAAAAGACAACCAGATTGTATTTTATTCTTCTGTTATCAACAAAAAGATATTCAAAAATCTGTCGAAGCAGCTAAAAGTTTCAATGTTCCATTAGTTGTCATTGATGAAAAAAAATTCTTAGAGAAAGCCTTATCGGATATTGCTAAGGAAGAGGAAGATTACAAGAAGAGTCCTACTCTAGAGAAAGCCGAAAAACTATTTGTTCATTATGAGACCATAAAGGCTGGATTTGGTGGTATAGAGTTAGATTATACTTTTAAAAGTAGTATTGGATATCAGGCAGAATTGTTAGGAGTTTTATCACAAAAAGAGCAAGAAGCATTTCTTCAATTTGTCGAAGAGGAAAAAGAGAAAGAAAATGTTAAACGATATAAGGATGATCAACAAAAAGTCATTCGTAAAGGAATTTCTAAAATTCGCCAAAGTGTTTTTGAATCTCTTAGAAATCTTCACAGTGTTGTGGAGTTAGCAAAAATACGACATATGGTCGAATCATTACCAGTTATGGAAGAGGAAGGAGTAAAGCAAAATGGAAGATAATCTAAGTCTTCAAGAAATAGAAAGTTTAAAAGAAGAAATGTTACAAGCAAAAATGTTTGAAAATATTTCTTATCCACCCGAGGTCGAAGCAACAAATGAGCAAAAACTTCAAGTAGCCTTTGAAACTTTAGGACTGAATGAGAAAAGAGATATCTTTAATCAAGAACTCTTTCGAATTTGTGGTTTAGTTGGTACTTTGATGGAAGATGCGAATGTTGGTCGGTTTAGAAACTATGATTCTATCCAAGATCAAGAACTTAGTGAAGAGGAATTCTTAAGTTATGAATATCAAAATGTTTTATTGATTCGAGATCTCATTTTAGAGTACATATCTTATCATCAATAAACTAGAAAGGATTGTTTCAAGACAATCCTTTTTTTGTATTTTTTTTCTTTTTCAACATATAGTTTATTAGGTGGTCATATGAATATCGGAGATTTAGTGACAAGAACTTCTCATGATAATGATTTAATCTTTAAAATCATTGATATAGAAGGGGATATCTACTATTTAAAAGGAATGAATGTAAGACTCTATGCAGATAGCGAGAAAGACGATTTAAATCCTTATACGGGTGAATTAGATATTGAAAATGAAGAGAGTTTTCAAGAGCGAATTCGCGAGAAAAAAGAAGTAGAAAGGGAAGACTACTTCTATTTACCAGGAAAAGTATTACATATCGATGGGGATAAAGAATATTTAAATCGTTGCTTAAAATACTATGAAGAGATGAATATCGCTTCTTTAGGAATGATTAAAAAAGAAGAGGAAATAGCGGATGCTATTTACGACTTATTAGAACAGTATAAACCAAATATTTTAGTTATTACAGGTCATGATGCTTTTTATAAAGGAAAAGGGAAAGCAAACAATTTAAATGCCTATAAGAATAGTAAATACTTTGTAGATGCTATTAAAGAGGCAAGAAGATATGAAGGAAGTCATGAGAAATTAATTATTATTGCAGGAGCATGTCAATCGAATTATGAAGAACTAATTAAAGCAGGAGCAAACTTTGCTTCCTCTCCTAAAAGAATTAATATCCATGCCCTAGATCCTGCCATCATCGCTGTGAAAATGAGTCTTTCTGATATTAATAAAGATATTGATTTAAAAGAAATTATTGAAAGTACAAAATATGGTTCTAGTGGAATAGGGGGAATTATCACGAAAGGAACAATGTATACGGGGTATCCAAGATGAATGGTAAATTTATGCAGAAAAAACTGATGCCTTATGTAGGAAAAAAAGCCAAAATTCACTATAGTTTAGGAAGAAATAAATATGAAAAGTATGAAGGAAAGATTACAGAATTATTTCCTAATGTCTTTTTATTTCAAGAAGAAAATGGCATGATAAAATGTTTTTCTTACAGTGATATTTTGACTAAAAGTGTGAGATTAAGTTTTAAAGAATAGAAATTCTTTTCGTTTGCATTTTTAATTTAGTTATGATATAATTTCTTCTACATGGGGGCGTCTAGTTTCGACGGATTAGTTGGTGCTTAGACGGCAAGTCGAAGGTACGCGTTAAGTACAACCAAAAAATAACTGGAAACAGTAGAAATCAATTAGCTTTCGCTTAAGTTTTAGAAGGCTGCTCTAATCTTACTTTTCCCACGAAGTAAGAATTAGGGCTCATTATGAGTGGGATATATAACTATGATGATTATAAGTAGTTACGAATTTTATAATCTTACTTAAAGAGGGTTGTTAGGTACCAACTCTTTAAGGACATAAACTATCTAACTAAACTTGTAGATGTTTAGGAGTTGGCTCTTTCGGACATGAGTGCAAATCTCATCGCCTCCACCATGTTGATAATTATCCCTTGATTGAAAGGGTTTTTTTAATATGATAATTTATAATAACAAGTGCAACACATAAAAAAGTTCATATATTACTCATGATATAATGTTGGTGTCTAATC
>CANQZC010000015.1 GCA_947628235.1 uncultured Bacilli bacterium | reverse complement strand
TAAACTCTTGTATTTACTTACCAAAATAGTCATTTCTTCTATTTTTGGATTTAACCGATACCTCCATGTCCTGGATCAATGACAATCCCCTTTATATCATTCATAAAAACCTCCTTACCATAGTTTATGATAAGAAGGTTCTTGTGTGATAGCCTCACAGTAGCAAGGCTTCCTAAATTATTCTTTTTAAAAATTTGATGGTCTATTTAATTTATTTAACTAGTTTTTTACTTTTCTCATTCTGTTCTAAATTTTGTTCAGCACGCTGTATCAATTGACTAAGATATTCTAATTTCTCTTCATTTGTTAAGCCTTGATTAAAGCTAGTTTCCTCTTGAGAAATTGGTTCGTGAGAAGAGTCTTCTCTTTTTAAATTTTCTAGTAGATTTAAATCACTATTTTCCATACTTAGATTCCTCCTCTTTACGAACACTATCTTCTCTTGATATTCGTTCTGATTCATTAGTTCCTTGCATACTAGATACTGCCCATAACTTTATAAAATTTTGAATATCCTCTTTTCTTAATGCTCCTCTGGTACTATGCCTAATGGTTCTTAAAACTTCTTGTGGCGTATAATATTGTAATAAAATACCAATAGATTCATCACAATGAAATTCTTTTAAATCATGAATCGCATAAGTTTCTTGTAGTGAGGATGCAAACTTTATTAATTGTTTAGAAACATCATAATGTAAAAATTTTGGATTTAATCTCGCCTTATTAATAAATCTAGTTCTATCAAGGGCATCCGCATCTTTTAATACCTCTGCCATTTGTCTTACTCTAGCCAGTTGTTCCTCGGTTATTCCATTCTTTTTAGCGATAGTGGCAAATAATTCATCAATATGAAAAGCATCTCTTGGGGTTTCATGAAATTCAATGATTGTTTTAATGATGGGTAAATCTTCTTCAGAGCATTTATCTTTTAATTTATCATCAACTATTTTTGAACTTTCCTCAGCATGTGCTTCATAGGCATCTGTTTTTCTACCAATATCATGGTATTTAGCCGCTAACATTATTAAGTCTAAATCATGCCTATCTTGAATAACCGCTTGTCCGATTAAGGCAGAATATAATAAAACATTTTTGATGTGTCTTGGTCCATGAATTTTTAATTTACTATTTATATTTTCCTTTTTAATCTCATTTTCATGCATAATAAGAGTAGTAGATATTCCACTATCGGTTAGTGCACTCATAATATCTGAAGAAGATAATTGTTCATCTAGAATCGTTTGATCTATAGCAGAAATATCCGTTTGTTCAAACTGTCTTTCGTTTCCATCCGCACTATTAATCATAACCAAAGTAGAATCCATACCTATGGTAAAATCAGATTTTAATTTATTAATCTCTATTAATGCTTCCTCGATATTAAAAGATGGAAGAGATTGCCCAACGCCATGCTGAGTATTGTTATATTTCTCTTGTTCCTTTTTAACTACTCTTTCTAGTTCGTGAATACATTCAATGGCAGCGTTAGGGTCTGTTGTATATACTTTTTTGATTGTCTCGATAATTTCTCCAACTACACTATCTGATAATTTTTCATGGCTCGGAAAATATTTTTCAGATATATTGAGATGATACTCTCTATTTCCTGCATAGTTACTCTCATAATCTGATATGATACCTTCTATTAATTTAGAATTTAAAGTTGTTTTAAATTGCTCTAATTTATCCTGAATGACTTTCAGTTGAGATTGAGCTATTTTTTCTCTTTCCACAACCATAATCGGTAATGGCTTTTTAACACCATTCACTTCAACGGCAAAGTTTAATGCTGCTTTTTTTACTGACTCCCATTGTCTCATGGCTTCTGGATCCGTTAATCTATCTTCAAATTTATCAACAAAGAAAACGATATAAGATGGTTGTTTTTTAAATATCGCACCACCAGAAATACATCTTCTTTCCCAAACTGTTTCATTGTGTGTATGTCTAGTATAACTCAAAACATCATCTGGTAATAGGAACATAGAAGAATACATAGAAGATATTTGATAACTATCCTCTTTAGACATAGAACATAAATCATAAGGGCCTGATAATTGTAAAGAACCTAATTCATAATCCGTAAAACCTAAGCAACAATACTTTACTACAGCTGTACCTAAGTTCTTTTCCCCAATATAACTACAACAGCAACCATGAGAAGCAATTTTATCAACATTCCAACTTGCATAGTAATCATCAGGCTCTTCCATACTTGTATAGGCACCAACGGAAGTTATCATCATACGACATTTTTTCTTTCCATCATGGCCAGCTGCTAAATAAATCTCTAAATCTTGTTCTCCTTTTACATCACTAACCACTTTATCTTCTTCCTGCGGTTTCGTAAAACTTTTATTAAATTCTTTGGTAAACAAATATTTTAATCTTGCCTCATAAGTAATCATTAAATCTGGTTTTACGACAAATTCTGGATTGATATTTTCTACATAATATTTTAAAACCTCGATGTTATTCAAATTAATGATTCTCTTCATGTTTTCAAGCAAAATGAACTCTGCTCTACTCTTTTCATCTAAAGAATTTATAGCGTTTCCTTCTAGACTTTTACCATATAGATTAACCATTCGAATAGCGGTTGCTAAATCAATCCCAAATGTTTTTTCAAAATAAGCCGTTTTTAAACTAGCTAATGTATTTCGTTCAATTAACATTTTTATATAGTTTTCTCTTACAGAATCGATATGTTTTAATTCTTCAAGTGTAGAAATATCTAGATGATTATTCGTCATTAATAAATACCTTAAATTTTCTTTCTCTTCGTCAGAGAGTTCTTTATCCTTTATGGATGCTAGTAGATTCGCATATTCAGAAGAATTCATATTATCTAACACTTTTTCTAAAATAGGAATCCATTCTAAATTATCTTTATATCTATCTACCAATTCATAAACGATGGCAGCTTTTTGACTATCCAAAGATAGCGTTAAAATTTTTTCTTGTAACTTTGGATAACAAGATAATATTTCAATCTGTGATTTAGTAAAATGACTAGTGATATCATTTGACATAAATTTTGGATTTACGGTCATAGATATTTCATCATTATTAGCGTACAATTCTTTGGCTTTACGCAAAATCTCAATAGTATTTGCATCCAAATAATTCGTCCATTTCTCTTCATCAATAGATAAGAATAATTGAAGTAATTCATTCTGCGTTAAACGGCTAAGTTTAAATCCAGACTGGATAGCAATGTCAATTAAACTTAGCATCTCCTCAGGATCCGTTATTTGAACCTTTAACAAAAAGTCAGGGTGACTAGCAATATACTTCGCCATAATATCATAATTAGAGCATAATTGGGTTCCCCAGTGAGTTAAGGCATATTCATTCGTTACCTCATATCCACAAGAGAGCGCTAATCTACACAATTCATCATATTGTTCTTTATTTGCTACAGAACAGCATTCAATTAAACTTGGTTTCAATGGGATTACTTTTTTCATAATATCATAACTACTATTGTAGACAGCTGTTGTTGTTCCACCATACCCATTTCCCATGTTTTCTATATCAGGTAAAAAACCGGCATCTGCAGCAATTTTACAAATTTCATCATAGGCTTCACAAAGTTTTGAACCTATCATTCCCACTCTATCAAATAATCTAACTTTTTCTATGTAACTTGGATATTTTTGAACCATCATTTTAGCCGTTTCCAATCCATAACCAAATATTTCATCTTCAAATTTTGGTATATATCCTCCCTGAATAGCAAGTAACCCTAATTCATCAATTTCTTTTCTAGACAAATCTGTACTTAGCATCGTTATGTATTCTGGGTTTTTCACGAGAATCTCTTTCATTACCTCAAAACTACCTGTAAATAAATGAATAATTTCTTCTATAGGATATCCTTTATCTATCAAATAGTGATAAAGATTGATACTATAATAATTACCATATGAAATTTCATTACTTAATTTTTGTCCTCTATCTAATTGATACATGATGGCTGTTTCCGTAAATAATAGTTCATTCACATTCGTAATTCCCATAAAAGAGTTGGATTCAGTTCCTCGATATTTGCTTACAATCGTACCATTAAATCCATTTTTAATAGCAATCTTTAATAATTCTTCTTTATTTGGGGTTTCTTCTCTTATGATATTTATTAACTCAGGATTTTCTTGAATTAAAATTTTCATAATATCAAAACTCTCAGCTAGTCTAGGGTTATCTTCTACATCTTTTAAGGTAGGGATATATCCATTATCGAGCGCTAAACGGACTAAATCAAAGAATTCATTTTGTAAAATACCTATCGTTTTCGTTTCAATATATTTGATTGCTTCTGGGCGTCTCAGGATTAGTGCTTGCATTAATTTTGGACTTCTCTTGATATACTCACTCGTTTGAACATCATAAATGCTAGGAACATAACCCATACATAAAGCAAGTTCATCAATTTGCTCTTTCTCTGTTTTTTCCGTTATCTTACAAAATTTAATCATTTCTGGTTTTTGTTTAATAACCTTAGATAAAAGTAAGAAGTTACTAGTTATAGAAACCTTTGTTAAGATTTCATCAGGTACATACCCTTGTTTCAATGCTTCAATCCAAAATTGTTCAAAGGTACTACTACTAGAATTTATTTTTAAAAGTAAGTCCGGTCTTTCCCTTATGATTTTTTGTTGTGCTTTGGCGTTACCCAAAAAAATTTCACTACTGACAACTTCTGGGGTAAGTTCAATACTATCCAATATTCTATCCATTAAATTAGGATTATTTAATATTTTGGTTGTACTGATAAATTGTAATGATGGAATATATCCCCAATCTAATGCTTTTCTTAATAATTCTTCATTTTGAAAAACTCTCATATAGGCATAAGTTTCCATCATTTCATCGGTTGGTCGATATCCTTCATCAATTAATTTACTCATGACATCAACATCAGAGAAGAATCTAAAATGACGATTAATATAATCATTAGATGGTCGATATCCATTATCTAAAGCCATAGATAACAATTTATCATAACCATAGATGCTTTGTTCTATAAAAATTTCAATTATTTTAGGATTAGATTGGATAGCGATCTCATTAAAATAATCTGCTCTATGATAATAAGATTGATTCATTTGGATTAAAAAATCTGGATTATTAGAAACTTCTTGTTCCATTCTGTCCAATATTCTATCAATATACTTTTGATTAGATAAACCAAATCTATTATTGGTATCCGCCTCAAACAAAGCCTCATAATTTTTTTGCTCAATGAGTTGTAGAAGTTGATGATATCTTTTTCTATCCTTACCTGTTAACATATTGAATAACTTATTATTCATAGCCAATCACTCCAAATTATTATCGCTATCTTATTATATCTATTATACCATTAAAAAAGATACTTTCCTATCAAAGTACCTAAATTATAGTATTTATATTTGATGAAACCATGAATGATATTCAAAAACTCCTTATTTAATGATAAGGAGTTTTTTATTGATTATATGATTGAAATCACACTTTTGTAAATCATTAATATAAAGCATCTTTTTCCGTATATGGGGAAGATGTCTCTTCTCCCACACTACCATTATTATTCCTATAATATTTGTTGCATTGACTACAATATAAAGTATTTCCTGTAGACATCATAAACATTAAACGTCTATGACAGTTAGGACATTTTAATAGGTTAGAATTGTCCTCCTCATTCTCATGTACTAACAAATCAAAAGTCTCTCTAATATCATCCATCGTCTTCCATTGACTTTCCTTTTCTTTGATTATATTAGATTTCTTCGTAAAAGTTACCAATTCTTCGGAAGAAAGTTCCTCTTTAAATTTACTAGTTAATTTATCGTATGACATATATATGTTTCTTAAGATAGTTTTACAATTCCAAAATAAATAGCCTGAATTACTTTTTTCATTATCATCTATTTTTCCATCTAATTTATCTTTTAATAAATTGGTTTTTTCCGTAATTAAATTTTTAATTTCAGCACAATTCATCCCTACATAACTAGTAAATACAGAAGTATCTTCTTTCTTACTTTCTTCTGTGGTTCTTGTTTGATACTTCTTTGCAATTAAACTACATAATTCTGCCATATACTCTAGATTGCATTGATATCTAACATCTAAAGAAGGAGAAATAGTGACTTCTGAAGATTCCTCGGGGTGATTTTCATACTCCTCTATTTTTTGATTTAATCTCTTCTTTTCTTCTAATAGTTCTTCATAAGATTTATTTTCCCATTCCTGAATATATGCTTTTGGTCCTATCATTCTTTCATCACTCCTAATTTTTTATCTTACTATCATAAAACAGGCTCATTTTGACCCATTTGCATCTGTTGTAATTGAGCTTGTTGTTGCATAAAAATATCTGGACTTACTTGAGATGCTTGCTTAGTTATTTGTGTCGCTAACGAAGTATCTATATTATTAACAGATAACATTTGATTTGTTTCTCCATATAACTGTACATCACTTTTCGTACCTTGCGCAATTTGTTCTGGTGTTTGATTTGGGGTAGGTGCGAGATGGGTACTAGTGATGGGATTTCTTCTTGAAAAATCAACAATAGATGGCTCTAACAGACCATTTTTAAAATGTTCTGTATATTCAAAATCTTGTTCTAATAAGACTTTCTTTTCCTGTCCTTCCATTACCATTTCTAAGGTATGACGGCATCTTTCTTGTTGCTCTGGTGTTTGATAAGCAGAAAAAGTAGAGCGTATATAAGCATCACTAGAAGAAGAATCTAGTATGCTATTGATTTTTTGTCTATAATCGATAAATGCTGGGTCATTTACATCTTGTTCTCTTCCATTAACTTGTTCTCTTAATTCGAGTAATTGCTCTTTAGACATTCCTTCTAAAGAGATATCTTCTTGGAGATCTTGTTGCTTTCCTATTCCTTTATAACAAGATTTATTCTTACTTAACATTAAAGTTTTAAAAACTACCTTTGTTCTACCATTTTTATCAACTACGCCTGGCGTAACATCCGTAACATATAAATCATTAGAATTGAATAATACTTCTTGCTCGGTAGTACCATAACTTGAAAATGGGGTAACTTGTACACCTTCTGTTCCTTTCGGAGCATAAATATCAAATACAACATCATAATCATCATATTTAGCAAAAGAAGCATCATATAAAGGAGAAGTACTAGAATATCCTGGTTCTGCTATCCTTCTTCCAATGAAACTAGTAAGATTCTCGCCTGGCTCTAATCCTTTTTCTAGGAAAGAACTTTTCACAGCGCGAAATACTTCCATAGATTCTGTTAAATTCGTTTGTAATTTTCCATCTAGACTCGCTAAAGTTTCATCTAAATGATAATACGAATCTAAATTTCTAACAGAACTTTGAACCGTTGCTACATATTTATTAGGTAATCCATATTGTTGTAAAAATTCTCTTACTTGCTGATAATTTTGATGTAATGGTAAAGAATAGTCTAATCCTTGGATATAATCTCCAATTTGACGAATTTGTTCTTCTTGAAATCCATATTCTGTCATACGAGAATGAAATTCAGAAGTGATACTTTCAAATACTTGTTCTTTTGGAACTCCTCTTTTTACCCCCAATATCATATTACTACCGATTGTATATTTATTTAATGCTTTTACTTCTTCAATAGATAACTGATTTTGATCGATAATCGTTTTAAAAGCATTTACTTTATCTACACTAATTCCTAATTCTTGAGGCATCTCTTCAAGCGTATAACCATCCGCTAGTCCCTGAATGACACTTGTATATTCTTCATTCTGAAAAATAGGAGAAAGTTTCGAACTCATATCTTCTTCACTAGAAAAAGACTGATAATCTCCCTTTAAAATGACTTGAATATCTTCTGGTGACAAGCCTTCTTGAGTAAGCATTTCTGTTATTTGATTTTCAAAATCAGAATTCATAGTTAATTTACTCGCCATAAAATCAACCCCATATTATTTTAGATGCTCATACATTCTAACAATATTATACTATACTTTTTTCTTTTTTTAATTTTATCGCGGATGTTTTCTAAGTCACTTTACACTTTTATTATCAATCACGATCTTCATAATAATAGTCATCTTCTTCTAGGTCTTCTTCCTCAAAATTCCAAGAATCATAGTTTCCTTTTTTCACTTCTTCTTTTTCCCAAGGCATTAAAAAATCATCATTTTTCTCTTTTTCTTTTTTAGAATTTGAACTAGCACCTAAGAGAACACCAAAAAGAAGTTCTCTCCAAAAGCCAGATTTTTCTTTTTTAGGAGGAGTTGGTGGTTCTAACATTTGATCTGGAATATCAAACCCATCACTAAAATGATAAGTCGTGATATGGCTTTCTTCCTTTGCCCTCTCTTCCCGATACTTTTTTCCTTCTACAATATCATTTTTTAATGTAAAAATATCGTTTTCTATAGAGTATGCCATTTCCCATAAAGTTCTTCCATAGAACGGTAACTGATATTCTTCTACCTCTTCTAGTTTCTTTTCTTTTAATACTTCTTCATATTTTTTTACTCTTTTTTGATACCAGTCTAATTGATATGGCGCTAAAAAAGTTTTATTCTTCTTACGCAAATTCTTCATCTCATAAAGACCATTTTGTATTTTTTCTTTTTCACTTTCGATGGCCTCTAAAAATTGAGGATATAATTGTTTGATTTTAATACTGAATAGAAGTGCATAAATATGTTTACAATATGGATTCGTATCCTGATGATAGGGACAAGTACAACTTTTTTCGATTAAGATATGGTCTTTTATTTTTACCATTACTTGATATGTTTTTGTCCCAACAACTTCCGCTTCATAGACATCCCCATTTTGTTTAAAATGAACAACTCTTCCCTGAAAATAGTAGGAAGATCCACGGCTTTTCGTCGCTCCTAAAAAAAGCGAATCATATTCCGTTTGATAAAAATATTTTCCAAAAAGGAAATCTTCTTTTTCTTTCGCATTCATAATATCCCTCTTCTATCAGTATACCATATTTAAAAAAGTACTGAAAATCAGTACTTTAAGAAGCTGTCACACACTTAGCAAGACTTATATTAGAAGAATTTAATAAAGTAGATAGTTCTTTATTAGAACTATATGTAGTATAACTTTTATGATTCTTGATATCTTGAATCGTATAAGGACCAAAAGAATCTTCTGGATAATTCCCCACATTAGCGATTAATGTATTCATATCAAAAGTATAAGTTCCACTTTTTGGTTCTACTGGTTGATTAGAACTACTAAAGGTATCATAGTATTCATAAGTAGAATCACTATATAATCTTAATATTGGAGTAATACAATTTACACCATGATAGCTAATGGTATAAGTTGCTTGTGGCACTGTTTCCATATTTTCCAAATAAGATTCTTCTTTTTCGGTAATACTTTGAATATATGGTCTTTCATCTTTATAAAGAAGAGATGTTAAGAGAACCTCATTACTATCCTCATCTAATCTTCCAAGAACGAAGTTTTTAAGAATCGTTTTATTATCATCCGTAAACGCTAATTCATAAGTTTCTAGAGAAATAATATCGAAGTCTTTCGTAGTTGTCTTCTTTACTAGAATTTTTCCATCAGATTGAAAGTAAACGATATATCCAATCTCATCACTCTCTTCATAATCAAGAAGATATTCATATTCTTCAATAGCGATTTCAAAAGAATATTGACCACGAGTAATCGCTAATAAAATATCCCTTTGTCTAGGTGTCGTATTAGAGATATTTAATTGATTTAAGTCTGGTGTAGTTTCTTTTAATTGCTCGATAAATTCCTTTAATTTCTGCATATTTTCTTTAGAATATTCTAATTTTTCTTCTTCTGTTGTTGGTTCACAATCTAACGCACTACAATAATTCGTTGTTTTTACAAAGACGGTTTTTTCTCCCACTTGAATTTCATATTTACTTCCTGGTTCATAATCATCTGTATAGGTAAGTTGATAACTTATCTCTTCTTTTGGTTCTTCTTTTGGAGTTTCTTTTTTATTTTTCATCCAGATAACTGCTACAACAAGGACAATCATAAGAGCGATAACTACTCCCAAAAGAATCCATTTTATATTTTTCTTTTCCATTACTTTCCCTACTTTCTTCTTTTATTATATCATAAATAGAAAAAAGTTATCCACCTACTTGTGCGGAACTAAGAAATCGGAATAATCAGTTTTTGACCAATAGAAAGTAAGGTAGTAGTAAGATGATTTATCTTCATTACCTCTTCGGTAGAAAGATTATATTTTCTAGCAATGCTATATAAATTGTCCCCTTTTTGGACTAGATAAACAATTTCTTTGGTAGTATTTGGAATCTTTAACTGTTGTCCAATCGAAAGTAAATTACTACTTAGATTATTTAGGCTTTTTAATTCTGCTACAGTAACGCCATATTTCGTCGCAATAGAATATAAACTATCTCCTTTTTGAACCACATAAATTTTTTGACTTGGCGTAGTATTTTTAGGAATAACTAATGTTTGACCAATCGTCAATAGATTAGAAGAAAGTTGATTAGCGCTTTTTAGTTCTTCCACGGAAATCCCATAGGTATTAGCAATTCCATATAAAGTATCCCCAGATTTCACGATATATTCTTCTGAATTAGAAGACTCCTCTTGTTTATCAGGAATTCTTAATGTTTGACCAATCGATAAAAAATTAGTTGCTAACTGGTTAGCTTCTTTAATCGCTTCGACACTGACTCCAAATTTTCTAGCAATCGAGTATAAGCTATCCCCCGATAACACCGTATAAAAAGTTCCCACTTTTTCTAGATAAAACCCAAGAGCCTCGGCCGTTAATGTCGCTAATCGAGAACTATTTTCTATCGGTAAATTTCCATAATTTACTAGAATGGATTCCCTATTTCCTGTTTCTTTTAATAGTGGTTCAGCATCTAATAAAGGATTCTTAGGATCTCTTAGTTGATAATATTTAGAAACAGAATATCCCCCTTCTTCTAGAGAAGAAGCGATACGGGACGCTAATTTATCGGTATTTCGAAGAGCGTACTGAATTTCTATCTCAGGAGAAGTTCCTTCTTGTAGGGTTAGAATAATCGTATCCGAACGATTAGGACTACTTCCTAAGATTTCTTCAATTCGTCTTTCTGTTGATAGTTTTTCTCCCTTAGAAAGAAGAATCCGGTTAGGAATGCCTTTCTCATTGAAATACTTTCGCATTTCTTCTGCCATCTGATAAAGAATCTGTCCATTTTCATCCATTGGATTGATAAGAATTAATTTACTCAATCAATATCACCTATTTAAATATATACAAAAAAAGAAATATTATTTTTTTTCATATTTCTTTTTTTCCTTCATAATAATTTGATAAAGTAAAAATACCGTAAATGGAAGAGCAAAAATATAAGGTTGAGCATATCGGAAGTAAGTATTCGCAGGGCTTGCTACACATACTAAAATTAAAGAGAAAGCAGGAAGTAATACTGGTAAGTATCGTCCTTTTTGATTGACTAATAAATAGCCAAAGAGAAGGAAATAGATCCATACGACAAAGCCAATATTGACAATCATACCAAGAATTGGAATATAAGGATAGTACTCTCCAAAATCGGTTAATTTTTCCCTCATCCATTCTGGTGTGACAAAGTGGTAATCAAAACCAGCTTCTTTTAATCGCGTATTATAATCAGTATAGATATACCACTTACTAGTATTGGGATAAAAATATCCATAGACATTACTAATGGTTGCATCGAGATAGTTGACAGGATAGCGGAAGAATTGTTGAAACCAAACTTGAAAGTAGGCCTTTAAATCTTCCTTCGTTGCGTATTTATTATATCTATCTTTCACATCATCCGCTAAAGAAGGATCATATCTTTCTCCTAAATCATCAAAACCTAGAATCTTATCAATAATGTCTCGTTCTTGCGTTGGAATTTCTTCCTTATGATACTTTACTACTCTTGCCGTTTGCTGGAAAGGAATCGATAGCATCTCTCGAATACTCGTATCACTAATTCCTAAATTTGGTAGAAGAACTTTTCCATAGCCGATATAACAAGCAATTAATCCAACCAAAACAACTAGGATAGATTTTCTTTTTTCTTTTTCAGCAATGAGAAGAAAAGGTAAACTTAAAAGGATGGTGTAAATACCGTTATTTCTTGATAATATTACCAATAAACTAACAATAAATAGGAAAATGTATTTTTTCTTACTACCACCATTTTTAATTATATCGTAAATCATTAAGATGTAAAGGAGAATGAAGGAACTAAAAATGGTATCTTTATTTGTCGCAATAGCATAGTATGGGAAAGCCGGTACCAAAGCAACAATGAGAAGCGTAAGAATTAGAAAAATTTTAGGAACTCCTTCTTTTTTCATATAGGAAATAGCAAAAGAAAAAGTCGCTATCATAATAAACATTTGAATGAGAACATAAATGAAAATACCAAAATTCACACTTCCTAAAGTATATCCGAATTTAAAGCATCCTCCAATTAACAAGGTATGAAGAACCGGATTAAAATTGGTAATGGTCATATTGGGATCTCTTAGAATTACACTATCCATATATCTAGTATGAATTCCCATTACTTCTTTAATTTGATTCGTTGGGTCGTTGCACATGATTCCTGGATAATACGCAATCAAATAAGGTAGATAACAGATAAAAATAACGAGAAAAGAACATAAGAATGGATGATTCATAAAAGTACGAATAATTTTTGATTTTGTTACCTTTTCTTTCATTTTATAAGTGGTTATCCATTGATATACGAAAGAAATACCAAGATAAAAAAGATGATAAAAAGAGACAAATTTCACAAAAGATAACAAGAAAAAGTAAATATTTTTGTCAACTAGTAAAGCATTGCCTACGACATCATAACTATATCCTACTACTAAAAGGAAACTAAAAAGAAAAGCTAGAACCTGAAAAACACGATTTCTTTTTTCCTTCTTTAAAAACTTTTCATAAAACCAAAAGAAAAGAAGCCCTACTAATAAAAGCGCGAAAGAGTCATTATTTAACCTTGATTTTACTACATATTTATCTAAAGTAATTTCCATCATTAAGCCATAAGATGTTCCTATCGCAAGAAGAAAACACTTGATATGGTGCCAATAATTTTTCATATCTAACCTCTAACTTTCTTTAAAAATCCAATTCTTTTGAATCCAATAATTGACAATAAATAAAACCACATCTACAGGAATTTTAATTATCGTCTCCGGAACTCTAAAGAGTTGATGAAGGAAAAAGACAGAAGTAGAAGAAACAAGCATTTGAACGACTACTAGACAATAGTATTTTGTTAAAGTTATTTTATCTACTTTTTCTTTTCCTGATTGAAATACCGCATTTTTATTTAAGAAATAATTATAAAAAGAAGAAAGGATACGAGCAAGTACGGTAGATACAAAGATTCCGGCATCGCCCATTCCTTTTTTCAAAACAAAGAGAAATATCGTAAATAGGGTTAAATCTAAAAGAAACGAAGTTCCTGCTGAAAATAGATATTTCAGAATCGTACTATATTTTTTTAGAATGTTGATCATGAGTTAACTCCTCTATTCTTTTATTTGATAACGCTACTTCCTGCGTTAAGATACTAATCGCAATCTTTTGTTTGGATACGGTTGTCGTAAGTAAAAAAGTAATGACTAGTAAAACTAAAAATCCAAAAAGGAAAATCATATTCGATACCTCTTCAATACCAACAAAATCAGAAAGAACTTTTAAATATTTTGTTGTCAAAGTTGCTATCATTACTAAAATAGTCAAAAGAGACCATAACAGAGCATGTTTCAATAAAATCTTTTTCTTACTAGCTAATCTCCAAATATTTCCTAAGAAAAAAAGGCAAAGAAAAAGTAAAAAAAGGATTAATTCTTTTGGCATATTTCTTTCTCCTTTCGATGAGATAAAGCGGATACAATAATAGCAGTACTTACTTTAATCATATAAAAAGATGCTTTTATTGGACTACTAAGAGAACTTTTCCCACTAGTTCTTTCTTTCATTTTAACAGGGATTTCAGAAACACGATATCCTAGTTTTAAAACGGTTACAATAGTATCTGGTTCGGGATAATCCATTGGATATTCTTCTTGAAAAAGTTCAATTACTTTTTGATTGGCAGCTCGAAATCCACTCGTTGGATCATAGATTCTTCTTCCTGTACAAAGACGAATTAAAAAAGATAGAATCGTACTTCCAAATCTTCTCATAAAAGTAGAACGAAATTCACTTAATTTTTCTACATATCTAGAGCCAATAGCGATATCTGCTCCCTTTTTAATTTCTTCAATTAAACTAGCGATATAATTCGGATCATGCTGGCCATCGCCATCAAATTGAATCGCAACATCATAATGATTTCGATAAGCATATTTATATCCTGTTTGAACTGCTCCACCAATTCCTAAGTTGGTAGGAAGAGAAATATAGTGACAATGATTCTCTTCTAAAATTTCTAAAGTATGATCCGTTGAGCCATCATTGATGACAATATAGTCTAATTGGACATCTTTTATTTTGACACTTTTTAAAGAAGATATCGTATTTAAGATACTTTTTTCTTCATTATAAGCAGGAATAATCATTAATACTTTCATAGTACCTCTCCACATCCCCCATATTGTAGCACAAAAGTCCTATGAAATCAAAAAAAGCAAAGGATTCACTTTGCTCTTTATTTTAGTATCACAATCGTACTATTTTCTTTCTCTCCGCGAACATACTTCACAGCCATCTTATCGCCAACGCTATGACGATAAAGAAGATATCTAAACTTGCTGACATCCGTTACTTTGACATTATCTACCTCAATAATAACATCTCCTGATTGAAGTCCTGCATTTGCTGCTGGAGAACCTTCCGTTACTCGATAGATAACAGCGCCTTCGTGAATATCATCGCGAATAGAAATATTGTAATATCTTTGTAAGTAAGTATTAGAAGCATCGATTAATTCTAATCCTACGACAGGTCTTTCAATCGTTTCTCCCTTTTCTAATCGTTCTACATAAATCATGACTTCTTCAATCGGAATTGCAAATCCCATTCCTTCTACTTCATTTTGAACTAGTTTTAAAGAATTGATACCGATAACTTCCCCATTAATATTAACAAGGGGACCACCACTATTTCCTGGGTTAATCGCAGCATCTGTTTGAAGAACAGACATAATATAGTTTCCGTTAGAAAGACGAACGGTTACTTCCCTATTCTTTCCAGAGAGGATTCCTTTCGTAACAGTTCCCATATAATCTCTTCCTTTTGGAGAACCTACCGTAAAGACTGTATCTCCTACTTCTGTAGAATTACTATCGCCAATAGAAGCAATCTGAAGAACTGAGGATTTATCAATTCGTAGAACGGCAATATCCATATAGATATCCGTACCAAGAATTTCAGCATCTACTTCGACTCCTTCAATATTGACTACTTTAACACCGCCAGCTCCTTCCACAACATGATTATTCGTTAAAATATATCCGTACTTATCATCTTCTTTATAGATAAAGCCAGATCCAGAACTAGCAAGTTCTCCTCTTTCATAAGCTTCAATCACAACAACGGATTTGTACACTTTTTGAATTGCCTCTTTAATCGTATTAGACTCTGTAATATTTACTTCAGACACGGTTTTTTCTACTACATCATGGTCTTTCTCACGAGATAAAACAAATGTCGTAGAAGTCACTCCAACTAGTAGAGAAAGAACTACCGTGACAATATATCCACCATATTTTTTCATTCTCTTTCCTCCTAATGAATATCTAAAATATCTCGCCAATTATTTGGAAAACTAATCTTATTTAATAAGGTATTTAGTGGTAATATGTTAATCTTGCCATCTAAAATATCAATCTCATATCCAATTTCATAAACTAAATTTCGAAATTCTTCATCGGTAAGCATCTGACGTAAAATAATGATGACAGAGAATAAATCATTCTTTCCATAAATATATTCATCCTCTTCATTTTTCTCAATATTTAAAAGTTCATGATACTTCGTATTGGGAATGGACCGTTGTGTTCGATGATCATATAAAATATCTTCATGCGCACACAAATTTCGATAATTGGATAAGATAGATAAATAGATGGATAACGATGCGACATCAAGGTGATAAATACTTGCTACTTCTTCTTGTTCTTCTTCTTTTAATATGGAATAAAGTTCAGATACTATACCAAAAGAAAGAACTTTTACTAAAATCCATAAAGGAATATATCCATAATTACTTAGGTAATGGACAGTCGCACTATGTTGTTTTCCATTGACACGAATCTGTCTTTTCATCTTATCTAGAACATCATGTACCTGTCTTACTTTCATAGGATTTTGAGTAAAATTTTCTGCATTTAAATAATCTTTCTCACGAAATCCATACTTTTTAGACATCACATAACTAATTAAGGATTTAATATTATTTTCAACTACCAAGATATGTTTAAACATGATGTTTCGCACTTGACGGTCAAATTGGAAGATAGCATATAATTCTTCAAAAGTAGTCCCTTTAAAGAATTTTCCATCGTTATAAGACTTCATAAATAGGTGTCTATAACCACTAATAAAGAAATAGTTTTCTTTTAACAAGATATCCTTTGTTTTCTCCTCATCGTTGATAGTAAGACCTTTCGAACGAAGAATGTCAATCTGTTCATCTAGGGTCTTAAACACCTTATTACTTCTCATACTATCACCTAGTACTAAGTATATCACAAAATAAGCGAAAAAAATATGTTTTTTATGTGTAATTTACATGATGAAAGTAGTTCAAAACGCCCTCTACAATTTGGGTTGCTAACTCTTCTTGATAAGTTTCTTGCTTTAGTAAATAGCGGTCATGAGCATTCGATAAAAACCCTGCTTCAATTAAAATTCCTGGTTTTTGTACTCTTTTATTAAAATACATATTTTTGATTTCCATGACCTCTCTTTGAATGTGCATTGTCTCTTTCATCGTATTCGCTAATACAAGATTTTCCTGAACAATATCATCATAAAAAATCTGAATCCCACTCCAAGTGGAAGAAGTCGTAGAGTTTAAATGAATAGAAAGATAAATATCCGCATCACTTTCATTAATTAGTTTGGCTCTCGTAGATAAGTCACTTCGTTTTCTAGAAGACGCCCCAATACTACTTAAATCATAATCTCCATATCTCGTAAGATAGACTGTCGCTCCTAAGTTTTCTAACTTACTAGCTATGATTTTCACAATCGATAAATTGATATCTTTCTCTAAAATATCCTTATATTTTGCCCCGCTATCGACTCCTCCATGACCGGCATCTAGATAGATTGTCTTTCCTACTAAAGGCATCGCATTTCCTTTTACTTTTAGAAAAGAAAAAGTACATATCATAAGAAAAAGTAAAAAGAGAGTATGGAGTTTATATTTCATGAAATCACCTATATTATTTTATGAAAAAGGGAAAAGAAAAGAAGTAGATATCTAACTACTTCTTCTTAAAGTCTCTTGAAATAAACAATCGCTGATAGGGATGATGAAATGTCCTTTAGGATCTTCTAAATAGACATAATACATAAGTCCTGAATAATACTCGATATAGCGCTTTACAATCTCTTGAAAATTCTCTTCTTTGGGAAAGTAATTTTGCAATTTTGTTACTTCTATCTCATTATAATAAGCAAATCTACTTTGGTTTACACGCATGATACGACTGGTCATTTTCGGATACTTTTTTCCTAAATGACTAATAAAAAATGGACCTTCTATCGTTCCTAAAATGGGTCCAAGAGGATGATAAAAATAGTCTTTCTCACCCACTTTATTTCGCAATACTACCATCGCTAAATAAACTTTTGAAATATAAATCACTCCTATCGTATATAGAAATACACCTTTTTAACCATCTTGTAAAGGAAGCAGAAATTCCTATTTTTGTCAAGAAAAAAGATACTATTTTCTAGTATCTTGAAATAGACGAAATGGTTCTCTATCAGGAAGTGGTAAAGAAAAGGTTAACAATTCTTTCGTAATAGGATGATAAAAAGATAAGGAGTACGCAAATAAAGCAATCTGCATTCCTGAAATCGCTTTTGGATTATATTTTTGATCTCCTAAAAGAGCATGTCCCCTACTACTAAATTGAACTCGTATTTGATGTGATCTTCCCGTTTGAAGAGAAATATCAACTAGACTCGTATTGTTCTTCACAGCAATTCTTTGATAGTCTAAAATAGTTTCTTTTCCTCGTTCATCTACGGTTACTATATTTCTTTTTTGATCTTTATAGAGTCTATCTTTTAAAGTACCTTTTTCTTCGATAATTCCTTCTACCACCGCATAATATTTTTTAATCATTTGATGAGTACGAACTTGTTCACTTAAACGAGAAGCAGCTTTACTAGTTTTCGCAAATACCATAACCCCTCCAACAGGTCTATCTAATCGATGAATCAGTCCTAAATAGACATTTCCAGGTTTCTGATATTTTTCTTTGATATATTCTTTTAATATCGTTAATAAATCTAAGTCTTTACTCTCATCTTCTTGAACAGGAACATTTTCTTTCTTTTCCACAACTAAGATATGGTTATCTTCATAAAGAATATTATTCATCTTGCCATCTTCCATAGATACCACAAGGAAGAATCATCTTATTTTTCGTAATGGAAAGACCTACTTCCCCAGCATCTACAACGCCCCCATAGTTTGGTTCTAATGTTGTCTTTAAAATATTATATAATACGGTACTAGAAATTCCTGTCGTATAGGAATTAATCAAGAAGAAGAGTGGTTGATTACTTAAAATATTCATACAAGCCATAATTAAATGATAAATATTATGTTCAAACTTCCATACTTCACCATTAGGTCCTCGTCCGTAACTTGGAGGATCCATAATAATGGCATCATATTTTCTTCCTCTACGAGCTTCTCTTTCGACAAATTTTAAACAGTCGTCTACAATAAAACGAATATGGCAGTCTTCTAAATGACTTAATTGCATATTTTCTTTGGCCCATTCTACCATTCCTTTAGCAGCATCTACATGAACGACTTCTTCCGCTCCAGCCGCTGCACAAGCCATTGTCGCGCCTCCCGTATACGCAAATAGATTTAATACTTTAATAGGACGATTAGCTTTCTTGATTTTCTCCATCATAAAGTCCCAATTCGTCGCTTGTTCTGGAAAGAGCCCAGTATGTTTAAAGTTTGTAGGGCTTACTTTAAAAGTAAGATTTTTATAAGATACCGTCCAATACTCAGGAAGTTGTTTTAA
Source organism: uncultured Bacilli bacterium (assembly GCA_947628235.1). Lineage (GTDB taxonomy): Bacteria > Bacillota_I > Bacilli_A > RF39 > UBA660 > UBA5578. Next base: position 17,713 of record CANQZC010000015.1, on the reverse strand, counting down.
AAACTCCCAGTGACCTCCCCCTTGATTACTACGAAAATAATGTCCATCAGGATGTTTCCACAGTTTCTCCCCTTGATTCGTTGGCCACATTGCTTGTGGATCAGGTCGTCTTAAAATAACATCTTTCCAACGTTCTAATTTTTCGCCATTTCCAGCATCTAAACATTCATAATCTTGCCATTCATTACTTATTCTAAGCATAGAATCACCAAAGATAGTATATCATAGTTTCCTTATTTTGAAAATAAAGGATTAATACCGTTCTCTTCTTTCTCTTCTTCCTCTTTTTGATATTGCTCTAAAGAAATATGTTCTTTTTGAGCGATTCTCACTAACTCTTCCGGGCTTGCTTTCTCGACATTTCCTAATTCTATAACCGCCATAGGAAAAGGTCCTGCCATCGCCGTTCCATAATAATCTTTTAAATCCTCTCTTAATCGTTCATAATCTATCAAATTTCATTCCCCGCTCTATGTGATAAAAAAGTAGATTTCTCTACTTTTTTACATTTCTTTAAATAGTTCTCTTCCTACTCCACAAACAGGACAGACAAAGTCTTCTGGTAAGTCTCCTTCGTGAACATAACCACATATACTACAAACATATTGTTTCTTGCCTGTTTCCTTTGTCTCTTCCTGGTATGTAGGAGCATTCTTAGGACTTTTCCCTTTTTTCACTTGATGATAGTAAGCATACGTCATCGGAGTACTGTCTCCTAATTTTTCCATAGCTACGACTTCACCAATAAATACGGTGTGCGTCCCTACTTCTAACATATCTACAACTTTCATACGAAGATAACCGATTGCCGAAGTAAGAATAGGATACCCATCTTTTAATTCATAGTCCATCTCTTCAAACTTATCGATATCACGACTTGTTTGGAAACCAAAAGTTCCGATAACTTTACTATCTACTTCCTCAGGAAGAATCGATAATACCATCTCTTTTGTTTCTTTAATAGCACGATTGGTATAATTATCTAGATTGACACTAATCGCAAGAGTAACTGGGTTAGAGGTAATCTGCATCGCACTATTGACGATACATCCAACATCTTTATCCTCTTTCTTACTAGAAACTAGATAAACACCATAACTAAGATCTTTTAAAATGCTTTTATCCATTAATTCATCGCTGCTCCATCAACAGATAAAACAACTCCCGTAACGTAACTTGCCATATCACTTCCTAAGAAAACAAAGGCATTCGCTACATCTTCTGGTTCTCCAATTCTTCCTAATGGAATCGTTCTAAGTAATGGTTCAATCATTTCTTTTGGTAAATTAGCTACCATATCTGTTTTGGTAATACCAGGCGCTACGGCATTAACACGAATATTATCTTTTCCAAGTTCCCGTGCTAAAGACTTCGTAAGTCCGTTAACAGCGAACTTAGAAGCAGGATAAGCTACTCCGGAAGGTTGTCCATAAATACTTACCATAGAACTTGTATTTAAAATAACTCCGCCACCATTTTCTTTCATATAAGGAGCAGCTACCTTTGAAGTAATAAAGACAGAAGTTAAGTTTAAATCAATTGTCTTTTGAAAATCTTCTACTTGGTAATCATAAATTTTATCTCTAGCAGATACTCCTGCATTATTTACTAAAATATCAATATGTCCATATTTCTCATAAACTTCTTTAAAAACATTAGAAACTTCTTCATAAGAATCTAATTTTGGATAATATCCTAAAATCTCTACGCCAGGATATTGTTGTCTTAATCCTTCTAAGGCTTTCGTAACGGTCTCTTCTCGAGATCCTAAAATCGTTACTTTTGCTCCATTTTCAATGTACTTTTGAGCAATCGCATATCCAATTCCACGAGTTGCTCCTGTAATTATTGCTACTTTATTTTCTAACATATTTTTCCTCCTATTTCTCAATTAAAATTGTTTTCTTATCTAGAAAAAGATTTTGTGTTTCTTCCACGAATTCTGGATATCCATAAATTACAATTAATGCATTCGTATCCTCATATCTCTCATAGGTTCTTCTATCCTCTAAAGAGATAGTCACAGGAACTCCTAATCCTTGATAGTAATTCATCGTTCTTTGAATTAACCAACGATGGAGTCCTAAAAACTTTCTTCCGACATGAACGGTTAAAATTTTAGAACCAAAAGTAGATAAAGCCTCATAGAGAGTATCTACTTCACCATCCGTTAAAAGATGGATATTTTCATTGATTTTCTCAGTAATAGGATTTCCATATTGAATTTTTCCTATCAGTTCAAAATAAGTAAGTCCTGTATGGCAGATACGATTATCCAGTTTTAGAAGTTCTTCTACCACTGTTTTTTCTTCTACCAAAGCATTCCATAAATATTCTCTTAAATTCATGATTTCACCTCAGGTCTTTGTAACTTATTACTAGCAATCATTAATTCAATAAAATCTTGCACTTCTTTTTTATAATCATCTCCTGAAATTGCTCTTTGTACTTCACTAATCCATCGATCCATATCTTCGCGATGATAGATTCTTTCAATTTGAGCAGTTCTATCGTGTTTCATTCTATGAATAATTTCTGTTTTACTAAGTTTGGAAAGTTCCATAAAGTTGGAAAATCTCATGACATAAGTAGCAGTATCATACGCTACCTTTTTCGTTTTTATATTTTGATAGTATTTATTAAAGACGACCGCCCCATTTAAATACATGTATCCAATATACCCTTCAAACTTATCAATTCCATAAAGTTTATAGATATAGGGGCTATTTTCTAAGAATTCTTTACTAATTAACATTCTTCTTATTTTTTCATCTTCTTCTAACGATGCGGAAATACCATGAAAAACTCTTTCGGAAGATGTTTCTTGAAGACCAGTTCCTTTCGGGATAAATCTCCATTGCGCTGCTAATTCTTGATTTGCTCGTAGTTTCTTTAAGAGGCTCGCTAATAACTCCTGATTTTTTTTCGTACTGACATCAAAATTTAAAATTTCTTCTTCCGTCAATCCCTGTGTTCGAAGAAGGGTTGCTATTTCCCTATCATCTGTCTTGATAAAAGAAAATTCTGGATGTCTAGCTAATAAGGCTTCTGTCTCTCTTTCAATATCGGCAATATTTATCGTTTTACGACGACCTGTATCTGAATCTAAAATGACCATACGACAATCATATTTAGGATTTGTCTTACGAATTTCTTTGACAGCATCTAGATAGTGTCTAACATATCCGATAGCGTTATCTACCATATTTTCACGGCTCTCCGTAACCCGGCAGCCATCTAAAGCACTTCGCGCAGCTAATAGACAAAAGGTATCATAATCAAACGCCTCTAATAATGCTCGAGTATCAATTTCTTTTTCAAAAAATTCCGGATAATACCTAGCTCCTACAATTAATTTGGTCGCACTAGAAATTCTTCCTTCTAAAAATCTCTGCATCGGTAAGGTTGTTTTCGCATACCTCATATAATCTAAATACATTTGTAATATTAGTGAGTAGTAGTCTGATTTTTCTCCACGGTTTAGTACATCCTGATATTTCGCACGATCTACTCGCAATTCTTTTTTGATTTGTTCTACCCATGCGGATGGTTCACTATCGGTTGCTACACGAGCAGAAAACCTAGCCATTGCTCCTTCTTCATCCAATAATCCAGATAACTGTTCATAGAGAAAGAAAGTAAGAGAAAAAGTAACTCTTCTTTTTTCTTTTTTCTCATCTACACCAAGAGATATTTTGGGGAAGAAAGGACGAACGACCGCTTCAGAATTGATTCTTCCTGCTAAAGGTCGAATATAATGATTCTCTAGAAATTCTAGATAAGCATTTTTTCCTTTTACCGTTTTCGCATTTAAAAGCAAATAATCCGTTTTAGAGGCGGAAAGAGAAAACTCTCCACCTAATAACCATTCCCCTTCGTAAAACATTTGCGGGTGGAATAAATCTTCAGGAGATAGAACATCAAATAGCCTCATACTATCACCAATTAAATTATATCATGCTTTTTTAAAAGAGGAAAGAAGGAAAGAAAATTCTCATTCAAACTATACACTTGTTTTCCAACATACAAAAAAGCACTGGTTTTCCGGTAAAAACCAATGCTTGAACTTTTGATAAATGATTGAATATTAACGTTTTGAGAATTGTGGTGCACGACGAGCAGCTTTTAATCCTGGTTTCTTTCTTTCTTTTGCTCTAGAATCACGAGTAACAAAACCAGCTCTCTTTAAAATAGTTCTGTAACTATCTTCATTACCTTCGTTTTTACTATCATACTCAAGTAATGCTCTCGTAATACCTAAACGAATAGCTCCAGTTTGTCCACTAGCTCCACCACCAGTAACTTTTACTTCGATATCAAATGTATTTTCATTATTTGTTGCAACTAATGGTTGCATTAAATCCATTACATAAGTTTCATAAGGCATGAACTCATGAACATCTTTACCATTAACAGTAATTTTCCCTTTACCAGCAGTCATCTTAACTTGCGCTACTGATGATTTTCTTCTACCTGTTCCTGTAAATACTTTTGCCATAAACCCTCCTTATTTAACCTTCATTTCTTTTGGTTGTTGTGCTGTATGTGGATGTTCCTCACCAGCATAAACAAATAATTTCTTATACATTTGACGACCTAATCTAGTCTTTGGTAGCATTCCCTTAATAGCTCTTTCTACCATCTCTACTGGGTAATTCTCAACCATTTCACGAGCAGTTCTCTCTCTTAAACCTCCAGTGTATCCACTGTGATCATAATAAATCTTATCTGTTAATTTATTTCCAGTAAGATTTACTTTGGAAGCATTTACGATAATTACATAATCTCCACAATCAATATTTGGAGTATATGTAGGTTTGTGCTTTCCACGAAGTATATTAGCAACATGGCTTGCTAAACGTCCAAGAACAACATCTTTAGCGTCGATAACATACCAGTCACGAACTACTTCCTCTTTCTTTTGCATGTATGAATTCTTCATCATAACAATATTTTCCTTTCTCCTAACCATAAAATTCGTTTTCCCAGAACGAATTCAATGTGGGATTCATAAAATGTACCAATTAGAATTGTACTAAAAAACAATAGAAAAGTCAACAAAAATCTATTGCTTTTAAGAAGAATGTATGACATTCGTCATACATTCTTATTCAAAGTAATCTAGTTTCATATTCTTACGAACACGTTTCATAACTTCTTTTGTTCTTTCACGGGCTGATGCCGTTCCTTCTTGTAAAATTCTTTCTACTTCTTCTGGATGTTCCTCATAATACTTTCTACGTTCTTGAATAGGTTTTAAGAACTCCATCATCACTTTAATAAGTTCTTTTTTACAAGCAACACAACCTCTAGAACCGGCCTTACATTCTTTACAGATTGTATCTAAATTGGGATTATTTAAAAGTTTATGATAATAGTAAACCATACAGATATCTGGGTTAGCTGGGTCATCTTTCTTTATCTTAGATGGATCTGTTACAGCGCTCATTACCTTTTTCGATACCTCTTCTTCCGTATCTGCTAGATAAATAGCGTTTCCTAAACTTTTTCCCATTTTATCATTACCATCTAATCCCTTAATTCTAGGTGTCTCACTTAAAACAGCTTCTGGTTCTTTAAAAGTTTCTCCATAAATCGTATTAAATTTACGAACAATTTCTCTTGTCTGTTCAATATGGGGAACTTGATCTTCTCCAACAGGAACATAATCCCCATCTAATGCGGTAATATCAGCAGCTTGACTGACAGGATATCCTAAGAATCCATAAGTAATAGATTCTCCATCACTTCCAAAAAGTTCCGTCTTTTGTCCTACCTCATGTTTCGTAGTAGGATTTCTATATAATCTAGAAACAGTAACTAAATTAGAAAAGTAAACAGTTAATTCGGCTACTTCTGGAATACAAGATTGAATATAAATGTGCGAATGGGTTGGATCAATTCCAGCAGCTAAATAATCAAGAGCAAGTTCATGAACATTTTCTCGCACCTTTTGTGGGTTTTCAAAATTATCTGTAAGCGCTTGTACATCAGCGATTAAAATGTAAGTATCATAGTCATATTGCATTTTTACTCTATTTTGAACAGAGCCAAAATAGTGACCTAAATGAAGTCTTCCAGTAGGTCTATCTCCTGTAATAATTGTTTTCATATTTTCCTCCTTATCAATAGTTTTTATGTCCTACTTGAAAAGGCACCATCGCTTTGACATACATATCACCTTTATTCATTATATCATTTCTCTTTTATTTTTTCACTAAAAAAGTAGGAAATTCCTACTTTTTCGCAACTCCAAAGAGAAGATTCTCATTAAAATTCAACTCACTATACTGAAATACCGTATGAAGTCCAATCTCATCTTGATATACTTTCATCGTTTCCCCATCTTGAAAATAAACATAGTCATCGATAAAATAAAGATTTTCTTTCGATGGAATCATAGCAATAAAAGTAACTAATTGTTTATTTTGCGAAGGTGTACGATAAAGGCGATATCCCTCTTCTACTTTTTCTAACAGATAATAATATCCTGATTTTTCTTTTCCAAAATGATATACATCTATATACTTTTGAAAATCCATATCTTTTTCTTCTACTAAGAAAGTTAATTCTTTATTGGCTTTTGTAGTCGTTATTTTCGTCCACTTTCCATCTTCATAATACTGAATTTTCTTCTTACTATTTCCTATTTCTTTCACTTCTTTTTTCTCTGGAGATATGCGATATTGCTTTTCGTTATCCTTATCATAGATATATAACTTTTCATCGACAATTCCTTGAATATAAGAGTCAAAAGAAACATAATTTGGAGCTTTTGCTTCCGTCATTTTCCCATTTCTTAAATCTACAAAATAGAAAGTTCTAAATTGGTTATTCTCGGCATAATCTGCTACTACATAATAATGGGAAACTACCGCACTTAACTTTTTCTGATAAATATCTTTCTCAAAAATAGAAATGTTTTCTACTTTATCACTTAAAAGGTAAATGCCTTTAAAATTACTGAGTAATAAAATATGTTCAGGAACCATATTTTGAGGATAAAAAGTAATATTATTTTCTACCTTTCCTTCAGTTGTTTCATCTATCCAATCTTCTTTGGTATATAAACTCTTATCAATTGTATTAACAAAATCATCTAGTTTTGATTCTTTTCCTATAATATCATGATAAAAATAATACCGGTTATCTTGATAGCAAAGAATATCTGTTTTCGCACTGCCTTCTATAATGGGAAGCACACACTGGTATTCTCCATCATAGGTAAGAACCTCTTCGATAACCTTTCTTCTTTTGGAAAAGTCATGATAAAACTGAAAGCCAAATACATGCTTTTGAAAGGTAATTTCAAAATAATAATTATCTATTTCTTTTTTTGCTCTTCGAGTATAAATCTCTCTAACTTCTACTTCTTCCCCTAGTTTGTAAGTAATCGTATGTCCTTTTGAAAAGAAACGAATGCAAGAAAAGATAATTAAAATACTAAACGCAATTATAAGTATCCATCTTTTTTTCTTTTTCATATACCACCACTACATCTTTATTATACCTTTTTTTAAAAGAAAAGAAAAGTTATGCACTTTCCTTCTCAATCTTCACATATTTCTTTTTCTCTTTCATCATGTACTCGGTAATGGCTGTTTCAATTTCACTAACAGATGCTTTTGATAAATTAGAAAGGACGACTACTTCTTTAATCGTATCTAAGCACGCTTTTCCCCAAATAAGTCCTGTACGAATTGTCAAGTCGTTAAACATATCTGGAGTGATTGCTAAAAAGAGATAACCAAAAAGGACTCTTTTTTGTGCGATTAAAATTCGCTTATTCGTAAGAGCAACTGCATAAGTATTAAATATCTCAAAAGAAGAAAGTCCTTTTTGACAACAGAAAGCATAAATTACTTCCTCTCCTGGATTTAAATGCTTCTCAACTACTTTTGCATGCGCTTTCTTTCGCCAAGCAATGGTTCCTGGGTATTTCTTAGAATACTCCATAATTTTTTCATATACAGTCATAATAATCCTCCTATCTGATTACTCCTAACTCTGTTAATTTTTCTAAATATAAATCTTTGGTAGATAACCCTACTACATAATCTAAAATCTTTGCCTTTTCTACAACGAGTAATAAAGGACTAGTACTAATGGAAGCATTGACTCCCATAGATTCCATTTTTGAAGTTACTTCATTAATTTTAGAACTAGCATCGTAATAATAAATCGTAATTTGGTGCTGATTCGCAATTTCCCCTAAAATCGGTTTTACTCGATCACAATAACTACAATCTTTTGTTCCTACTAGGATGACATATTTATTCTTTTTATTTTCTAAATAAGAATGAAATTGCGTATCAGTAATCGTTTTTAAATAATCTGCACCTGATGTGTCAATTATACCATAAAATGACAACATTTCAAAATAGCTATCCATTTTTCCTTCTTCATCCACAATTGTCTTTTCTACTTTTCCGTCGCGAAGATAAAGAATTAAGTCTTTTTGAATCTCACTATATCCTAATTGAGACATCATTCTAAGAAGTTGCCTACGACTAAATAAATATCCTTTTACTTCCTGATAAGAAAGTCCATATTGAGAACTAATATGTTTTAAGGTTTCGCTTCTCTTTTCAATATCTTCTTGATATTTCGTAGGAAAATATAGCAGCGTCGGTTCTGTTGAAGAAAAAGCATTTTTAAAGGTTTCTAACGATGATGTCACTACTTTTGCTTCTTCTAACTTTTCAGGAATTAATCCTTGTCTTCTTAAAAAAGTAAGTAACTCTTCTTCTCCTTGAGTTGTATTAAAAGTAGCGACTGGTACTCCTGATTGGACGACCACTAAAGTAGAAGTCATATTATAAATATTTAGTTCTTTTCGCATCTTTTTCTTACGACTACGAGTTAATTTACGAGCATCGATATTTAAATAATCAAACTCATAAGTTTCTGCATACTCCGTTAATTTAGAATCTAACTCTTCCTCTGTTCCAAAATAGAAAACGGCAACAGGAGAATGATGAAAATAATTAGAGTATTTTTCTATGGTCTCCTTAGAACCTTTCACTAAGAAAAGATTCATTAAAAGATAAAGAAAAGAAGCAATAAATAGAACAAGGAAGAAAATAACAGTTCTAGAAACCTTCTTTTTTGTTTCATTAAAGTCAGGCTTTTCTACTTTCACTATCTCTTCGATATCTATATGCTTCCCTTTATGATGATATTTTTCTTGAAGAAATCCATTTTCTTCAATTTTTAAAGGGGCACCACACTTTTCACAAATCACACTATATTTGTTATTATCATGACCACATTTTTCACATTTCATGATTCGCACCCCTCTATTCTATCTATTTAATAATATTTTGTTCTTTGAAGTATTTAACATAAAGTGTTACATTTTGAAGACTATTTAAATAAGAAACAATCTTTTTATCCTTTACCACGATAATGGTTGGTGTAATTATAGTTCCTTCCTCTAAAAAGCCCTCTTCATCATATCCCATTTCTTTTAATTCTTTGAAGAAAGCAGTTCTATCTTCCTTAGCAGAATAATTAAAAGAATAATAATAAATTGGAATATGATAAGCATTGGAAATGTTGCTTAAAATTGGTTTTGCAGACGCACAATATTGACAAGTAGAGGTTCCTAAAACGATAGCGACTGGATCCTTACTCTTTTTCAAATCTTCAAATTCATCATAGTCAATGAAAGTTAAGTATTGTTCTGGTTGATAAGTAGCATCTTCTGCCAATACACCAGCTTTGATAAAGAAATCAACTAACTTATATCCTTCCACATATCCTTTTTGAACAGCGATAGGTTTACCATCTTTTAGCACAACTGTCGTTGGTGTTGCTTGTTTAATATCTAAGTAATCCAATATTTCTTTATTTTGTTTTTTACTTAATTTGGTATAATCAATCTTTAAATATTCTAAATCGTATTCTTTAGCAATTTCCTCTAGAATAGGAGTTTGAAACTCACAGAAATGACATTCTGAACTTGCATAATATACAATGGAAATGCCTTCTTTTTCTTGGTATTCATGAAACTCTTTCATCATCATTCTAGCATCTTTTGTTTTGGCATATGATTGATAGAAAACATATCCTAAAAGCGCTACTAAGACAAGGATTAAAGCACCAATAATAGCAGCATAAACAATTTTTATTTTTGTTAATTTTTTCTTATCTTCCACAATATCACATCCAAATTATTTAATTATATTTGCTTTTTTAAGTTCTGCTTCAATGTCATCAATTTCCATATTACTATCTTGATGCCATACAATCTTACTCTTCTTTACAACCATAAGAAGTGGAATATTAACACTCTTATTTTCTTTATAAGCATCTGTAGAATATCCTAAATCTCCAAGTTGATCAATAAATGCAGAAGTATCTGATTTTGTAAAGTTGAAAGCAGATAAATGATATACCTTAAATCCATATTTCTTAGATAACTCATTTAACATTTTTCTTTCATCCAAAGTAGTTTCCCCAGATTGTTCATAATAGTCAAATAAAATAACAGTTTCTTCTTTATTTTTTACCAATTCTTTAAACTTAGAATAAGTAATTTCTTCTAAGGCATCTTCATCCTTATAAATAGAACCCTTATCTAGAATGCCACCTTGAATTAAGAAATCGATATAACTTTGACCATTCATATAACCACTATGTTTATAAAGTACTTTTCCTTTTTGAACGATAAGAGATGTTGGGGTACCATCTGCTTTGGTAGTAGAAGTAGATACTAGCGTAATTCCTAATTTATCAGCATAAGGTTGTAATGTTTGAATAACATCATCTTCACTAGTTTCTGTACCTGTTAATAATTGATCATAGTTTAAAAATAAATAATCGAGATCGTACATTTCTGCAATTCTTTCAATATATGGATGTTGAAGTTGACACCAACCACAAGTAGTTTGTGCCCATACAATTAAGGTTGGTTCATCTCTATTTAAATAATCATCTAAACTATCTGCTAAAGAACTATTTCCCGCAGAGGTCTTTTTCTCTCCACCATTCGCAGCTAATACTAATAACAAGATAACTGCACCAATCAAAACGGTTAAGACAACGCCAATAATCACTCCTCTAGAAGTATCACTTAATCCTGTACGTCTAGGGTCTTCAAATTTCGTTTCTTCAACCTTTTCTTCTTTTATTTCTTTTTTTGTTTCTTTCTTTGCTATTCTTGGCTTTATTTCTTCTTCATAAACAGCATCTACTGTTTTTCCACTTTTTGTATTTTTTGCCATATATCCTCCTAAAATTATGTTTTTATAATTCCAATATCCTTTTTGAAATTACCATTTTTATTATATAATATTTCCAATAATTATTCAATAAATTGACTAAAATAAAATAAGATACGAAGAAATTTCACAAAAGCATCAAAAAAAGATTCTAGAAGAATCTTTACAACACACTTTTAGGTAATAAATTTACTGTAATAAAAGCAACCAACATAATTCCTACAACAACGAGTACTGCTATCGTAATATTTTTTGCATTTGCTTTCATTTTTTCTCCATTTCTATATTGTATTACGAATTTATTCTAACATATAACAAGAGATTACGCAACGATGAATTTTTTACTCTATCATATTCCAATTATGGTAAATTTCACATACAAATTTATATACCACTATTATTTCAATAGGTGCTTTCTAACATAGGCATTCTATTAAAATTTTAATTTCTCCTTTAGGATACTTTATTCCATCCAATTTAATATTTACAATTTTTAAGTATTCCATCTTTTAGAGAGTCATAATAGATAATATGATTCATTGTTTCCCTTACTTCACGAATACCTAGTTTTTGTTCTTCTTGAGAATCTGTTTCTAGCATTAAAGCTCTTTTGATATTATATTCTAGCCATTCTAACCTACCATTATTAGCGTAATATAAAACTTCCCAATCAATATTTTTACTTAATTTTGAATTTTCAAAATAACTATTCAGAAATGCTCGAAATAATTCAAAATTTATATGACATGATTCATATCCTGACCAACACAAAGCTAATGTAAATAATTCTAAATAAGGATTAGAATATCCTAAACATTCTAAATCAATGATTTTAAAATCATCATTGATCCACAAAACATTTTTACTATCTAAATCATTATGACAAAGCGCAATATAGTTTGGCAATCGATTTATCACTTCATTTCCTTTATTCATACTATCATTTAGTATATCCATCTTATCAAATAATAAATTATAAATAGGGGAATTTTTAGTTTTAGCTAAATCCATATAATATTGCCAATCAATATTTTTCTTTTGTTCTTTCCAAACATCTTCCTTTATAGTGATATTATGAATTTGAGATAATACTCTTCCTATTTTTTCACAATTTTCTTTTTTGATTTCGTCATCGGTAAGAGATTTTCCATCATACCAATCATAAACATAAAAATATTGATGATCCTGAATCTGCATTTTTTTACCATGGAATTTTAAAGAATATATGGCATCAATATGATTCTCTTTTAATATTTCTTCATAATTATCCGCCTTTTTAAAATTTTCCAAAGCAGTAGGTCTTTTCATAATATTTGGATTTAATAATTTTACTATATATTTAGATTTATCAGTCGTTATCTTATACATTTTATGAGTTAATCCGCCACTAACTCTTGATGGTTCCTCTATCAATTTACCTAATTCCAAATTAACTACGATTTTTTTAAAAAAATCATCGATATTCATAAAATCAACTCCACTTATTGTTTTTTTTATTATATCATACTTTCTTTTATATTTTTATTTCTATAGGAAACAAAAAGAGATAGCAAATTCGTGCTACCTCTTTACCAATGATAAACCGATTTATTTTATACTAAAGGTTTTGACAACTTTGTTTTCAAGTTCTGGCATAGGAACCTTTTCTTCACTGAATTTCCAATCAATTTGATAATCAGGTAATAATTTAGTTCTAATAGGATAGATTCTAGGAATTAAAACGATTGCTTCAAAGTGATGAAGTAATTTTAATTCTTCCACAGAAATTAAAGGTTCTAGTCCGTGTTCAGATGCTTGATTACCACATAGTTTTGAAATATCTTGTAATGTCTCAATGTCATTAGCTAATAGGTAGATAATATTTCCAAATACCATTTTCAATATTTCAGCACCTTCAACACCATAGATATTTCTTAATTCTAAGATACTTCTTATATAAATACTAAATTTTATATTATTTCCACGCGCTAATGTCAACATATTATTAAATTCTCTAATTGGAATTAAATTTTCAAAATCATCTAAAACGATATTTAATCTATGCGTCTTATCATTCGTCATCGTAGCTGCAAAATAACATTCTTCAATAATTAAAGGAATTAATCTTTTAGAAACAGATTTACTATTGCTAATGATAAATAAGGCTGTTTTATCTTTCTGAATATTTTCAATATCGAAGTTTGTAGAAGATAATAGTTTTAATAAAGATTCTCTTGCGACAAATAATCTCATATTTTGAATAAATACAGAAATGATGCTTCCTCTCGTTTCGCTTGGAGCAAGAACAACATTAGATAAGTTAATGTAAGTTGCTGATAATTTATCCATTTTCTTTACTTCGTCTGATAATTTTTCAAAGTCAGACACTACATTTAATAAACTACTAATATTTACTTCTTCCTCTGTTGCATTTTCAAATAGATACAAAGATAAACCTATAAATAAGGCGATAGCTGAATTTTCCCAGAATGGATCTGCTTGAGAATCAAACTTTTCATTACAACAAAAATAATATCCAATGCTTTCTAATAACTCAATAGTTTTATCTTTTTCCCCTCTCTTATATAATTCATAAGGTAATGTTAGAGGATTAAAATTATTTCCTAAAGTTGGATTATCTAAATTAATGATAATCGTATTGTAATCTTTTTTCTTTAATTCACCAGATAGTAAATTATAAATTTCGCCTTTTACATCATGAATTACAAAAGATTCCCCTGCTTTCATTGCAAGCCTTAATTGAGGTAACATCGTTGCTTGCGTTTTACCACTTCCTGTGGAACCAATAACCATAGTATGGGCTTCATCATCTCTAATATAAAGATGACTATCATCATACATCATAGGAACTCCTGATTTTTTTATTTCAGAATCATAACTAATTTGCGTTAACTGTGACTTTAATTCGTCTTCTGTCGCCCATCTTGAATATGCCATGCATATCACTCCCTTCACAATTTCATTATATCATTTACTTTTTTGTTTATTTAAACAAAAATGGTCTTTAAAATGGTATAATGAATAAAGGTGATTCGATGTACTCTAATGATTTGATATGTAATATCTTAGAATACTTAAACAATAACATTAATAAGGAAATCACAATTGAAGAGTTAAGTTTAATATTTTACTTTAATAAAACCTATATCATGAAAAAGTTTAAAAAAGAATTAAATATTTCCATCCACGGATATATCAATACTATGAGAATATATAATAGCTTACTATTTTTCAGAGATGATAATTATATATTAAGTATTGCTTTTAAAAACGGTTTTAATTCTTTAGAATACTTTTCTGAAACTTTTAAAAAGATTATAGGAGTAAGTCCAATTACCTATAAAAAGTATTTGAATTATAAATATGTAACATCCTCAGAACAAGAAAAAATTCTATATAATGTATCTAGAATCAGTAGTATCAAAGCCAATGCTTTAAATTATCTAAATCATAGGAAACCACGCTTTAATAATTATGTTAAAAAATATAAATTATAATAAATAAAAAAAATAAAAGAGTCATCCAATAGATGACTTTTTCTAATTTTATATTATATAAAATACTTTTCTTTCAAAAACAATTATTTTCCCTTTCTACTTTTTATTAACCTATAATTACTTTTATCAACTTCGCTAGAGAATATATCAACAAAGCCAACTTGCTCCAAAATACTTATTTCATTTTCAACAGTTAATGGTGTATCGATATGTTTGTAGTTGTCTATGTTATTTTCTAGTTCATAAAGACTATGATCTTGTTCTTCTTGACTTGAACTTATTTTATCACAATTTAAAAATAAACCATCACTCTTTAAACAATCAAATATTTTTTTATATAAAATTCTTTTTTCTTCTGGCTTAAAGTGATGTAATGCTGAGGTAGAAATTACTGCATCATAATTATTACCAAAATCTTTTTCAAAAAAATCTCCACAAATCATTGTGACACGATTCGCAAAATCTCTTTTTGATAATTCTCTTAACATGTTTTCTGAAATATCTATGACCGTTACAGATGCATTAGGATATACTTCAAACAAATGAATTAATTCCAAACCTGTTCCAGCACCTAAGTCTAAAATTTTAGTTGTATCTTTATCTAAACAATCAGCTAACATTTTTTTAGTTTCCATATAGGTTTCATGTACTTGGTCATAAGAATCTATTTTTTCATTAAAGAAAGTTCTTTGTTTTTGATTTCTTTCATATAAATTCATACTTTATTGCACTCCATTTTAGATTTTTTTCATTTTTCAAAATCTCGCAAGCCCTTATTTTACGGGCTATTTACCACAACAGTTCTTATATTTCTTACTACTTCCACAAGATAACCCATTAAAATAACTAAGTAATTTTTTGTTTGAAAATTTGGCTTTCTTGCTCATAAATTTTAATAACTTATTCAGAAATTGTAAAAAAGTGATGTCTAATTTTCTAACAATGCAGTTTAAACTTATCTAATAACTTATCTAAAAAAACGATTTGGTTTTTAAACTAATCTATGATGTGAATCTAATTGATCTACAATATCCATTTTTTTTAATTCATTTGATGCTATAACAGAGGCTTTTTCTATAGAAGAAATAATGGACGGAATTTCTGTAGAAGAGAATCCATCTCTTTTAACTGATTCGATTTGTAGTTCGTGGACTTGCTCAAATTTATCTTCTCCAGTCCTTCTTGTTCTTCTAACACTATCCAATAATGCTTTTTCAGTATCACATGTAGCTAATGTTTGTTTTTCTTCTTCTGTTAACGATTGAACATATAGTCCATATAATTCTGAATAAATTGATCCTAAGACTGGTTTACCAAAAATATTAAGAATTTCTTGTTTTACATCTTCATTTCGAAGTTCTGGAGCAGAATTATTAAAAGCATTTGCCCGATCTTGTACTACTTTTTTAACTTGACCAATTAATTCTTCTAAACCTTTTTCATCTAATCCTCTTACATATTCCAAGTATGCATTCCTTGTTTGTTCTAAAGTAAACGCTTTAACTGCAAACATTTTCAAACTTGTTTGAAAATAATCAGGTCTAATTTCACTTAATGCTTCACTTGAATGTGATAGTTTTTGCCAATCTCTTTCTAGCATTAAAGATGAGTTATATGCATCAATTAATTTTTGTGTATAATCACTAGCAATTTGTGTATATGAAAAAGCTAATTGACTTCCCCATTGTACTGTTCTATTGACATTATTATCACTAATTTTATTATTTTCATAGTTATTATTCATATTGTAGCCTCCATACATATATATTATACCATAAAATAATCCATTTCTAAATTTTAACCATTTAAAAAGCTTATCTAAAACTTATCTAATCGTTATTTTTCATTAAAAATTGCCTAAAAATTGGAACAAGAAAAAAACTCGTTTTTCCCTTATTTTATAAGGGTTCGCGAGTTTGTTTGCCACAACAGTTCTTGTATTCTTGCCACTTCCACATGCTCTTGCGCTTTTGATATTTATAGTATTTATATTACTATGTGTAACTATTGTTATTCGTTGAAAGCATTGGACAAGAAACATTTAGTATATATAGTATTTATGTTACTATTATTACTATAAATATTTAGTATTTTGGAAACAAAATGGAAACATTGTTTTCATTCGTTTAACTAATATAATTTAACATTTCACTTATTAACTTCTATGGATAAAATCTCATAATTAATTGCATTAATAACAATTTTCAAATTTTCTACTTCACAATAAAATTTCCTACCATCTCTATAAATGTTACATTCATTATCCAATATTTTATTCTTGCAATATTTAATGATTTGTCTTTTATTTAAATTTAATTGATTTTTGATTCTATTATAAGTATCTTCTGATAATGAAATTTTTTCTATATTTATAATCAAATCTTTTATTGTATTATAATGATATTTTTCATTTTGATTTTCATCTTCATTTCTTGCTTTTGCTAAATATTTAATTAAATTTTTGCTAGCATTATCATTTTTCCACCAATCCCATTTAGAATTTTTTATCTTATTTAAAACAGTAGGAGAATAAACTTTTTGTAATCGCCAGTTACATATAAAATCTCTTCTAATTACGCACTCAATATATTGTTTTCTATCTTTCGGTTTTCCAATAACAATAAGTTGATCTCCACCATCTCCCCACTGCGATCTATTAACATATACTTTTGTTCCTGGTGAAAAATTTTTAGTGCCTTCTTTTAATTCATGTTCTTCGCCATATAGACGGGTATCAATAATATTACCCACAAGACACCAACGCCATTCAAAATCTTTTTGATCCACAAAATTCACCACCTATATTTTTAATTGCAAAACTTTTGAATTAACTAAATTTTATTATACCATTTATTTTTTAATATTTATTACATATTATAAATTAGAAAAAAAGACTTCATATTTGAATGAAATCTGGTTGTATTATAAATAGTGTTGGTGAGAAAAATCACTGACACTATTTTATTTTATAAAAAGACATAAGTTTGATAC
>CANQZC010000014.1 GCA_947628235.1 uncultured Bacilli bacterium | reverse complement strand
GATGATTTTCATCATCCTCTATAATTAGATTCATTTATCAAATTTATTGTCTACCAACACTATTTGACAAAGAACCTATTTATCTAACATATTTAATAAATTAATCTTAAACATATCCTTATCAGAATGTTGTTTAGATACCATAACCCCTTTATAAGTAACAAGCTCACTAGCATGTCCCTCACTTAAAATGTCCTTTGGTTCAAATTTATCTAACATGACAATCTTTTCGTTCTCATAGACAAGATAGTATAGTTTAATATCACCATGAACCTTTGAGAATAAAGCATCTGTTGGGAGTTTTAACTCATATGTTTGGGTTCCATTGGTCTTATTAGTAGAGATTAACTTTCCTAAAAAGTTTCCCTCTTTTAAGGCTGGGTAATACTCAAAATATAATTTCTTGTAAGCAAGCATGTTATACTTCTTTAAAGAACGCTCTAATTTTTTAAATTCATTTTCATTTACATAGTCAAATAGATATGTCCCTTTCATAGCACACCCCTTCCTATTATATATTATACTATTCTTATTCTAAATTTATGATAACATATAAGATTTTCCATGTCAAACAAAAAAAGCGTTTTTCAACGCTTCTTTATGCTTTCTTTACATTACCAGTTTGATAGTATCCTTTGCTAATTAAGTCCTTATCTACTGGGTCACATGTACTCCATTTAATGTCTACTGAACCACCTGTATAAGTTCTAGTTCTTGAACGATAATAAGTTACTGTTCCATAAACTGGTTCTTTTACTTCATCGTATACTGGAACTTGTCTAGTTGCGTATACTGGAGTCTTCTTAGTTGCATATACTGGAACTTTTCTAGTTGAGTAAACTGGAACTTCTCTTGTTGAATATACTGGAACTTGTTTTGTTTCGTATACTGGTTCTGTCTTATATACTGGAACTTCTTCAGTAACCTTTTCTGTCTTATAAACAGTTGTTACTTTATAAACATCCCAGAAGTAAGTTGTTACTGTTGTACATCCTGAACAAGCTTGTGAAGTTGTTGATCCTGTTTTTACATAAACATATTCACTAGTATTTGATGGTACGGTAGTTCCTGATCCTGAAGATTGGTAAACCTTCGTTGTTCCGGCAGCTACTTTCTTCGTTGTTGTCTTCGTAGTAGTACCTACTTGAACTTTCTTAGTACCTGTTTGTACTTTTTGCGTTGTATATCCTGAAACATATTTTTCTACTGTTTTTCCTGATACATATTTCTCTGTTGTATAAGTAGAAATGTATTTAGATGTTGTATATCCTGAAATGTAAGTTTCGGTTTTCGTACCTGTTTGTACTCTCTTTGAAGTATAACCAGTTACAACTCTATCTGTTTTTGTTTCTACTTGAGTATTGTCGCTTGGAGTAATCTTGTTAGTAGTCCATTCTGACCAAGGTCCATATTCTCCCCATTTTCCATCTGTTACTTTCTTATATTCACAAATGTACTTATCAGTAGATGGCTTACATGCCTTTTCATACTCTTCTTTTGTTACTTCTTTACCATCATTGTTGTAGTATTTACCATTTACAATAGCACAACTATATTTTGGTTTCTCACAATCACAATTTTCATAGTAATTGTTAACTGTTACATCAACTACTTTTTGAACTACTTTTTTACTTGAACTTGATGGTTTCTTTGGAGTAGTAGTTGTTGTTTGTTTTTCACATACTCCGGAAGCATCACAGTAATCGTAGCATCCTAAGTAAACAATGATGTAATCTTCTTCTGAACCACAACTTAAGTTAATCTTCATTTGGAATTCGTCTTCATATTTTGTTACAGAAACATAAGACTTCGTTGGACTACAAGCATTTCCGTCCTTATCCTTTAATGTTAACACTAAGTGTTTATCATACATTTGTTGAAGTGTCATTGTCTCAGTATCGCCAACTTTTTTAGGCAATCTTTCTGTTGTGTAATATCCAACAGCTGCTTCCTTCATTGTGGCAATATTATTCGCAAAAATTTGATTGTATAAAACTGCTAATTGATCTAAGTCGTATCCACCTGTTTGTACTACGGTTGTATCATTACCTTTATTATTTTGAATGTAATCCTTCATATAAGACTTTGTTGGGAATAACCAAATCAAAATAAAGACAAATAATACAATGAATAAAACTTGTAAGATTAAATCTCTAACTGAAAAACTTTCTCTTCTTTCTTCATACATATAAATCTCCCCCTTTTCAATGAGATGGCTCATATCCTACCACATTTTTAACCCATTGTCAAATTTTTTGATAAATTTTTTAAATTTTTTTATTTTTTCTTAATTTTTGCGATTGTACAACCTACATTTCCCCTAAAAAGTTGATACTCTTCCACGAACGGATCAACTCGTAAAGTTTCTTGTGTTTCCTTTCGTAAGGCACCAGTTCCTATTCCATGAATAATGGTAATATATTCTTTTTGCATAACATAATTATCATGAACAAATTCCTTAATCTTTACGCGTGCGGAATCTCTATCATAACCATGCAAATCTAAAGTTGGAAAATCTCCAATAAAGAAAATATCACTGAGCTTCATTATATACTTCTATCATTTCATTTAATTCAAAGATAGAATTTCTTCCGCCTACTCGCGTCACAGACATCGCTCCTGCTAGATTTGCAAAACGAAGAATTTTTGGCATTGGCCAATTTTGTGAAATGCCATAAGTGAATGCTCCATGGAAAATATCTCCCGCTGCTGTAGAATCAATTGCTTTTACTTTTAAAGAAGGAACAATTTCGACTTTGCCTTGTTCATTTCGATAAGCACAACCGGCAGCCTCTAGTGTTATAACAATATTGGTTTGGAACTCTTCCTCTAACTTTTTAAAAGCATACTCTAGACTGTCTGGTGCAAAAATAGTAACGCCACTAATCTTTTCTGCAAAATCTTTAGAACATACTACATAATTGACCATTCGACATAATTGACGAATCTCTAGTTTCGTTCTTCCAGCATCGATAATACTAATAGCGTTTGGATATTTTTCTAACATCTGTTTAGAAAGTTCTGGCTCTTGTCCATCGATTAAAATAATATCTGGTTGAACTGGAATATCCACGGTTTTCATCTTCATATCGCTTGGACGATAGGTAAGAATTGTTCTACTACCATTTTCTTTATTGGCAAGAATGTAACTAGAAGCCGTAATATGTTCTTCATTGATTTCTAAATAATCCGTATGAACACCTACATCCTCAAACTCTTTTTTAATGCGTTGTCCATAAAGGTCATTGCCAACAACACCAGCAAAATAAGTATCTACTCCCCACTTACCTAAAAGATAAGCAGCATTGCCAGCAGGTCCGCCTCCACATTCGATTCTCTCCTGAACACGATTTTTCGTATTTTCCTTAGGGAATAAATCTACAGGAGTCGTAATATCATAAGCGGCATGCCCAATACACAATACCTTCATATCATCACCATCTTTATTATATATAAAATGAAAATGAAAAGCAATCTTTAAAATTATTTTTTATGAAAAAATGTCAAAACAAAGACTACGCTAATAAATATTTTTTGCAAAGTTCTTTTCCCTTGTCAAATACTTTCATAATATACTTCATTAGGAAAAGTTCGATGATAGATAAAAGAATCGTTAATGCCGCCGCTAATAAAACTTTCTGCACAAAAGAAATAGAAAAAGTAGATAGTCCCCAACTACTATTCAATATCCATATAAAAATATAGTTATTTAGATAGATAGGTAGAGAAAGTTTTTCGAGATAATAAAATATTTTATTATTACATTTTTCGCAGAAAAATGTTTTTTCACTAAATGCCAGTCCTACTCCAACTGCAAGCAAAATCAAAGAGAGCCAATCTAAACGAGTAGCCTTCTCATAAATAATATTCATGACATAAACAAATCCTAGGCAAAAGAAACATAAAACTGATAATAGAATAGAACCTAACTTTGTAAACTGAAGTTTTTGAAAACAACTCGTTACTTCATAAATAATGCATCCTAAAGAAACTTCTACAATAGCACGCACTAATCCCTCATAAGAAAAAATAAACCAAGAGCGAGGATCTCTAAGATGTCCATTTTCGTGTAATAGGAATCCTCCTAAAAAAATAACTATCATAGGTGCGATGAAGCAAGAGAATTTTTTCTGATACTTTTTCATCAATGGATAAATAAGCAACATACTTAGAATGAGTGCAGATAAATACCATACGCCAGGATTATATTCTACTTCTGAAATTCCTGCCTGATTTAATAAGGTAAGGCTAGATAATCCCATCAAATATCTAGTTGGTGAAAGTCGATGGTAAAGGAAAATGTCTATTCCTACTAAACAGACAAAGGAAAAGAGCAAATATGGGAAAAAAGATTTCATCTTTTTCCAAAGGAACTCCCAAGTCGCTTGATAGATTGGTCTTTTATCTTTGGTTCCTTCTTGATATACTTTTTTCGCTAAGAGATACCCAGAAACTAAAAAGAAAAATTCTACACCAATAGATCCTTTTAAAAAAAGAATTACTTTCGTATCACTAGCAAAATTTTTACAACAATGATGAACTAAAATTAATATAGCAAATAAGAATTTCCAAATAGAAATCAGTCCATTATGTTTTGATGATTTTTGTTTTTTTACATTTCTCATTGAAATTCCCCCCAAACTCTAAAACTGCTAACTATTATAGCAGAAAATGTCAAAAAAGAAAAGAAAAAGCCAAGAGACTGACTCTTAGCTTTCCCATCACACGAATTTTTATTTTGTTTTCTTTTGCTTTTTATATCCAATGACAATAGCAGCAAATACGGCCACAACACCAATAACAGGAAGAATATAAAGAAAATAATTCTTTTTCTCTTTTGAAATTTCTTTTACTTCTTCTTGTGGTTCTGTTTCTTCTAATTTTATATTCTTAGAAGTATTTTCTTCTGCTTCTTTTAAATTATTATCTGTCTTATTCTCTTCGTTTTGACTAGGTATCTCAGGTACCGTCGTTTCATTACTGTCACTATTGGTATTCGTGTTGGTATTGCTATTCGATGTAGAATTGGTATTCGTGTTCTTATTTGTATTGGTATTTTTATTACTATTACTATTTTTATCTTCTTGTTTTTCTGGTTGTTTTTCCTCTTCTGGTTTGCTTGGAGTTGGTTGAACTGTTTCGTCTTTTTCAGGAATATATTTTCCTCGTTCTACTAACTCTCTAACGACCGTTACGGTCATCTCATACCGTTCATGGTTTTCATCTCCAGCATAGATAACTTTTATCTTATTCTCCCCTTCTTGAAGTTCATAAGATGCATCTTCCCATTGCCATCCAAGTGGAAGAATAATCTCGCTTAAAGAAGTCGTTGTAGAAGAAACAGCCACTTTTTCTTCTGGTAAAGAAGTAGGTACCTTTGCCTTTTCGATAGTGAAAGTAAGTGTTACTTCCCCCGTATAAAGTCCTATTCCTTGAATGGTTACACTAGCTGTTCCAGCATTCTTATTATTTGTATATTTAACAATAGAATAATCTGTATCTAACGTTAAGATATGATCATTTTTATCAGTAATCGTAATTTCTGGTGTTAAAGCCTCTCCTGTATACATGGCTTTCGCAATATCAAATTGGAAGTTCTCTTTCGTAATTTCAATCGTTGGAATCTTAGAAGAGAATAAAGTAAACGCAATCACATAATCCGTCGTATTGCCATCACTATCTAAGGCAGTGTAAGCAACATGGTAGGTTCCCTCTACATCCCAGCGACCTTCTTCCCAATCTGTTAGCTCTTTATTTAACTCTAAAATGACTTCTAATCCTTTTTCTTCATCTTCGACATCAGATACCGTAAGTAGATTTTTAAAGTATTCATAATTAACGGCCTCTACCTCATCAATATCAAATTTTAAAGTAGCTTCTGGATGGATAGAGATAACTGGATGACTACCATTTTCTCTAGTAACAGAAACAGTAGTTGTCGTATTCTTATAATACTCATAATCTTCCCCATAGTAAGAAACTCTAACATCCATTTTCTTTCCTGGTACTAAAGTAGTTTCTTGATCTACAGGATCCCAATACCAACCAGCAGGTAATAAATCTAAATCATTTGCATGAAGAATATATTCTATCTCTTTTGGTACCGTTACTTCTTTTGGTGGCATAGTAGTTGGATACTCTGCTTTATCAATCTCAAAAGTAAAATTCTTTCTTCCTTTGTAAGCACCAATTCCTTTTAAAGAAACTTGAGCCGTTCCTGGATAGATATTATTACTATATTCCAAAGTATAATCTTCATTTAGAATCAATGGTTCTTCTCCATGCTTTACCGTTAAGATTGGTTCCTTTGCCGTACCATCGTAAGTAAATCCACTCGTCATATAATTTACGGTTAAATCATCGACATTCGTTCTAGAGATTGTATTTTCAAAAACATTAATCATCGCTGCGGATGCAAAATTACCAGCAGATTCTAATGCCGTTAGACGAATATATTTAGCAGAAACTGGCTTTTCTAAAATGTAAGTTTTGGTTGTTTTATCATTGTTCCATACAATATTATCACTTACTGTTGTCCAAGTTTTTCCATCGACACTTACTTCTAACTTAGTCTTTAAGAATCTACCATTACTACCCGTATCTTGTCTTGGAACATATTCGATTTTAGAAAGTTCGATTGGTTCTTCATCCGTAACTTCTAATTCAATCCATCTTGCTTGGTCACTTCCACTCCATAAATTGTGCCAATAAGTATTTGCATTTCCATCAATTGCTCTTTCTGCTGCTTCAGTAGTGGAATTTTGTTGTGAAGAAGCTTTTACTTTTAATCTAGAAGTAGAAACATAAGATTTTGTTGGATCTGTCTCTCCTACCTCAAAAGTAAAACTAACTGGTTCACTAGCAAGATATAAATCATGCGCTCCATCACGAACTAAAATTGTTTGAATACCAGATAATTCTGGTTCTTTGGAAGAAAATTTTGTCCATTTTTTGTCATCTGCAAATTTCCATTCCATAGAATCAGTCGTTCCAATTACCTTATTTTCTAAATCGTTAGCGTATAGATTTTTAGGAGTTGTTCCCTCTTCAATATTGATAATCGTAATACTTGCACTTGTAGGAGACTTATCATTATCTCCAATAATATGTACAACAATATCCTTATCGGAAGTAATTTTATCTAACACATTAGTTAAATCAGCGGTGTTTCCACTCGTTACTTGTGTCCAAGTACCATGAGCTTGTTTCGTAGATGCATCATAAGAATAATCTAGCGAATATTCGAAAGGTTGTTCTGTTGCCAACACAATTTTATTCGCATTTTCCCCACTAAATGAGAAAGTAACATTCTTCTCTTGACTACCAAGTAAGTATTGAGATACTTGTCTTACAGCTTGACCATTTGGATAATTCTTATCCCCATTTTGTACTTTGGATAATTCTGTCAAAGTCTTATGAAGAGAAGTTTGAATTAAGAAAGCATCTCGCGTACTTAGTTCCTTTTCGATATATTTCAATAAATCATACATCGCTAAAGGATACTCTTTCAAGTTTGCTATCATTTCATAACTTAAATTTTTATAATCTTCAGAAACTTTCTTATCATCCTTAAAGTAAGTTTGGATAAGGCCATACCAACCATCTAAGTTAAAGTTTTGAAGTCCTCCCGTATTCTTACTATAAACTCCATCCGTAATAACAGGATTTCCAACAATCTTTCGATAAAGATTTTCTTGTTCTTTTAAATTTCCTTCTTGAACATCGGCAATCAAAGTATATTCTAAGGAAGTTACATAATTATCAAAGTCATCAATCGCACTTTGCGCTAAAATAACATAACTACCATTATAGTAAGAAGAATAGTCAAGAGCTTCTGTACCCCAGTTTAATGGAAGTCTTTCTCCCTTTTCAGTACCACTAGATTGAGCCCATCCACTAACATCATTTCCAATTCCCCATGTTGTTGTAAAAGTTCCATCATCATTTTTCTTTTTCATTTGAATCAAATAAGCAGCATGAGCAGGTTGTCTCGTTACAGCCGCTACTTGTCCATAAGAGTTATGAAGATTTTCTCCCGTTTTAGAAAGAGAACCACAAACACCATCCTCTTCCCATACGACCCATAATCTTGGCTGTGTATTAGAAGTACTATCTACTCCCCATTTAGTAAAGTGATAGATATCATCACATTTTACCCCACGTTCATATCCTGCCGTAAATTTGCTCTTCGTATCTTTTCCACAATAAGTAGAATCATTTTGATAATAATTTTCATCTGTATAATACCATTTAAAACTATCATCATACCAAATATAAGTATATGGGTTCATACTTTTCGTATTGCCATCACTACCTTGATATTTAGTTCCACCTAAATGACTACTAAACCAGTTTAACCAAGGAATTTCAGCATCGCCTAAACGAGCATCGACAACCCAACGCATTTCTTCTACGGTTAAGGACTCAAAGGTAGTAACATCAAATTCCTGTTCATATTCTTCTGGTAAATCTTTATTTAAATATAATTTTTTATAAGATTCATATCTCTTAACTGGATCAGAAATAACAGGGGTATTTCCTTCACCATTTGTCCAAAACGCAACCGTACCGGAATGTGTTAAAGAAATCGCAAGCATCATCGTAAGATAAGTTTCTCTTTTCTCTTTATCAGAATCTTTTAAATCAGCTTTATATGTATGATAAAGTTGAGATAATACATCAAAAGATTTTACATAGTTTCCGAGTGGTTCTCCTCCCGTAATATACATTTTTAAAATCTCTCGATTTGTAAATAACCATTTTAAAGTCTCTACTTTTTCTTTTTCTTCGCTTGTCGCATACGCTTGAATAATTGGATATCCAACTCGTTTTACAAGGGTTCTTTGAAGTAGCTTTAACTCTAATTTTTCATCTTTTAAAATCTCTTCCGCACTATGCTTTTTTAATTCTTCATCATATTCTTCCACGGTTTGAATCCAATCTACTTTAGAATCTCCTTTGGGAACAAAAGTATCCCCATTATAAAGCATCGCATTCGCATAAACAGAGTGATCAGAAGTATTATTTCCATTAATTTCATCGGCATAAAGTTTTAAATAACGATATCCTTTTAGAGAAACTTTTACTTCCTTCGCATCTAAGTTTCCTTTAAAAGTTCCTTCTTCTAATAAAGTGACATAATTTTCTCCATCTTTAGAAGCAGAAATCGTAAACTTTACTCCATTTCCATTCGAAGAAGCATAAGTATCTACTCCGATATAGGCAGAAAAAGTATCCATTCCTCTATTAACATAATCTCCTACATCAAAAATTAAAGTACTACGAGCATGCGCAAATAAACCATTCAAGAAATATTTTTGCTCTCCATTAACATTTAAAGAAATCAAATTTCCTGGTTCATTTTGATTAATCTTCAATGCTCTCGCATCTTTCCAACTACTATCTTTTTCTTTCATCTTGTCAGTATCCCATAAATCTGTCAAATATACATAGTTTTGATTGGCAGAAATGGCAGGACTAGGTTTCGTTGTAACTGCATAAACTAACATAGAAAAATCTGTGAGAGGTCCTAAGTTACTAACACATATTCCAATAACTAATACTAAGTTTATTAATTTTCTAAAAGTTTTTTTCATGCACTTCACCTCATTTTAATATTGCATTCCCTTTAAAATTAGGAATCTCTTCATTCCCCTTCATTTTATCATATAACTTTTCTTTTTTAAAGATTTCTAATTAAAAATTGACAGATATTGATATTTATTTCACAAAAAAAAGACTAAGATTTTCTTAGTCTTCTGTAGGATCTTCTAAGCCCTCTTTCCAATCGGCAGCAATAACGCTGTCTTCTTCATAGAATTTAGATACCTTTTCGATACTATCAAAAAGTTTTCCCATTCCTTTTTTAGATTTTGTATAGTTCGATGTTCTATCTCTTCGAATACCAATAGAACTAGCTTCACTATATGAATCAATATCTGCTCCAAGATAAATAAATTCCCATTGACTATGTCCTTGAATTAATTCTTTTACTTGTTTTTTACTATATTCTATTGAAGAATTTTCGTATCCATCTGTCGTAATAATAAAGAGTACTTTAGAAGAACCTTTCTCATCCATATACTTTATGGTTTTACCAATCGCATCTAATAAAGCTGTACTTCCTCTCGTATAATAGGTTTTATTATCTAATTTTTTTACTTTAGAAATATTCTCTCTTTCGGTTATCATCTCATATCGATCATCAAATAGTACTGTTGTTACTTTCGCATTACTATTCTTCCTATTTTCTAGATAGCCATTAAATCCTCCTATCGTATCAGATTCCATCCCACTCATGGATCCACTTCTATCTAGTAAAAATACAATGTCCATCATTTCTTTTTCTTTTTTCATCATAATTCCCTCTTTCCACATCCAATATACCTTTTTTTATCTTTGTTTTGGTCACTTATCAAGCGACAATTGATTTTTTTAAAAGAATTCATAGTAGAACAGTATCTTCCTATTTCTTTATTTTCTGTTATAATAATAAAAGAAAGATAAAAAAACTGTTTTTCAAGGAGATAAAGATAATGAATCAAGAATTAGAACAATATATAAAAGAAAATTTAAAACAAGAAGAAAAGAATACTTTCCGCTTTTCCGTTTCAAAATTTTTTAAAGAGGAAGAAGATAGTTTATACGAAGAAGATCGTGAAAAAGATGGATGTTTCTATGATGCGGAGAATGTTTCAAGAAACTCCATAAAAAAAGAGATGGATGACGCTTCTCTTCCACCCTTCTTATATTCTAAAGATTCCCCTAACATTGAAGACTTTATTCAAGATAATAAAATTTATAGTGATTTTCAAACTACTCTATTTCAAATGATTGATGATAGAAATTTAATCGATTCTGATGTTTATAATAAAGTCCATATGGATAGACGACTATTTTCTAAAATTCGAAATAATAAAAATTATCACCCAAGTAAAGAAACCATTATCCTATTAGGTTTATCTTTAGAACTTAGTGAAGAAGAAATTGAAAAATTATTAGATAGTGCTTCCTATTCCTTACCTAGAAATAACTACTATGATTTAATTATTCGTTTTTGTTTTATGAAAGGAATTTATAAACTTTCTGAAGTAAATGATTTACTAGATCAATATCATTGTAAATTATTGAATTATTAAAGAGTCTATTGACTCTTCCTAAATTGTAATTTCAACCGCACCAGAAAGGTGCGGCTTTTTGATATAATAAAAGAGTCCTAGCCAGGCAAAGGCCCTGCGAGGAACTCTATGAGTAATTATACACAATTAGCAGAAAAAAGAAAGACTCTTTTTTATTTATTCATTTCTTCTATAATCGCATCTCCATGAGTTTTTATTTTTACCGGTGATAAAATATTTGCCTTTTTCAAATCTTCTATCGTCTTCGGTCTAATTTCTACTAATTTATCTAACTCATCATTCGTAAAAATATAATACGCAGGAAGATGTTTCTCACTAGATCTTATTTTTCTTAATTCAATCAATCTTTCTTTTAAGTCATCCTTCTTAAGAGTATCCATCTTTTGACAATACTTTTCTTTATAATACTCATAATAATTGATTGCTTCTTGATAAGATAGTTTCAAATAGGCTTCTGCTGTTTCTTCCATACTCTTTTTAGATTCTAAAGAATCATTACTATCTCTATGGTTAAGATCATATTCTATTTGCCGTACTAAAGCATCCGCTCTTAAAATTTTATACTTCATATCTTTAGGTGCCTTAGTCGTATTTAAAATAGTCTCAGAATTAGCTGCTACCACTAGCACTCTTCTATAATAATCAAATTTATTAGAAGCAAAAAGTTTGGCTACCTTAGAAGCTTTACTCTCCCATATTTTTCGCACAACTTCTCTTTGCGCTTCCACCTGTCTTAAAGGAGAGTACATCCCCTTTTTTATTTTTTTACCATGAACGGAAAATTCTCTTATAAAATCTCCTTTATCAGTTACCGTAATGTTTCCAACTAAATTTTTACATTCAATATAATATATATAAACAGGAGTTATCACAACATAATCTATTTGCGCAGTTAAATCTTCATATTTCAATTTTATATCCCTAAGCACATACATTCCTATATGAGTTTTTTTTAATTGATAAGAAATTTCATTTTCTCCGTCCAGACCTTTTTTTACGATAAATAATTCGCTGAAAAGATCTTCATTATTTGGATATTCTTCACTTAGTTTTTTTAAAGCGTCATATCTATCTTGTAAATCACTATTCTCTTTATAAAAAATAGTATCTTTAAATCTCAAAGAGTCTATCATGCTATCTATTAATCCTACATTCTCACCTACCTCATAACTTTCTATTTTCACAAGAATTTAAAGTATTCTTATAATCATCATAATTTCCTAAGTATTCTTTTACTCTACCATCTTGAAAAACAATCATTTTATCAGCAAACTTATTCATAAAGAATCTATCATGACTGATAAATATTAATGTACCATTAAAGCCTTCTAAAGCTTCTTCTAAAACCTCTTTTGTTGGAATATCAATATGGTTAGTAGGCTCATCAAATATTAATGTATTTACTTCTTGTTGTAACAATTCCGCCATTTTCACTTTCATTTTTTCGCCACCAGATAAATTTTTTACTCGTTTAGAAACATCTTCCGCATAAAATTTAAATCCTGACAAAATACTACGACAGTTTTGTTCAGATAATCCAACTGCTTTATGAAAGTATTCTAATAAAGTTTGATTTTCCTCTTTAAATTCTATTATCTGAGGAATATAGCCGATTTTGACACTAGGTCCTACATATACTTCCCCCATAACCGGTAATGATTGTTCTCCCATAATCGTTTTTACAAAGGTTGATTTACCGCATCCATTTTCTCCTAAAATAGCTACTCGTTCATGAGCATAGATTTCTACATTTACATCTTCAAAGATAGATTTTCCTTCTTTAGTCTTTACTGTTAATCCTTTTGTAGTAATTACTTTTTTACTTGTTTTATTTTCTTCTTGGAAAGACATATTTAATTTTTTTGTCTCGACAGGTTTCTGGATTGCCTGTTTTCTCATTCTCTGCGCTCTTTCCCATAAAGTTTTTCCCTGCTTTGTTAAAGAAGAACTATTCCTTCCCATTCCTAAGTTCATGAACTCTTTAGCCTTTGTCTCTAGTTGCTTAATAGCCTCTTGTTCATCGTCATATTGCGCTACTCTTTTTTCAAATTCTATTTCCCTTTGAACAAGATATCCAGAATAATTAGTGGCGTATACATGACCAATACCATCATCGCCAACTGCCAAAATCTGATGAACCATTTTATCTAAGAAATATCGATCATGAGAAACGATTACAGAAGCTCCTTTAAAGGATTTAATGTAGGATTCAAGCCATTCTACTCTTTTTAAATCCAAATGATTCGTAGGTTCATCAAGAATTAATAAGTCTGGTTTTGTAAGTAATACTTTCGCTAATTCAATCAATGTCTTTTCTCCACCCGATAAAGTGGTATAAGATTGCGTTAGCAGTTTAGAATCTAATTCTAGTCCATTCATAACGGCATAAATTTTAAAGTCGATATCATAGCCACCCATAGAATTAAATTTTTCGATGAGAGAACAGTATTTTTCTAGTAAAGCTTGATTATCACTTTCTTTATGAATTCTTTTTTCATAGTCTTTTATCTTTTTTTCAACACTATTAATTTCCACAAAAGCATCTTTTAATATTTCATAGACTGATCTATTATCTTCTGTATTAGACGCTAACTGGTCTAAATAAGCAATTTTAGTACCCTTTTTTAAATGAACCTCTCCTTTATCAGGAGTTTCCAAACCTACTATGATTTTTAATATGGTTGATTTACCACATCCATTTGGTCCAACAATTGCCAAAGATTCCCCTTCATTGAGAGTAAAAGATACATCTTTAAATAGGGAACCATATCCAAAGTTTTTAGCTATTTTATTAACATCCAGTATTAACATATTTCTCTCACCTTTCTATCGAATGGTTATTTATAATATTTTTCTATTTTTAATATACATTATCCTTTTTATTTGGTCAATAAAAAAGACTAAGTTTCCTTAGCCTTGATTATTATTCCACTATCTGATGTTTCGTAGCAAATTGTAAATAAGTCAAAGGAAAACTAATTAGAACGATATACCATTCTATTTTTGGCTAAAATAGCCTTTTCCTGACTACTTCAACTACTAAAGCAGTCCACGATTGTTTTAAAGTTAAAAATTTTATAAATTCTCAATTATATATGTTTTAGTATAAAATCAAGGGTTGGTGGTTTTTCGGACAAATTCCAAAGAAAATATTTTTCGTTTATGTGGAAAACTTTTTTTCCTTCAAATTGTTGTCGATATTCCCAATTAATATTTTTTTCATCAATATTACTAATATCTATAAAAGCAACACGCCCGTTAAATAGATCAACATGAAGTATTAGTGATCGAATATTATTGCTTTTATATACTCTAGCAGCCTCTAATACTTTGTGCTCTTTTATATCATTTACACCTTGAAATCCACATTGAAATTCTATTCTAAATATTCCATGTTTTTTTGTTTTTATCTCAAAATCCGCTGTCGGGGATTTTGAAAATGATGATGGATTGTCTAGATTATCCAAACCTATAGTTTTAATACTTTCTTCCTTAACTTTAAAAATAATACTCATTGCTTTTTTAAAATAATTAGCAATGACTCTTCCCCTGCTCCAATCATAGTAACTTCTCTCTGTTTGCCTTTGCTTATTATTACTAAATTTGTATAATAAATTATTCTCTAACATATATTCATAAACTTTTCCAATATTTAAATCTATGAATGAATCTAAGTTACTCGGTTTTATGTCTTCAATAACTGCATTATCAACTGATTGTATTATTTCTATTAATCTTTCATTTAATTTACAAATATAATCAAAATCAATATCTCTAATTATATCCTTGGAATCAAAAAATTTTTTTAGACTGGTTTGGTTGGTATAACCAAGATTTTTTCTATATTCTCTTACATCAAACATATTATTTTTCACTTTCATCAAGCATTTCTGAAATTGTATCCGCTATCTTACTTGCCAATATTGGAGGTACAGAATTTCCTATTTGAAGATGAATGTCTGATTTTGATCCCTTAAAAATATAATTATCTGGATAACTTTGAATTCTAGCTGCTTCTCTTGCAGTTAATCCCCTATTTAAGTAAGGATGGATACACCTTGATGATGAAATACATGCAAAATTTCTTGTAATTGTCATTCCAGGCTCATTCGCATTTAATCTTGCATATGTATTTCCGTAGCCTGATGTTGGCATATATTCCTTCGGCATTGTATCTTCAACATCCCATGCACTTTTACCCATTGGTATATATTTCATCATATTAATAGCTTTTTGATTATGTGTTGGTGGTTTATGGTTAACTAAAATGGTAGCACCATTCCTAATCTTCTTTTGATAATCGTTTTTTGGCTCACAAGTGTATTCTTTTATTTCCTCATCGTCACTTTGAGGTAAATCACCTATTGCATCCCACAAAGTAAGTGCAGGTATTAAACCTTTCTCATTAGTTAATGTGTGGGTTTTCTTTGGATATCTAATTTTAACATCAGTTCTAGTTCCTATAAAAATGGTCCTTTCTCTTTGTTGTGGAACTCCATATTCTGCTGCATTCAATAATCTATATTCTAATTTATATCCTATATCATTAAAAGATTTTAAAATATTTTCTAATACTTTTCCACCCTCCATGCTTAGAATGCCAGAAACATTTTCCATAACAAAGAGTTTTGGTTTTATGTCATCAACTAATCTAACATATTCTTTAAATAACTTATTTCTCGGATCATCAATAAATCTTTTACCAAGTGTCGAAAAACCTTGACAAGGTGGTCCACCAATAATAACATCTACATCACTTTTTTTATATCCCGTACCATCCAACAATTCATTACCTGTTAACTCTGCAATGTCTTTTACAACATACTTAACATTTGGGTGATTTGCAACATAAGTTTCACCTGCTGCTTTCCAAATATCATTAGCACTTATTATATTAAAGCCACTATTAGCAAATCCAGTCCCCAATCCACCTGATCCAGCAAACAGTTCTATGCAATTATACTTTCTTTTCATATTTAATCCCCCTTATCAAGGCGTTCAATCATTTTTCTTGCATCGTCCAAATTATCTTCAATCAATAATTGAAGCATTATGAGTTTAACTTCTTTTTCTGATCTAAGTACAAAGTACGGATCATATATTTTTTCAACTCTTCCTTTGTTATCAAATACGAAATAATTTCTACTTGCCCTATTGCAAAATGGGCATTGAGGAATTGTATTATTAATTGTCAATGGTTTACTAGGGTCTTTATGTCCCTGTTGTAATGTTGTAATAGACGCTGGATATAAAAAATTAGGTTCACCCTCTTTTGATCCGCAAGTAGCACATCTATTATTATATATTTTTTTCAATTCTTCCCATGAAATTGCATTTAATGATTCTGTTCTTTTTAATTTCTTGTACGATGGATAAGGTTCTTCAATTGTTTTTAACATATATTCACCGGGTTTGATACCTAAATTTTTACACTCATAATCTCCTCTTGTCCCAGATAATATATACCAACCTGATTGTTGTGCTAAATGTCTTGCTTGTTGTACATCATTAATATCAAATCCTATAGTTCTAAGATAATCCGTTAATTCCTGCTTTGATACAACTTGTCCTATTTTAGTATATAAATATATCAACACTAAAGCATTTAATGTATAATTTCCCTTTGAATACAGTCTTGGCATTTTTACATTATATTTTTCAAGACTTTTTTTGTGTTGTTTTAAAATTTCGTTGTATTTTATTTCTATTTCTTTCTTATTATCCATTTGTATCATCTTCTAAATATTTTTTATTCCGAAACATATTTTTTCAAATGAGAAAACATCATATTCCATTTCTGTCCTTCCGTCACGATTGTGGCGACAGGACTTTAAATTATCATACACATCTCTATAATCTCTTTTCAACTTTTCTTCATCATTCTCTAGTATTGTTATATTTTCTTCTGAATATCCCATCTTCCTTGCAATGTTAATCATAGTTTCATCAAAAAATCTTTCCAGCATTCTATATATATTTGACTTCATATCAATTATCCCTCGTAGATAATTATATCATAAAAAGTCTATTTTTAACTATTTTAATATAAATCAATTTCTAATTTAAAATTAAATTTTTACCATTAACGATATCAAAATATTCATCTTTGCTATGATTATGAATACCTGTTTTTATTTTCATTGCCATCAATTCCATAAAAAAAATAACAAAAAGCAAAAAAAACCCCACCAAAAGATGAAGTTTTTCTACATTTTCAACCAGGATTATTTATTAGTCGCACCACCTGGAAGCGAGAAACATTTTTACACTTTTTCAAGTGCAGTTTGAATATACTATATTTTTATAAAAATATCAAATAGTATATATTCATAGTATATTCATTTTTTAAACTATTATTTATTCTCCCATTTTTTCTTTAACAGCAATTTGTACTAATGTTATGGTAAAAGATAATATGTTTAATTTTTATTAACAAATTGTTATTCTCATATTACTTAATGCCTCATCAGTATCTATTATAAACTTCTTATTATTTTTAAAAGTCACTACTATTTTTGTTATATTATATATTGTCTTTGTCTTTCCACATATCTCTTCGTTTAATAATTCAATATTTATTATTTTTTGATTTATTATAGACTTTTCCAATTGTGCTTGAAATCGATTATCTTTATCCGTTCTTTTAAAATTTGATCTTATTTTATTATTATCTATGAATATATATTTATTTTGAATAGTTAAAATGTCATTTTCACATTCGATAAAAATGTCGATATTTTCTGCAATCATCTTATTGCTAAAATCAACTTTCAAATTATCACAAAAAATATTAATATTTTTTATTTTTTGATCAATTATTTTTTCATAATTGAAATATTTATTAACATCTTTTCCATTTTTATATCCTTCAATCATTTCATAAATAGTAGATAATTCATTTGCATATTTGTGATTAACCTTACAAATGTTATTATAACTTTCTTCTGTTCCAATACCACTTAATGATCTTTCCAAATTTAAATTTCTTTTATCTTTTAATTTATTTAAAATCATCTTTGTCATCTCAATATAATGTTTCTCATCATAAGTCCATTGAATGTTTTCAAATAAATGATTAACATATTTATCAATATTTAATCCGTTTTCAATAAATATTTTAAGTAATTTAACACAATAATCGTCTTCAATTTCATACTTTTCCAATTCATTAAGTCTAACACTTGCATCCAACCAACATTGAGTCAATAAAAGTTCTTCATCTCTTTCGCCATTTTCATATTCATATATTTCAATTGCATTTGCTGATGCACCATTTTTTAGTAAATAATTAATTTTCTCGTAATCTATTTTTCCTTGCAAACAAATATTATGAATTTCTTCCTCATATTGATTAAATTTTTTAATACATTTACTTTCCATGTTAATCACCCTCTAAACATATTTCAAAATAAAAGTTATAAAATTCTATATTCTATTTTAGCATTTCATAACCATATGTTCAACCATTTGAATATTTTAGATAATAACTTTCTTTTTGCTGAATATAAAAAAAAGACTAAGTTTCCTTAGTCTTCATTTTTATTATTCTCCCATTTTTTCTTTAACGGCAGCTTGTGCTAGCATCATGGCAAGGGGGTTATTTGAAATTTTAGTGCTGTGCCATCATATTCAATATAAAAATCCATTTATAAATTATTGTAACGAATCTAATTATTTTCGAGTGTTTAAAAATTGTTCTAAACATTTATCATATATTTCTACTACCTCCCATTCGCCACCTTTTGAACTTCCGTTTAATGGTCTAGGTTTATCTACGAAATACATATAATTTTCTTCATTTTCATTAACAATTGATAGTGCTCTAAACTCTTTATTATATCCGACACAATCATATACTTTACCATCAATTAAACTTCCATCACCAAAAGACTTTCCAACATACTTTAGTTTACCAAGTAATTTCATTTTAATATATTTATCTTGTTCACTTTGATATACATATATTTCATATTTATTTCCTTGTTTCATTTCAATTCTGCCATTTTTAAGTTTTATTACTTCAATACCATAAACACTTTTTACTTGTGTTCCATTTTTTAAAGTTTTTAAATAACTTTTATGAATATGACCATGAATATTAATAGGGACTTTTCTTTCATACAAATATTTTGTTATTCCTTTTAAACCATCATGAGCTGGAATATTATTGTTTATAGTAAATGGTTTATCATGTGATAATAAAATATCAACATCGGACATTTTTTCTAAAAAATTAATACTTTCTTTATGAGTAAAGGAAGGAAATGTTTCATCTTTATATTTAAAACTACCTTCAATTGCTCCAATTCTTATCCCATTAATATTAACTATCTTACCATTATAATTATATAATCCATATTCATCTAATAAAGAGAATCTATCATGATTACCTAATATGGCTACTATTTTATCTTTTGGAACATAATCTAAAATTATTTTATAATCATCTCCAATATCACCAAGTACACAACATAAATCAAATTTAAATTTTTTTAACTTCTTTTGCATTTGCTTATTAAATGCTAAATCACCATGGGTATCTGCTATAACTAATATGGTTAAATTTTTATTAAAAGAATTAACACCATTATTAATTAAAGTACCTTCGTAATCTTTATTATCAAATTTAAATAATTTACTCAAAAACATTATTTCCACCATACTCTATGAGGTTGACCATTAAATACTCCTTTTAATGAGTTGTTTTCCATCCAAATATCACAATATCCATCAGATTCAGCATTTTCTGGACAAATACATATTTTTTTATCATTATTCAAGTAAAATATTAACTCTTTAAAATAATCTCCCTTAGAAGGTCTTGTTTCATTAGTAGACGAATTAATCATATATTCATCATGAAATCTATTTAATTCATAATCTACAATACTTGAACCATAACAATCAAAATCAAAATTACCTACGACTTTTAGAATTTCTTTTTCTGAATCTGTTAACTCGCTAATATGAGTCACTTTGATCGATATCATACTAAAAAAATTGTATTTAAAAGCAAGGGTAGTACCATCATCAAATATTAAATAATTAAAATCATCAGTCATATATAACTTATCTGTAAAATTACAATGTTCTGACCACATTAAACCGCTAAAGGAACTAAAAGATTTTATTTTTTTATCTTTTACAATTGATATAAAATTCTTAATAAAATCATTAAACTCTTTATATTCCTCAAAGTAATATTCATGATTTAATTCAATATTCATAACACAAACACCTAAACCAATTATATCATAAAAAGACTAAGTTTCCTTAGTCTTCATTTTTATTATTCTCCCATTTTCTCTTTAACGGCAGCTTGGGCAGCAGCAAGTCTTGCTAGTGGTACACGATATGGTGAACATGATACATAGTCAAGTCCTACTTTATGGCAGAATTCAACACTGCTTGGTTCTCCTCCGTGTTCTCCACAGATTCCTAAATGGATATCAGGTCTAACACTTCTACCCTTTTCAGCAGCCATTTTAATTAATTGACCAACACCAACTTGATCAATCTTAGCGAATGGATCACTTTCAAAAATATTATTTTGATAATAGTAATTTAAGAATTTAGCAGCATCATCACGAGAGAATCCATAAGTCATTTGGGTTAAATCGTTTGTTCCAAATGAGAAGAATTCTGCTTCTTTAGCGATTTCATCAGCAGTTAAAGCAGCTCTTGGAATCTCAATCATCGTACCAACATGGTATGGAAGTTCTACTCCTGCTTCTTTGATAATAGCATCCGCAGTTTCTACAACTACTTTCTTAACAAATTTAAGTTCATTTACATCTCCAACTAATGGAATCATGATTTCAGGTACAACATTCATACCTCTCTTGTTAACATTAATAGCAGCTTCAATAACCGCTCTTGTTTGCATTCTAGCAATTTCTGGATAAGTAATTGCTAAACGACATCCTCTATGTCCCATCATTGGGTTAAATTCTTTTAAAGATTCAACACGATTCTTTAAAGCTTCAAAACTCATACCAAGGCTCTCAGCAAGTGGACGAATTTCTTCATCAGTATGTGGTAAGAATTCATGTAGTGGTGGATCTAAGTAACGAATAACTACTGGATCCCCTTCCATAGCCTCAAATAATCCTTCAAAGTCATTTCTTTGATATGGTAAGATTTTCTCTAATGCTTCTTCTCTTTGCTCTAATGTTTCAGCAGCAATCATACGACGGAAATTAAAGATTCTATCTTCTTCAAAGAACATATGCTCTGTACGGCAAAGTCCAATACCTTCTGCTCCGAATTTACGAGCTTGTTTTGCATCTCTTGGAGTATCTGCATTCGTTCTAACTTTTAATCTACGAACAGAATCTGCCCATCCCATAAAAGTTCCAAAGTCTCCACTAATTTCTGGATCAACTGTAGCGATTCTTTCTCCGTAAACATTACCAGTAGAACCATCTAAACTCATCCAATCTCCTTCATGATATACTTTTCCATCTGGAGTAGTAACGGTTTTACCTTCTTCATCAATGGTAAGACTTCCACATCCAGATACACAGCAAGTACCCATACCACGAGCAACTACAGCAGCATGAGAAGTCATACCTCCACGAATTGTTAAAATACCATGAGCGATATTCATTCCTTCAATATCTTCTGGAGAAGTCTCTAATCTTACTAATAAGATATCTTTTTCACCTGCTTCATGAGCAGCCATAACTTCTTCAGCTGTAAAGTAAATTTTACCAGTAGCAGCTCCCGGAGAAGCAGCAAGTCCTTTTGCGACTGGAGCAGCCTTCTTCAAAGCCTCAGCATCAAAGTTTGGATGTAATAATTGATCTAATTGTTTTGGTTCTACTTTTAGTAAAGCCTCTTCTTTTGTAAGCATTCCTTCATTTACCATATCTACAGCAATTTTTAAAGCCGCAGCAGCAGTTCTCTTTCCATTACGAGTTTGTAACATGAAAAGTTTTCCGCTTTCAATCGTAAATTCCATATCTTGCATATCTTTATAATGATCTTCCAAAATACCACAAATTTTAACAAATTCATTGTAACATTCTGGCATTGTCTCTTTTAGAGTTTCGATTGGTTGTGGTGTACGAATACCAGCAACAACATCTTCTCCTTGAGCATTCATTAAATATTCACCAAAGAGAGCCTTTTCTCCAGTAGCTGGGTTTCTTGTAAACGCAACACCAGTTCCACAGTCATCGCCACGGTTACCATAAACCATCTCTTGAACATTGACAGCAGTTCCCCAACTAGATGGAATATCATTTAAACGACGATAAGTGATCGCACGGTCATTATTCCAACTTCTAAATACCGCTTTGATAGCTTCCATCATTTGAACTTTTGGATCTTGTGGGAAATCAGATCCTGCATGTTTACGATATTCTTCCTTATAAATATCAACAACTTCCATTAAATCTTCGGCAGAAAGTTCTGTATCGTATTGAACTCCTTTTGATTCTTTAATATCATCAAATTTTCTTTCAAAAGAACTTTTTGGGAATCCCATTACAACATCTGCAAACATTTGAATGAAACGGCGATAACTGTCATATACGAAACGAGGATTGTTAGTTGCTTCTGCAAATCCGCGCGCAACCTCATCATTTAATCCTAAGTTTAGAACTGTATCCATCATACCTGGCATAGATGCACGAGCACCACTTCTTACAGATACTAAAAGTGGATTATGATAATCTCCGAATGTTTTACCAGTTACACTTTGTAATTCCTCTAAATGCTCTAAAATTTCTTTTTCGATATCTTCAGAGATTGTTTCATTATCTTCATAATACTTTGTACAAGCTTCCGTAGTTACCGTAAATCCTCTAGGTACAGGTAAGCCAATACTAGTCATTTCTGCTAAGTTAGCACCTTTACCACCTAACAGATTACGCATGTCTTTATTACCTTCTTTAAAGGCATAAACATATTTTGTCATCTTATTCCTCCTTTAACACGTATATATTATAACATTCCTACCTAACCTAAGCAAGAAAAAAATGTACAAATCTTGCACATTTTTCTCTTCATTGACAGTTCGTCTTTAAATTTTTTTCTGCTTTGATTTTTCTTTTTCTAAAGGCTTTTCTGTAAACTCTAAAAATAAGTCCAATAACTCATCTTCCTCATAAGGAGTATGTCTACTAGGAAGATTGAAAATGGTTTCATAAGCAATATTGTTTCCTTCACTCACATTGATGCCTTCTATCTTTCCAGCAAATAATTGCTTAAAGAAATCAGGATAGAAACCCAAATAAGAAGCCGTCTCTTGCGCTCTTAATTTTCCATAATAACTATGATAAGAAACTGGTACAACACCCGTTTGAAGAACTCCTTCAAAAAGATATCCTTCTAGATGTCTTTCTTGTTTTTTGCCCCATTCTTTTGCATTCATAGAATCGCCTCTCTGATGGTGTATTCTAACAAACAAATCTCATTTTGTCAATTTTTGAAAGTCCTATAATTCATGGATTCCTAAAACCTCTTCAATATAACATTTTCCACAAAGAGATTCATAAGTGACAGAATCTTCGCCATCAATGGCGACTTCCTTTCCTTCCGTAACAAAAACGCCATCTACTTTTCGGGCTTGAAATTTTGCTTTCGCACCACATTTACAAATCGTAACTAATTCTTCTAATTCATCCGCAAGTTCCATCAAAGGAGCACTTCCTTCAAAAAATCTTGTCTGAAAAGTGGTTCTTAGTCCGTAGCACATCACCGGAACATCATAGATTTTAGCAAGTAACCAAAAGTCTTGAACTTGATCGGGTTTTAAAAACTGTGCTTCATCTACTAAGATACAGGCAACTCCAGTAGGGTCAATCATCGTTCGCACATTGTCTTTCGGTTTTAACCAAACATCTACTTTTCGCTTAATTCCTAACCGTGAGACAATACACTTTCCCCCCTTCGTATCAATAGAGGGTTTTACGACAATAACCTTTAATCCTTTCTCTTCATAGTTATGGGCAACTTGAAGAAGTGAGGTTGTTTTCCCACAGTTCATGGCGCCATAACGAAAATATAATTTTGCCATTAAAAGTCCACCTCCTCTGGTTCTGGTAAATGGGGAATTTGAACCAATAGTTTTTGTTTATACTTTTCATCAAAGAGAGGAAAACGAATCGGACCTAATACCATACGATATCGATTTTCTTCTCCTAATGTATATTTTTCTCCCTTAAAATAAGAAGTAAGTCGTTTCTCTAAAACAAAAAGGAAATCCCAATAATCCACTAATACCGATTCATAATCTTCAAAAGCATCTTCTAAATAGTCATAAAAGTTTTCAAATCGGGTATCAAACTCTTCTAAGAGTTCATCGATTCCTTCATGATCTTCTACTTCCCCATAATATTTTTTAATCTGTTTTAACACTTCTGATTCATTTTGATCCGTTTCAAAATAAAGTTGTACTAACGCAACTAATTGATCCCGTTCTTTTTCTAAGTTAGGAAAAAAGAGTCGCATACGAAGGTAGATACTTAAAAATTCTTTTAATATCGTCACCTTTGCTTCTCTTTTTTGAATATATAAATCATGAATATCCTCTTTGTACATAAAAATCCCCCTAAGCTCGTGGATGTGTGTGTAGATAAACATTGCGAAGTCGTTCATTAGAAATATGAGTATAAATCGTTGTTGTACTTAAAGATTCATGCCCTAAAAGTTGTTGAACACTTCGCAAATCGGCTCCTTCATTTAACATATGAGTAGCGAAAGTATGTCGTAAAACATGGGGTGAAATATGTAATTTCATACCTGCTTTTAAAACAGCATCATCCACAATCTGCCGTACTTGACGTTCGTTAATTTTACTTCCTCTAACTCCTAAAAAAAGATAGTCTAAGTTCTTTTTATTCAGTTCTAAATAACTTTTTTTCTGATACCTCTTAAGAAGGCTAGCGCACCTACTTCCATAAAGAACAATTCTTTCTTTGTTTCCTTTTCCAAGGATGCGAATCTCACGATTAGAAAAGTCAATATCGCTCATCTTAATAGAAACTAATTCACTAACACGAACCCCAGTAGCATAAAGCATCTCTAATATTAAGGTATTTCTATCTCCTAAGGTAGAACCATCATCTAACGCATTTAAAATCGTCTCTAAGTCACTATAAGATACAATTTTAGGTAATTTTTTTTCTAATTTGGGATTCGATACTAAAGTCATAGGATTCGTTGTAATTTTTCCTTTTTTCTTTAAATATTTAAAGAAACTACGAAGCGTACTAACATGTCTAGCAATCGTTTTATTCGCATACTTCTTTTCATATAGAAAATTTAAATACTCCCGAATACGATTATAATCGATTTCTTTTAAAGAACAATGTTGCTGCTCCATAAAATTCATAAAATCTTCTAAGTCTTTTCGATAGTTTAAAACCGTATAAGAAGAATAGTGCTTTTCATATTCTAATACTTCTAAAAATTGCTTTACTACCTCTTTCATTTTTTTGGATACTTCTTTCCTCTTTCTTCATTGTAAGCATCAATCATAAAGTCCGCAAATTTTGAAGTGAATTCTTCATCCTCTTTAAGTACTACCGCCTTAGGAAATTTCTTCTGATAATAGGCCACTAAAGAATCCCTTTTTGCAATGATCACTACCTTCGCCTGATTCATCAACGCTTCTACCATGGCTTTTTCTACCGCTTTTTCTGATTCTTCCACTAAGAAGATAACAATCTTTGCCATATCGAAGTTTTGAGCATATTTTGCGCCTTTTCCTATCTGAGGAATACATATATGTCCCGGGAAGGCTTCTTCTAGGATAGCATACCATTTTTCATATTCGCTTCTTTCTTCTTTCGAATTTCCAAACAAGAAAAGGAAATCTTGAGAAAAAATATCACCATAGTATCGTTCAAAATCTGGAGCACCTAAAAAAAGTGTTAAGGGGCTTGGTTCTATTTCTTCCCTATCCATCTCATCATATAATGATTGATCTGGATCTAACCACTCGATAGGTTCAAAGGTAGGAACAATTCTCGTTTCTGGAGTAGGAATATAAGTCACTTTTTTAGGAAGTGTCTTAGCTACTTTTTGCGGTCCTTTTTTCTTCGCATCTTGTTTTGCTTTCAAAGAAGCATAAATATCATCTATAGAAGAATCAGAATAATATTTACAATATTGTGTATATTGAAAAATTACTTCTCTTAAAAATTTATAATATCTTCTTCCTTTTTTTTCTCCTGTTTCTTTTTCATCTGCTATTTTTAGATTATGACAATAGTGTCCCATATGACGAGCTACTTCTTTTGGACGATAAGTTAAAACCGAATAGTCATAAG
The DNA here is from genome assembly GCA_947628235.1 of uncultured Bacilli bacterium. Classification (GTDB taxonomy): domain Bacteria; phylum Bacillota_I; class Bacilli_A; order RF39; family UBA660; genus UBA5578. The sequence continues at coordinate 14,959 of CANQZC010000014.1, read as the reverse complement.
GAGCAAAAAACTCTCTACTTCGTTTTACCATAAAAGCCATAAACTGAGGATTTTTAATAAGGGTTGGAAAAACAACTGCATGTTTATGATAAAGAACCATCCATTCTTTCACTTCTTCTCCTTCGATAGATTGGAAAAGACGAACGGCTCCCCGTCCCGAAAAAGGATGTTCTGCCTCAAATTGTTTCATTTTTTGAGCATTTTTCTTCCGTACTTCATTGGAGTCTTCTAATCCCAATGTATACTTATCAATTTGCCATACTTCCCCTTCTTTTAATAAAACCGCATCGATATAAGAATTTCCACTAGAAATCATTAAAAAAGCCATAGTATCACCATATTCATTATAGAATATTTTCTCACAAAAAATCAAGCGAACAGGCTTGATTAATTTGTTTCATTAAAACGGTCTACTCCTTTGGTAAAGTCATCGACTAATTGATTAAACTTTACTAGATTTTCCGCTAATTCTTTTTTCTCTTTTTCACATTTTTCTTTCTCTTCTTGAAGAAGGGCTCTTTCTCTATCTAAATCTGCTTTTCTCTTAATTAATCCATTTTCAATTTGTTCGATACTCTTTACTCTCTCATTATAAGAATTATTGAGTTCTCTTTCTTTCTCACGAAGAGCATCTTGGGCATTTTTCTTTTCTGTCTCGAAAGTTTGTTTTTCTTGAAGGAATATTTCTTGTGCTTGTTTAAAAGCAGATAGTTCTTTTTCTAATTCTTCTTTTTTTGCTAATAACTTACTATAGACTTCATTTTTATAATGATTGATTTCATCATAGTCTTTTTGTTTATTGCGTTCATGTTCTTCTTGCATTTTTGTAAGAGTTTCTAATCTCTCATCGATTTTCTTTTTAATTTCTACATTTCGATTCAAGATATCAGAAGCACCTCGAACATTATTAGAAACTTTCGCAAAAAGTTGATTTAAAGATGAATCGTCTTCTTTCGGTTGAATTTGCGTTAGAGGAACTTGTACTGGTGGTTCTACTTTTGGAGTAGGAACAACTACTTTTTCGACTTGTACCTCTCTTTTTGGTTCTAAAGATTTGTTTAGATAAGCATCGATAGAAGCAGGTTCTCTTGGGGGAGGTGTTACTTCTGGTTTCTTTTCGATAACAGGTTCTGGAACTGGTGTAGGAACAGGACTTACTTTTTCGACTTGTACTTCCTTTTTCACAACAGGTTCCTCGGAATAGAAAGACGCTAAATCCGCATCTTCAATGGCGTGTTGCGTTCCCCCCATATTCTCTTCATCATCTAAGAGTGTTAAAGCATCATCGTCATCGTATTCTATACTAGTTAGTTCATTTAATATTTCTGCATTTTCTGTTGATTTTATATTCATAATCCACCTCGTTTAATTTCTTCTAGATAAATTCTTCCAAGAATCCCTACCGATTAACTTCATTATATCATAAACCATTTTAAAAAATCATCATTTTTCTAAAGAAAATGGGAATTTAAAGGGATAAATCGATATCTAAAGTCACATGCGTATTCTTTTGATACTGTTTTTTTAAGAATGTAACTTCTTTTCGAACTTCTTTCGAGTTTTTATATTTTAATAAAAGTTGATAAGAATGGGCATGTTGAACTTTCGGAAGAAAAGAAGCGGTAGGTCCTAAAATCGTAACAGAAGAAGGAAGATGTCGTTTTAAATAGGTCGCAATTTTTTCACACTCTGATAAACATTCTGCTTCTTTTTTTCCAATAATTTCTAAACATCCTAAGTTTTCATACGGAGGATATCGTAAAGACTTACGGATTTTCATTTCTTCTTCATAAAATTTTTCATAATTGTGTTCTTTCGCACAAGTAATACTATAGTGATCTAAATTAAATCCTTGGATATAAACTCGTCCTTCTTTTTTGGCTCGACCAGCTCTTCCTGCTACTTGACTAAGTAAATCAAAAGTTCTCTCTGAACTTCGAAAATCAGGAATATTTAATCCCGCATCCCCATTGATAACCCCTACTAAGGTAACATCTTCAAAATCGAGTCCTTTCGCAATCATCTGCGTACCAATTAAGACTTGATATTCTTTTGAACGGAATTTTTTGATAATCGCATCATGACTCCCTTTTCGAGAAGTCGTATCTACATCCATACGGATACTTTTTTGTTGTGGAAATAAACGATGAAATTCTTCCTCTAACTTTTCTGTTCCTAGTCCAAATTCATCCATTTTCATACTTCCACACTCAGGACATTTCTTTGGTTTGGAAGTAGTATAATCACAATAATGACATTTCATAGCATTTTCTCTTTTATGATAGGTAAGAGGAATCTCACAATTTGGACAAGTCACTTTATATCCACATTCATGACAAGTTACTACTGTCGAATATCCTCTACGATTTAAAAGAAGAATTGCTTGTTCTTGATTTTCAAAACATGTCGTAAGAGCATCTACTAATTCTTTAGAAAAAATAGGATATCCGCGTTTTAAATTTTCCTTCATATCAATTAGATCAACGCGAGGTAAAGAACTATAAATTCTTTTTTTCATCGTTAATAATTCATAAATTCCTAATTTCGCCCGAGTATAACTTTCTAAAGAAGGCGATGCACTTCCTAACAGTAAAGGACAAGAATGGTATTTTGCTCGTTTTAAAGCAATCGTAATCGCATGGTATTTTGGATTATTCTCTTGCTTGTAAGTAGCGGTATGTTCTTCATCCACAATGATGATTCCTAAATGCGTAAAGGGTGCGAAAATAGCGCTTCTAGCACCAATTACGATAGATACTTCCCCGCGAACAATCTTCCGCCATTCATCATATTTTTCGCCTTCACTCAATCCCGAATGAAGAATCGCAATATTATCGCCAAAACGACTTTCAAAAGTTTCTACAAGTTGTGGCGTTAAACTAATTTCCGGAACAAGGACAATCGCTTCTTTTTTATCTTTTAAGACTCCTTCAATTAAACGCATATAGACTTCTGTTTTTCCACTTCCTGTAACACCATGAAGTAAAAAAGGAGAAAAGGTAGATTTTTTCTTTTCGACTCTTTCAATGACTTCTTCTTGTTCTGAAGTAAGTGTTGGTCTTTCTTTTTCTACTTCACAAATCGCCGTCCTGCGGTATACTTCCTTCTTGGTTTCTTCTAAGATACCTTTCTCTAATAAAGTTTTTAAAGAAGAGGAGTAGTTTTCTAGTTCTTTTTTTAAAACTGGTCCACCTTGAAGAAGATCGAGTAATTCTTTTTGTTTTGGTGTCCGAGGATGGTAGGTAGCATCTATAAGCGAGATATAAGAAACTTCTTTAATCGCTACTTTCTTTCCATGCCGTGCTTTTAAGGCTTTGGGAAGCATTACTTGATAAGAAGAAATTAAAGAAGAGAAAGTAATCTGACTAATATATTTTCCTAAGTCTAACAATTCTTTATTTAAAATCGCTTCTTCATCAATCACTTCTTCGACATCTTTTAAGGGAAAATCGACTTCTTTTTGAACGATAGAAAGAACAAATCCTTCAACCTTTCTAGGGCCAAAAGGAACGAGTACTCGCTTTCCTACTACTACCTCATCTAATAGAGAATCAGGAATATGGTAGGTAAATGTTTCTTCAATTTGTTTCGCCTTTACTTCCACTAATACTTCCGCTAACACAAGCATCACCTAATGTCATTTTAACACGCGAAAAATCTCTAGTCAATCAAAAAAAGGCCCTACCCTTTTAATGCTCGGATAGCGTCTTTTACTTGTTTTTGATGAGTATCAAAACTCTTTTTAAAAATCTGTGAAATATTTTTTTCCCGATTCTTCTTTTTTTCATATTCTTCTTCGAAGATTTTTTGAATCATCTTTTTAAAAGTTTTATCATCAAGTGAACTTTCTAAAATAAATTGTTTAATGAAGGTCTCTAAATACTTTTCTAAAAATTTCGCATCAGACTTAAAAGGAGAAGTTTCTTTTGATAAAAGAGCATAATTCATATAGTAAGGAAAGAGGAAACGGGAAAGTTCTATCTCTTTTTTTGTCGTATGAGAACGATTCTCTAATTTTTCATAATTGTCTAGGAATTGTGATAATTCAAAGAGTTTTTGATAGTTCTCATTCGCACTCATTAAGGTATTTTTTCTAGCTGGAAAACGAACGAGGGAACATCCTTCCATCAACTTCATAAAAGGAGAAGTTTGAAGAGGCTCTAAAAACTGAATACTTTGATAAATCCTTTCTTCCATTTCTTTTCTTCGTTTATTTTCTTGTTTTTGCGTAATCGTTAAAGAAAGATGAAGGAGAATGATCTCTTCTTCTAATTCCGTTTTTCCATCTACCTTTAAAAGTCCTTCTTGAGCATCTTCTTGTTCTTTTTGAAAAGCATCATATTTCTCTTTTAGAAAACTTTGTAACCGTAAAAACAAAGTATAAAGGAAACGGCTTTCATAGTTTTTTTGAATCTCTTCTACTAGTAGTGTATAAGGAGATTCCATCGTATTTTTTACAAAAGGAAGATATCGTTCCACAACATTTAACCAAGACATATCTTTCTTTTGAAAGAAGGAAGGAAGTTCTTTTTCAATTTGTAATAAAGTTTTTTCTTTAAATGTTTGATAATCCTCTTCTTCCATCGCCATCAAACATTCTAACCATTCGGAATTCATACGATTCCTCCTTCCCAAAGAATAAAACGAATCTCTTTATCTTCAAAAAGAGGATAGTATTTACTATGACTTTCTAAAAAGGAAGGAGAAATAAATACATATTTTACAGATTCAAAAATTCTTTCATCTACTTCCTCTTCTAAGTCATTTACACCAATCCGTATTTGATCATGGGCTAAAGCCTTTAAGGTCTTCATATGTCTCGTACAATCATCATAAGAAAAGACAAAGACAATCTTCTTACGAAAAGGAAGAAATCCTAAAATCGTTTTTACTTGTTCATAATAAGCCTCTTTTTCAATGAGAGAAAAAGGAATCGTAAGAAAATATTCTGGTTCAACATTTTCTAGTAATAAATCTTTTAAATATTGGAAAGAAAGCATCTCTAAAGTAACGAGAGCATGATCTAATTGATAGTTTTTCTTCTCATAAACTTGCTCTATCTCTTTTAAAGAATACCTAGATATCATTTTGATATCGTAAGTTCCTTTGACAAAATAACCATTTTGATAATCTAAAATAGGTTCTAAAGTATAAGAGAATTGAGAATTTTCTAAAGTTTTAAAGAATTTTCGATAAACCGCTGCTTCCTTTTTCAAACTTTGGAAGAGTTCTCCTTCAAAATCTGTTCTTTTGGATTCTTCTAAAAGACGAATTTTATTTTGATATTTCTTTAAAAAAGAAGGAACCCACTCTTCTTCCCTCTTTTCATAATTTTTATCTAACAGATGAGAAAGAGTAATAGATAGATAAAGAGCATTGGAAAGAAGAACAATGAGTCGAATATCTTGCGTTATTTTATCTTCCATCACATTTTCTTGATAGAAACGAATGGAAGATAAAAGGCTCTGTTTTAAATAAATATCTTTCGAATTTTGAAGCGAAAAGTAAGAATTTAATTCTTCAAAATCGAGATTTTCTTCTAACCAAAAATCACGGAAATAAATGGTAGTTATCTTTTCTATCGTTCGATATAGATTTCCCTTTTCATCAACTAAATAGCGAATAAAAAGAAGCGCATTTTGAATAATGAAGGATTTTTTTCTTTCGATGAATAAAGACAATATATCGTTTCCCATTTTCTTACCTCTTTCTATTCCAATAAAAAAGGAACAAGTTCCTTTTTAACGATTAATCTTTTGAAAGCACTCCTCCTTCGTAATTTCTTTAGCAGAAATTACGGTCGCATTCGTATAATCTTCTGAACCAATATATCCACAATAACTAGTACTATAAATCGCTATATAAATTTTTCCATTCGAATCTACATACGCTACTCCACTAGATTCTCCAGAGACCGAACCTGTTGTAGGAACAATTGTCTTTGTTCCATTCGATACTAATTCTAAGACACCATTCGTATAGGTATATTCGCTATGAGTATCAAACTCACGACTACTATAGTCTGCCTCAATTGCTTTTTTAATTCCATTGATACTAGCCGCAAAAGTGCTTTTTCTAGAATCTTCTATCATTCCTAAAATAATGGGACTAGCAATCACAGCAATAATCGCTAAAATAACAATGACCGCTAATAATTCTAATAATGAAAATCCATCTTCTTTCATGATATCCTCCTACTTTGTACTATTAGTATATCAAAAAGTAACTTTTTTAGCAATAAAAAGAGAGGATAAAATCCTCTACTTATTTCTTACCTTTGCAGGAACCTTGGCTTCTACTTCTTTCATAATTTTTTCAAAGACTTCAGTGACTTCTTCATCACTTAAAGTACGATTTGGATCTTTGAAAGTAAGAGAGAACGCTAAAGATTTTTCATCCTCTAAAACATTTTCACCAACATAGTAATCAAAGATTTCAATATCGGTAAGAAGTTTTCCACCAGATTTACGAATTTGATCGATAATCGTTTTGGCTTCTACTTTCTTATTGACAATAAAAGCAACATCCTTTTTGATTTCTGGATATTTTGAAGAAGGTTTAAACTTGATTGGTTTAACACTCTTCTCATAGAGTTTCGTCATGGAAAGTTCCGCAACAAAGACATCATCTTTTTGATAATTTGGATGAACTCTTCCAATTACCCCAATCGTCTCTCTATCGACTTGGATAGTAGCGCTCATACCAGGATGAAGATCTGGTAAAGTAGCCTTTTCAAAGGTATAACGATTTTTAAATCCTAGATAATCTAATAAGTTTTCAAGGATTCCTTTGATGGTATAAAAATCTACTTTTATCTTAATTCCTTGCCATGCATTTTGGAAGTAAGAACCTTTCATTAAGATAGCTACTTTAGATTCTTCTTCATAGTTTTGATTGTAGGTTTTTGCAATCTCATAAAGAAGAATATCTTCTACTTGTCTTGCTTTATTGTATTCATAAACTCCTAATAAAGAAGGGAGGATACTCGTACGAATGACTGATTTATCAAGACTCATTGGATTTGGAAGAGCGATGGCATCTTTCTCATCATAACGGAAATGAGATGCCATTTCTTGACTTGTTAAAGTATAAGTTTTCGTTTCATTTAGTCCTAAAGAACGTAATCTTCTAGAAATCGTTTTTCGAATACCAACATCCCCTACATAGACTCCTCTTCTCGTTGGTACTTTAGGAAGAGTAGAAACTAAGTTATGATATCCATAAAGTCTACCTATTTCTTCAGCAATATCATTGATATTAGAATCGACATCTAATCTTCTTCTTGGAATGGTAACGGTAAAAGTTCCTTTTTTCTCTGTATAAGGGAAATCTAATCTAGCAAGTTCTACTTTGACATCTTCATCCTTTAAAGTAATTCCTAATAAAGTATTAATTTCTTCGGTTTTAAAAGAAACAACTTTTTCTTTCTTATCAACTTTGTCATGTCGTAAAGTTCCCTTTAAGATTTTCGCATCCGCATACTTCTCTAATAAATGACAAGCTCTTTCCATCGCCTGATCTGTATATTCATAGTTTAATCCTTTTCCATAACGGATAGAGGCTTCACTTTTTAAGTTTAAAGAAGAAGCTGTATAACGAATCCGAACGGCATCAAAAATCGCACTTTCAATTAAAATATTTTTTGTATTGTCATCGACATCGGTGTTTTCTCCTCCCATAACTCCGGCAATACAAACTGGCTTTTTTCCATCCGTAATAACAATATCCGTACTCTTTAATTCTCTTTTTTGACCATCTAAAGTAATAATTTCTTCTTTCTCTTTCGCCATCCGGACAAGAATTGAGTTTCCTAGTTTATCTTTATCAAAGAAGTGAAGCGGTTGACCATACTCTAACATAACATAGTTAGAAATATCAACAACATTGTTGATTGGTCTCATCCCAGCAGCAATTAATCTTTTCTTGATAAATTCAGGAGATTCTTTAATGACAACATCTTTTACCATACGAGCGGTATAGTATGGACAGTTCTCCGTATCTACCTTGATTTTCATATGGTCACTAACATCTTCTTGGATCTCTTTATGAGAAAGATCTGGAAGAGTTACTTTTCGATTTAAAATGGAAGCAATCTCATAAGCAAATCCAATATGATAATAGCAATCATTATTCCGATGTTTATGAACATCTAATTCATAGACAGTATCGGAAGTTCCTAAGTAGATATTCGCATCTTCGCCTGGTTTTAAAGAAGAATTTACTTCTTCAATTCCTTTCGCATAAGTTTCTTCCGTCTTCTCTTCTACTCCTAGTTCAAAAAGTGCACAAAGCATTCCATTCGATTCTTGACCACGAATTTTACCAGCCTTAATCTCATTATCGCCAGGAAGAATAGCTCCTGGGAGCGCTACAATTACTTGGATACCTTCTCTTACATTAGGAGCACCACAAACGATTTGAACAGGTTCTTTTTCTCCAATATCTACTTGACAAAGATGAAGATGATCACTATCTGGATGATCTGTACATTTTACTACTTTTCCAATCACTAAATGATCGATATGTTTGGTAATTACACTTTCTACATTGACTCCTGCTTTGGTAATCTTTACTGCTAGTTCTTTTGGATCTAAATCTTGGATATCAACATAATCTTTCACCCAATCTAAACTAATCATACTTACACATCCTTTCTATCGAAAGTACTAGATTCTCTTAAGTCTGTTTGATAGAAAGTACGAATGTCATTAATTCCATATTTTAACATCGCTAATCTTTCTGCTCCAAAACCAAAAGCAAATCCAGACCAAACGGTAGGGTCATATCCACAGTTACGAAGAACATTTGGATGTACCATACCAGCTCCACTTACGGTAATCCATCCGGTATTCTTACAAAGAGAACATCCCTTTCCTTTACATACGAAACAAGAGATATCTGTCTCTACGGATGGTTCCGTAAATTGATAATAACTTGGACGGAAACGCGTTTCTACCTCTTCTCCAAAGAGTTTTTTGGCAATGACATCAAAAGTTCCTTTTAAATCGGATAGACTAATATTTTTATCGACTAATAATCCTTCAATCTGCATAAATTGATGAGAATGAGTCGCATCATCAGCATCCCTACGATAAGTCTTTCCTGGACAAATCATTCGAATCGGTGTATTTCCTCCTGCTTTTAACATGGTTCTTGCTTGTACAGGAGATGTCTGACTACGAAGAAGCATCGTCTCATCTTCAATATAGAATGTATCTTGGGCATCTCTAGCAGGATGTCCTTTTGGAATATTTAAAAGTTCAAAATTGTAGTGGTCCTCTTCTACTTCTGGTCCATCGACAACATCATATCCCATTGACATAAATACTTCTTCTACTTCTTCGATAATATTCTCTAAAATATTAGGCGCTCCCATAGGAATATGAACTCCAGGAAGAGTAACATCGATATCTTCCCGCGCTAATTTCTCATTTAAACTTTTCTCATCCAATTCTTTCTTTTTAGTATCTAATAGTTCTGTTGCTTTATTCTTAGTATCATTTAAAGCAGCTCCAAAAGATTTCTTTTCTTCTGGAGATAACTGTGCGATTTTAGAAGAAAGTAAACTAATAGATCCTTTCTTTCCTAAGTATTCTACACGAATCGTATTGAGTTCTTGACTATCTTCTACCTTTTTTACTTTCTCTTCGATTTCTTTTAATATGGTCTCTAATTCTTTCATAAGTTCCTCCCTCTTCTAGTATTCAAAAAAAGAGGTACCACTTGCTAAGGACGAAAAGCCGTGGTACCACCTTAATTTTTGATTATTACTAATACTCTTGAGACTATAACGCGTCACCGTTATAAATTTTCTTTTATAACGCTAGAAAGTGAATTCATAAAGTCTTCTAATCCATTCACACCAACCATGGACTCTCTTTTATCCGTTTCTTTATTACTACTCTTTCATCATTGCTTTTTTCGTAAAACAACGATATTATAACATGCTTTTTGATTCTTGTAAAGAGAGTTCTTGCTTGGCTTGGTAAGATGATTCCCTCTTTAACGCTCCGATATACTCCCGCCAATTATTAGCGTAAAATACTAATTTGTTCGTATCTTCTTCCGTTAGACGATGAGCCCAATGTTGATGAATTAAGTCAGCTATCGCCCCAACATACTCTCCCTTTTCATCCATAATTTGTTTTAGTTCTTGGGTATCCATTCCTTCATAATAATCTTTCCAAGGAACTTCTTGACTCTTTTCTACACCTACTAAAATACCATTTAGAAATAAGACAAAATCTTCTAAAGCGGCTTCGGTAAGAACATTTTTTTCCATGAACTCTCCCATATCATGCATCACTCCTAAAACCATCTCTAATTGATCAGGAGCAACATAACAATCAGAATAATGAAACATAAAAGGAGTTTCTATCTGCGCTTTATATCCTCCTTCTACTGGAGTCATATAAAGTCCAAACATCAAGTCTCGATGAACGGTCGCTTGTAAGCGAACACAATCAAATAAAGATTGAAAAAGAAAGGTTCGATCTTCGGTCTTCTCTATTAAACCTCGTAAGATTTGTTCTAATACCACTTTCTTTTCACAATCCCGAAAATAGATATTCAATGTCGTTCCATCAAAACTAGCATGGTACCCATGAATGGAAACGGTCGCATGACTAACTTTCCATAATTGGGTCGCAATTTGATTCATCTGCTCTTCTTGTTCTGGTTTGACACGGATAGCAAGATATCCTCCCGCTTCACTATGTCCTTTACAACAAGCATATGTCTTGATATTCCGACGATTTAATTCATAGAGAACTTGTTCTAGTAACGGATCATTTTCTGAAAATGTTTTACACTTCATCCGTAATTCTTTAGGACTTTCATAGGTCATTAAAGAAGAAGAGGTACTGCATCTACCTAAAAAACTACCAATCCATAATTTTGTCGTATAGTATATCGTTTGTTTTAACATCAAATCCCCTACCCATTTCTTACATTTTCTAGTTCTTCTCCTAAGATTGCTTTTGGACCATGTCCAGGATAAATGACTGTATCTTTTGGATACTTTTGAACTTTCTTTAAACTTTCTTTCATCTCATCCATACTACCTGTTGGAAAATCAGTTCTTCCAATACTTCCTCGGAAAAGAAAATCTCCAGTAAACATCACTTTTTCTTCGGCAAAATAAATGGAGATAGAATCGCTTTTATGTCCTTTCGTAGAAAGAATCTCAAAAGAAAATGGCCCTAGATGATGAAGTCCTTCTTCTAAATTAGAAAAGTCATATACTTTCTCTTTAGGAAAATATTCTAACGCCCCTACATGATCAGGGTGATAATGGGTAACAATGACTCCTACCAAAGAAGATGTTTCCATCGCTGCTTTAATTTTCTCGTATTCATCGCCAGGATCAATGACTAAAACTTGATTTTCTTTCGTAAGAACATAACAGTTCGTCCGTAGATATCCTACTCTTACGGTTTCAATATTCATTCTATCATCCCTTCTATTAAATGAGTAATAATCGTATCTTCTAAATCTTCTGGAAGTGGCGCTCCTGCGGCATGAAGATGTCCATTCCCGTGAAAGTGCTGCGCAAAAAGACTTACATCTACTTTCTCTTTAACACTTCGAAAACTTAAACTTCTTCCCATTCGAATAATCATAACTAAATCTACTTGATCTTGAAAAGTTTCCGCTAATACATTTCCAAGTTCACTCACATATTGTTCCGCAAAAACAATCCCTACTTGATAAGAAGCAATTTTTTTCACAATCATACTTTGTTTCTTCTCTTCAATATATTCTTGTTTCTTTCGCTCATCTGCTTCAATCATCACTTTTTCTGCATCAGTAAAATAAAAATTTTCATTCTGTTTCAAAAAAGATAGGTAGTTTTCAATAAACTTTTTATTTCCATAGAATACTAAGAGAGTTCCTAAGTAAAGAGCTTCTTTTTTATCCCATTTTTTCCACTCCCAAGTATCTAATAGACGAGTTAAACTAACCATATAGGAAACACTATCTTGAATTAATAGTTTCGTCGCATGATGTTTTAATAAATATTGATAGTATAGACTCGTTCCAGATTCGAGAATATCTCCTTTAGAAACTACGACTTCCGCAAAAGAATAATCATTTAAAAAGAGGTTTCCTTTATGATGATCGAGAATATGAAATTTATCTTTCCAAGAAGAGGAATCAATTACTTTAGCGACTTCTTCGCTAACTCCTAAATCTGTTAAAAAGATCTGGTCATAAGAAGAAAAGAAGTCGGTATTTACTCTCTCTAAGAAAAAAGAATCGACTTCCGCAATATCCAACAATTGATAATCATAAGAAGAAAAAGCCAATCCCGTTAATACGACTGGCATTACTCCATCTAAATCAGCGACATGAGATATGATAAGTACTTTCATATTATCCCTCTTTTTCTAATAGTTCTTTGACTGGTCCATAAGTCTTTCGATATCCTTCAATTAATCCATATTTTTGAATCGCTTCTAAATGTTTTTTCGTAGGATATCCTTTATGAGATTTAAATCCATATTGAGGATATTTTTGATCGAGTTCTATCATCATGTGATCTCTTGTTACTTTCGCAATAACAGAAGCAGCTGCAATACTGATACTTTTGGCATCTCCCTTAATGATTGAAGTACTAGGAATATCTAGTTCTAAAGGCATTGCATCGATAAGAACATGCTCTAGAGGAATCTTTTTTTGGACTTCCTGAATAGCTCGTTTCATCGCTACTTTGGTAGCTTCATAAATATTTAGTTCATCTATTTCTTCAGGAGTACACATACCAATTCCATAGGCAATGGCATGTTCCATGATGTAGGGCGCAAATTTCTCTCGCTTTGCTTCTGATAGTTTTTTAGAATCTGTTAATCCTTCTAAGACAAAGTCTTTGGGAAGAACACAACAAGCCGTAACGACAGGTCCAATTAAAGGACCTCGTCCTACTTCATCCACTCCTCCAATATAGGTAATTCCTTGTTGATATAGTTCTTTTTCATAACTCCATAAATCCATAATTAACCTTCTCTAACAAAGAGAAATCGATCTCTTCCTTGCATATCTTTCTCTACCCAAGCACGGGCCTTTGGAAGATATAGTTCTACTTTTTCTAATAATCTTTTTCCTTGTGTATCCCCAATTTCAAAGGCTAGTAAAAACTTTTCTTTTAAATAAGGAAGACACTCTCTTAAAATAATATCGTAGCAAGCAAGGCCTTCTTCTCCTGCATAGAGCGCTAAAACAGGTTCATTCTTTAATACGATATCCATAATCTCTTCATCATAAGAAATATAAGGGGGATTCGAGATAATGCAATCGTATTTACCAAGGAGAGGGTCTAAAAGGCTTCCCTCTAAAAAACGGATATCTGCCTCATTCTTTTCGGCATTACTACGCGCTACTTCTAAGGCTTTTTTACTAATATCTACCGCTTCCATCTCGCAAGGAATTTCTTTTTTTAAAGCGATAGCAATACATCCACTTCCTGTCCCAATATCGACAATTCTAGGATTTTCAAATTCCCTTAGATGTGTAATTGTTTTAGAAACCAATTCTTCCGTTTCAAAACGAGGAATTAAAACATTAGGATTGACATCTAATAAATATCCATAAAAATCTACATTCCCAACGATATATTGAACTGGTTCTCCTTGTTCTAATCTGCGAAGACCTTCCTCATAATCTTTTGGATCTAAATACTTTTTTAAATATTTTTTATTATATTCTTTCAATTCCTCTTCGGTATATTCTAACGCCATAAGAATTATTCCCCTCTTAATTTTCTTGCTTGATCTTCGGTGATTAATGCCTCAATAATATCTTCTAAATCTCCATCCATGACTTTTTGTAGTTGCATCGTAGAATATCCAATACGATGGTCTGTAACACGATTTTGTGGATAGTTATAGGTACGAATCTTTTCAGAACGATCTCCCGTTCCAATCTTACTTCTTCTTTCACTACCTAATTCTTGTTCTTGTCTTTCTAGTTCTGCTTCATAAAGACGAGCTTTTAATACTTGCATCGCTTCCGCTTTATTTTGAATTTGACTTCTCTGATTTTGACAAGTAACAACTGTATTGGTAGGAAGATGGGTAATACGAACAGCAGATGGCGTTGTATTAACTCCTTGTCCTCCATGTCCAGAAGCACAATAAACATCAATTCTTAAATCGCTTTCTTTAATCTCAATATCGACATCTTCTACTTCTGGCATTACTAGTACTGTAGCCGTAGAAGTTTGAATTCTTCCTTGTGATTCCGTTTCTGGAACTCTCTGTACACGATGAGATCCACTCTCATACTTCAATTTGGAATAGACATTATCTCCTTTGACACGGAATTCTACTTGCGAATATCCACCAGCGACTCCTTCTTCTGCATTGATTTCTTCTACTTTCCATCCTTGACTTTCGGCATAGTAGCAGTACATACGGTAAAGATCTCCCGCAAAAATATTAGCCTCATCTCCACCAGCTGCGCCTCGAATTTCCACAATAACATCTTTTCCATCATTAGGATCTTTAGGAAGTAATAAAATTTCAAAGTTACTTTCTAGTTCTTGTCTTTTCGCTTCTAAAGAAGCATACTCTTCTTTCGCAAACTCTCCTAATTCTGGGTCTTTCATCATGGTTTTCGCATCTTTTTCATCTTCAATTACTTTTTTATACTCTTGATATGCTTCATAAGCTTCTTTTAAGGAAGATTGTTCTTTGTTTAGTTGCGTTGCTTTTTGAATATCTTGAAATACTTCTGGTTTCATCAATTCCTCTTGTAATTCCAGGTATCTTTTCTCAATGGCCTCTAATCTTTCAATCATAATTTCATCCTTTCTTGTGCTAGATAGATTATACTATAAATAGATTATTTAAGCAAGAAAAAAGGAAAACAAAGCACTCCACGGTTGGTTGTATTATAAATAGTGTTGGTGAGAAAAATCACTGACACTATTTTATTTTATAAAAAGACATAAGTTTGATAC
>CANQZC010000013.1 GCA_947628235.1 uncultured Bacilli bacterium | reverse complement strand
GGAGGCTTTTTCAGAAGGGGTTTTTAAAGAAGCTAGTCTTGCTTTGTTAGCTAAACTTTTTAATTTATTAGCATGATCAGCATAGATGTTTTCCATACGGGTGCCGGATGATAAAGCATGGGCGTCTTTTTCAATTGCCATGGCGGTGGTTTTTGTAGTAGCAGGCTTCTTTATCCAAGTGGTGGACCCATCTTTATTCTTATGGGGGGTACTTATTGTGCGATTGGTTTTTGTGTATAACTTTTCACCAGTATCGGGGTCAATATAAACTTTTTTAACTTTTCCAGTGACGGGGTCTTTTCGCCATTGCCCTTCCTTAACCTCTTCAATATATCGGGGGGATGATGATTTTGAAATAAGGGTGGAAGCACCAGCATTAGATCTTCCTTGGTATTTTTTTCTTAAGTTAGCTATCCCATTATCCTTATAGGATTGCTCATAATTTAGCTCATGTTTTACAGCATCAATAACAACCATGGAATGTCTAACAGCTGCCGCTATTTCGTCCCAATCTGCTCCTTTGATTGTCATATCGGTAATAAGATTAGATATTTCTCCCATCTTTCTACCTTTCATTCGATCAGTCATTACTTTCATTCCGTCATATTTTGGATATGCTATTTTTGGATCGAAATCTTTTAATTGAGCTAAAGGGGATTTATTAACAATATATTTATTATTGTTAGGTATAACCATTACTGTATCACCATCAAAATCAGCACCAGATAATTGTTCGGCAACCTTATGATTTATTCCGACTGCATCTTTTGCATTCTTTAAAACACTTTTAGCAGTGGCATGTTTATTATTAACTGTTAATTCTGGTATTTCAAATATTCCTCCATGAGGGTATCTGATAAGAACAACTTTTTCGCCATCCCTATAATTTGGAGCATATATTTCTGTTTCTTTCATATCAGAAAATGGGATAAGAACATGTGTTGACTGTCTTGGTAAAGAAGCAGCTTTTAAATTAACAGAAGAAGAATCGCATTCATCAGCAAAAGAAGCAAGCAGTTTCTTTTTTATAGTAGGATTTGTATAAGCCATTATAGAATCGAATTCTTCTTTCTTTAAATCATAAGCTAAATCTAATTGCTTTTTTGCCAAAGCTGGCGATTGTTTTGAAAGAAGCTGAGAAGATAATGTTCTACTCCATTTGCTCCAGTCTCCTTCTTCATTGACAATATTTAATGCAGATAGATGTTCTTTTCCATCTTCACCAATGTATTTTCTTTGCCTAACTGTAGCCCCAAATGGATTAGTTGGATCATCTTTTATTGGTTTCATAGCATCAAGCTTATTACCAGTATTCTTTTTATTAGTATTAAATCTAATATCAACTCCAGGGGGTAAATCATCAGCATAAGTTGCCATGCCTTTAAGATAATGAGTTTTATCAACCATTATTCTTACTTGAGCATAGTTGGAAGACCCTAATGATATATCATCTACTCCTCTTCTAAGTTCAATAAGGCCATCTTTTTCGATACCCCCTTCATCTCCGTATTTAACAGAAACTCGTTTAGAACTTATACTTTTTGGAGGTTCAATATCAATAAATGTTCTTCCACCATCTTCTGAATAAGAGGCTACTCCTCCAATTTTAGCTTTGTTTTTATTTACAAAACTATAATCTAAATCTGGATTTGCGAGCACCATAACAGAAGTTTGTTTTCCTCCAGGTTGCATAGCTTTAACATAATGAATATTATATCCTTCAGCCTCTAGCATTTTAACAGAAGTCATTAAGCTAGTTCTTGCAACACCCATATGTCTTTCAACACCCGCACCAACATCAATAAAGCCTGCTTCAGATTGGTCTATCTGCTTTTTTAAATTATTAGCAATTGACTCTGAAATTTGTGCCCGTTGCTGCTTCGCAGGGTTTAATAAATTTCTTACAGAAGATTCTGGTATACCCATTCTTTCTCCTATAGCAACATTAGAATAACCTTTATCATGAAGTCTAGTTGCGAATGCTATATCTTCGGCTTTCTTTTCAGATTTTGCTATACTTTTGAAAGCTCTTAATTCTGTTGTGGACATTCCTAAACTTTTAGCAACTTCAGCTTCAGTAAATCCACCTTTTTTAAGCTCATCCACCCTTGAAAGGAAGTCTCTGCTTCTCTGAAATGGTGAATCGCCTGACCCCCATGGAAATCTACCAGATCTATGAGGAACACCATAATGAATTAAATAAGACATTTACAATTCACCAGCTTTCAGTTCAGTTATTTGTTTGTCAAATAAAATTATTTTGTCCATTATGAACAAAATATCTTCCGGATTTGCTTTATATTTAATACAATCATCGAATTGATAAATTCTTAATTCATTATCAATATCATTTGGGTTTATATCATACTCTAAACAAAATAAAGCGTGATAAACTTCTAATTGAGACATGGATGCTTTAGTTTCGCCACTTTTATAATCGTGGATTCTTAATAAATTTTTTCTAAAAGAAATAGCATCTGCTGTACCAAAACAATTTTCAGAATAATATAAAGGTTGCTCCGGAGTCATTCGATAACCAATGGCATCATTGACATACATGTTAATGGTCTTCTTTGTTCTAGGAAGGGTCATTCCCAATCGAATGCAATCACATGCAAAAGCATGCAATTCAGTTCCTTTTTGTGCGGCCTTCCATTTTTTGTATGATTCGGATAATTTATCAGAATCATAATTAATCCAGTGGTATTTGCTTGGACTTAGAAAGGCGTGGTTTCCTTCTAAATCCAAATGTTTGTTGAAGTTCATTTAATATCTGCTCCTTATTTTCTGGAAATATTAGGGCTGCATAAGACATGCGGTCCATGGTGGTTAAATAATATAACTGATTGGGTCTTAACTTTGCAGTTGCAGACTTTTTAAATTCAAGAGCTGCCCATTTATTCTTATATAAAATAAGAATATCTGGAATTCCTTGAATATCAGTTGGGTCCAGGTGTAAAATAATAGAACCAGGAAATATTTTTTCAATTTCTTTTATGGTTCTAGTTTTAAAATGGTTTTCAGATGGTGACATTATATGAAATCTCCTAAAAAATATAAGAAATAAAATTTTGACATTCTATTTCTTTCCATTATAGCATATGTTTTTCTTGCGAGGATGGTATAAAATCTTTTGCATTAAATGTTTTCTTATTAGCAAGACATTTGAGAATAGATTTATCAATTGTTGAATCTGAAAATGCATAGTAATAATATAAATCTTCAAATTTTGTATTTACTCGATCAATTCTTCCGCTTGCTTGCTTCATCATTTTGTAAGAATGATTTAAAGAATAAAAATATATAGCATTTGTCTCTATGCAGTTCCATCCTTCAGCTCCTGCAGAATAATTTACCAAATACACCCATTTTGAAGAATTGGGTATTTCTTCATGTTTTCTTCCATTCCATTGAGAAAATGGTATGTTTCTTTCTTTAAGCGCTTTTTCTAAAATATCAAGTTCACAATTAAAATTATAGAAAACTATTATTTTTTTGTGCTTTTGATAAATATTTAATAATGCATTGATTCGAGAATTATCTTGATTGACTATTCTTCTCAAAGTTATACATAATTCTACTATATTTTTAAGAGGCTTATCTTTATAAGGATTCCATAGATTTTTAATAGTATTTGAATATAAAGATTTATCATAAGCGCATTTTATTTTTGTGATTTTAGTTTTTGTTTTTTTAGAATAATCCATATAAACTAAAACTCTATCTTTTAACCATGATAAATATTTACAATCTAGATATTTTTCAACTTTTGGAAATTTAGAATATCTACTATAAACTACATGTCTTCTTATGAATTCAGATCTTGTTTTATAGAACCCATTAGCTATAAATACAGTAACATAATCCATCCATGTATCGCCAGGAGTTGCTGATAGCAATATCCATTCATTATTTTTTGCAATCTTTAAAAAATGTTTAGTCCAGGCACCATGGCCAACTAATCTTTGTTCATCAAATATAAAGAAAGCATTAGATGCATTTTCATATTTTTTTATATTATTCCAAGAGTCTATCACAACTTTTATTCCATATATGCTGCACTCTGGATTTTTTGATAAACCAAGATTACTCAAATCTTTATCCCATTCTAAAGAATCTCTCTTTTTTGCAGTAGTAATAATATATAAATCTTTTATTATTTGAAAATTTCGGCATATCTTATCTTTGTAGAAAAATAAAGAAGTTAAAGATTTACCAGATCCGACCCCACCGCAAAGGATGGAGCCGGATTGTAATTTCTTTATTGCTTCTTTTTGGTAATCATACAATTCAATCTGCATGATGGCACTTCCCTGTGCAAACTGCACAATTTCCACAGCCACCTATACAATTTTCAGAACTGTCAGGTGCATCGTAATATTTACTCTCAAATTCATCTTCTTCAAGAGTAACATACATTGATTTAAGATATGCTTTCTTTCCTGTTTTGCCGTTCACATTCCACTCATATGGAGATAATATAAGATCAACTGATTCAATATCCGCCCAATCAAGCATAGATATTTCCTCTTCTTTAAGTTGACTTTTTCCATTTGAGGTTATAACGATTACTTTCGGAGGATAATTATCGAACCTTACAGAAACCTGAATATATGGCTGCTCTTCTTCATTTTCATCTCTTGGAGTAAGATATCTTACATTCCATCCATCATCAGCCATTAAATCTGCAGTTTCTTTATCCAATATAACACAGAAATTTCTTCTTCCTTCTGCATTATATTTTCCTTCTTTTCCAGCAAAGTTTTTAAAAGCAAGTGTTGCATTTTCTATAGCAATATTTTTTGACACGGTTATTTGCTCCTTTTCTTAATTCCATGGGGGAGTATCATCAGATATAAAGCTATCAAAGTCCCCGTACTTTGATATAGCATCTATAGCATCATCTGCTAATTTTCGATAATATGACAAATCAATATCATCTTCCTTTCCTAATTCCTTAACTACCTCAGCTTCAAGCCAACGATATCCTTTTGAACCTACAGCAGCAGAATATTTATCTCCGTTTTCTCTTAAAAGTATTCCACCACCACATCCAGGTTTTATTGGGCAAAATGAGCCAACTTTGCCAATGAATTTTAAATCATGCTCTCCTTCTTCAAGATTTTCATTCATGTCAAGATACAATGTGCTTGTGACCGCTTTAGTTTCGCATAAATCTGTAAATTCTATCTTATCGTGAGAAAATAAAGTTTTAAATACATAAGGTACAGCAAATTGGGTTCCTGTTGCAGTCCAACCATCATCTTTGTATTTGGCAATATAAACTGCATCATTTACTAAACACATTTTTTCATAAGTAGCTTCATGATCAAAATTATATCCATACATTTGACCATAGTCTTTTACAAGATCTATTATTTTTTGGTCAGCATTGGGTATTTTAATAGAATCAGTTTTTATATGAGCAACTTCATATCCATGTTCTCTTACATATCTAGTAAGATTGATCATAAATAATGCTCCTCGCTTAGCAACGATGTTATCTATATTTCTTGGGTCTCTAAAGAGATTATTAAAGCTAGCTGCAGTCAATCCATATACAGAATTTATAGCTATTTTTAAAGCATAAGCAAGAGCTTTTACAAGTTCATCATCCTCTAAATATTTATCAAGCATTCCTTTGCCAAGGGTTTTAGCTTTTTTAATATTTTTATGCTTTATAGCTAATCTTATTTGAAGAATCCGATTAAAATTATCTGTATATTTTCCAAATAACTGTTCAGCAACAATAGTAGACGGATGCATAGATTCTATGTCAAGTAAAGCAACATTATAATATATTCCTGGTACTGATAAAACTCGTCCTCCTTCCCCAACTTTTTCTCCCATATATGTGGATTCACCATTTTCAAATTTATATCCATCAAATATAGGTCTCTTTTTTGAGTCAAATAATGTATAATCATTATTTACTCGCAGAGCAAAATCTGACATATCACTAAGATCTCTATAATTAAATTGAGACTGGGGATTTTTATCATTACCAAATATCAATTTGGCAGTTAAAGAATTTGTAGTGTCATTAATAGAACCTCCAGATAATTCAGCCAATATTTCTCTGGCAACAAAATCTGCTTTTCTTGCTTTGAAGACTGCTTCTGTTGCCAATACATCATATTTATTATATTCAATTACCTTTGGCCAGTTTTTTTCTGGAACGGGTTTATTCCATGGATACTCTAATTCTTGATGATGTATTCCAAGTTCTATTTCCCATTTCTTTAAACTTTGCTTTTTTGAACAAAAATCATAAACATCAGTATATGATATATTATAGGCCTCTCCAAAAAATGCATTTTTACTTCCAGAAATTATTTTTTGTGAAAGCTTAAATAATTGTTCTGTGGTGTAACCTAAATATGCTGCATATACCATATGATTGTCATATCGTCTACAATTAAATCCAACAAGTTTCTTATCAAATAATTTTTCTATTTCACTTGGTTTTGGATTTATTAAATAAGAGAAATTATCAACATCCATGGTTTTAAAACCAATTAAAAATAAGTTTGGGTATACTTCGATATCAAAAAATGTTATATCTTCTTCAGAAGATTCTTTATTTTCAGATTGTTCTTCAGAATTAAATTGCATTTTAGATACTAAGTTTACACAATATCCAGATTGGTTTGTGGAATTATTAGCAAATGATAATATTTTTGTTCTTAAGTCTCTAACATCATAAGGCATTCCAGAATTATATGCATCATCCAAAACTTTTTTAATATAATCAATATTAGGTTTTGTATTTGCATGTATTTCTTTTTTAAGTGCTTTATTTATTAAAGCTCTTAGATGTTTTTCATCTTTGACAGACTCAAAATTAATCATTTTTTTGCTCCTTTGTGGCAGTCCGGAAGATATTGTAGAAACTTCTAAATTATTGCATAGTGTAAGTTTTCTTCTTATAGAGCTATTGCCGATAGGCTTTTTTATTTCAATTCCTTCAGAAATAATATTAGAAAGAGATGAAACATCTCCAGTATAAATATAATGAAGATGAATTCCTTTTCCACTTTTACTTACTTCAGCATATGTTGGTGGATATTTACTTGCCGCTGCAATATTTTTTGTAAGCGATTTATTTCCGTTTTCATCTTTTAAATCAAAGTCTATAACAATATGATTATCTGGAACTTTTACATAATGCAATTTTGAAGTATCAATATCTTTCAAAGTATTTTTATTATTCTCCCATTTTTTTGTGGGAAACCCATCTTCTGATGCTAGTTGGGCAGGATAATCTTTTGCAAGTTTGTCGAATAATGACTCTTGAACTTTTAATTCAAAAATATTGTCTTCAACTTTATCCTCTTGCTTTTGAATAACAAACTTATAGGCTTTAAAGCCAGAGAAATAGCATCTAACTTGTCTATCATCTATTCTTGCCCGTTCCTTATAGTCATCAAAATAATTTTTGAGTTCCTCTCTAAATTTATACATTGGGAGTTTAAATGGAATTAAAGAATCCTCACAATATTCTTTGTACATAGAATATGCTTGTTTTAGAGAGCATCCATCTTGTTCTTTAAATACATCAAAATAATCTTCAACAAAATTAAAGAATACATCTGTCTGAAATATCATATCGAATGGAACATAATTATTATAATATCCAGAACCTAATTCTTTATACACATTGATGCAATGCATAGCTATTCCACCAAGTTCATAATCTATTTGAGAATATAGCTGGTCATATTTTTTCTTAGGAAACTTAAATCCGGTCGGTTTAACATCTACGAGTCTTCTAATAATTCCAGATTTTGCGTCTGTTATCTTAACCGGTTTATTAGTCGCCAAAAATAAAAAGCAGTTGCATTTTGATGTATAAGAAGATTTATACTTTTCATTCATAGTCATCTCTTCATGAGAGACTATTGAATTTAATTTTGTATTATCTTCTATTTTAGACAAATCCCCATCATGTTGGACAGCGACCAATGGGTTGCTTCTGAATACATCTGTGCTAAAAGAATTATTATTTGTAGTAAGAGCCTTAGCATCAAAGGTAGCATAATATCCTTTAAATAATTTTTGTATGATGTTTATCACCGTAGATTTTCCAGTTCCATGGTCACCATACAAAACCATAAATTTTTGAATATTTTTACTATCTCCAGAAAATATAGAACCGATTGCCCATTCTATTTTTTGTCGATTCTCTTCATCATATAATTTGCTAATAAGCTCTTCATACGCTTCTATGTTTTGGTTGGATAATGAATATGGAAGTCTTTTGCTTGCATAATCTTTTTTGGATATTTTAGAATCCTCAAAGAATATTTTATTATCAAGTGTTTGATTAGAATCAGACAAATTATTAATATATTTTTTAAAATTCATCCAAGAATTAGTTGAGAAATCACTTAATAATAAAACTTTATATATTCCAGGTTTTTCTTTGGAAATTTCATCTTTATAGCTTAAAAGATCTTTATCTACAAGTCTTTGCACATCATATTCATCTGTGGACCACAAGCCTTGTTCCTCATCCCAAATAGCATAGAAAGCCTTTCCTCGAACCATAAGATCAGAAGAACGACATACTTTAAAGTCAGGATATATCTCAATAACTCCATTGCTTTTTACCTTTTCTTTTATCTTGTAAAAATCCACATAATATATCTCCTTTCAGGACCTTGTGTCAATTTGTCAATTTTTTTGACACATTTCAAACTTTTTATATTTTTTTTCTACAAAAGTTTTTACACTTTTTAGTGGAAAATTGACACATTTATTATATATTTATATATTTTTTAATAAAAATTAGTAAAAATATAGTAAAAAAGGGGTAAAATAGCCCAAAATAGCCCATTTTTACCCCAATTTTACCAATTTTCATCAAAAATTTTGTGTCAATTTTGAATTCAGAATTGACACATTGTGCCACTTTTTTGACACATTTTTAATTTTTTGATGATTTTTTACAATTTTTAAGCCTCAAATTCTTCAGATTTTTCTTCAGAATTGACACATTGTGCCAGTTTTGACATGCGCGCATAGCTGATAAGGTCACTTATTTTCTCGTGGCACTTAGGGCAAACATGAAGAAATTCAGTTTCAAAAGTAGTAAGATCATACGCCATATACGGCTTTTCATTATTCTTAATTGTAGGAATTATACTGCAAACACGTTCATCTGTCATGTCTGTTATAATTTCTATACCTTTAAAAGTATCCATGCATCCGCAAAGATCACATTTAATTAATATATCAATCATTATTACTCTCCTCTACATCATTGCTAGTATCAAAATTTGTTGGATAAAGCCTTCTTCCAATTTTGTCTGATATTACTTGTGCACATTTCGAGCACAAATTAACACCAGGAACAATACAAATTACTGGCTCATTTTTATAATCTATTTCTTTTAAACAAACATCACATACTATATGGTCACTCATAATTATTTCTCCTTCTTATAATCATGCAAATCCCTTTCAGGATTACAATATATATCCCATACATCGTTTGCACATTTTTTACAAACATCAATCTTGAAGAAGGGTGCTGGCGCTAAAATAGTTTCCATAATAGATTCGTCCGAATTGCCAATACTCATATTAAACACTTGTTCATTACCTGGAATATCTCTTCCACAAATATCACATATTATCTTTTTCATTATAATTTCTCCTTTTCATAATTGTTAATAGTATCAAATATCATTACCATCCGATCTGCACAGTCTTTACATAATGTTGTGCTTGGAATAGTATGTTCTCTTTGTTTTTCACTATATACTCGTTTAGGATATAAATTTAGTTCAAAAATATCTTCAGAATGTTCAATTTCTTTTTTACACATATCGCATTTTGTCATGCTAGGTGTACCACACATAGTTATTTCTCCTTTCAGTATTAAAAGTTTTCATTTAAATATTCCTGCATCTGATACCATATTTCAATTTTTCTTTGATCGTTCTTAGTGTTCTTTAGAGGAAACAGTCCTCCAAGACCTTTTCTATTATATTTTCGATTAAGAAAAATATCCATAACATGATTAAATATCAAATCTCCGTTCTTCTCAACATAATGCTCATCATCGAGTTGGTCCAGCCCCAGATTAGATATAAGCATCCAAAAATATTCAATACATTTATTGTCTTCATCTAATTTATAAAGTTCTTTTTCTATCCTAATAGACAATGCTATAAGCATTTCAAGAACAGAGCAAGGGCCATCTAATGCGCCGGAGTCAAGATAGTTTTCCTCATCAAGGAAGTCTTTCCTGAGTCTTTTTCCATCAGCTTCTCGATTATTATCATTATTTACCAAACTATAAAAGCTTGTTTTGAATAATTCTTTACCTAAGATTAAATAGCTGTCTGGCCCACTAATGTGAACCAGATCACACAGCCATTTAAAATATTCATATTTAATCTTAGCATCAGATGCAATATATACATCTAATTCGCTCATACATAGTCCTCGAATGTTATTACGATTTCAAATATTGTCTCGTCTGGAATGTCAACAGCATAAATAACATCTCCTTCGTCAAGATAATCCATATTATCTTCAGCAGTAGCGGCATTCAACTTTTCAAATAGAAGATCAAAATAGAAAGGAGTAATATGCCTTTTTTGCTTCTCTATAGATCCTTCTGATGCGCCAGGCCACCATAACACTTCCCTATGATTATAGTCTCCAAAATGATCTTCTACAACTTTTTTAAGAATAATTATATCTTCATCTTTATTTGCTTTCCATAAAGCATTTGCTGCTGTTCTGACAAGCTCTTCATTAGTTTCAGAAATATCTGTTTCATCTTCAGGTTCTTCATTAGTTTCAGAAACTTCAATTTCTTCTGGCTCTTCATCATCCGTTTCATCTTCAGATTTTTCATTTATCATTTGCTTTATAGATTCTTTCCAAGCGTCCGACGAAAAGAACCATTTTTTAAAGACAATCTTTTTTATAAACAAATATGTTCCAGCGGTACCGATTCCAGCACCTATAGCTCCTGATATTAAGTTTTTAATTATACTTTTCATGATTATTTCTCCTTTTATTTTAGTATTAATACTATTATTAAAGCAAGAACAAGCAATAAAATCATTGCTGCACAAAAATGGCCACCTAGTAATGGCGAAACAATAAATAGTATTCCACAAAATGCTAAGAAACAAATAAATCCTATCATAAGTGCTATAATAGCAAATATTAGTTTGAGCATTAGTAATCAACTCCTTTAAATATCTTCCGGAATCATTCCGGCAGGATAACTATAGATCTCCGGATAATCTAAGATATCCTGCCAGAAATTTCCAGTTCCTTTAAAGTCTAAGGCATTTTCCCTTCATAAATTGTCATGCACCAATCCTGGGTCAACATTAAAATCGAGAATTACACTTGGGTCTTGACCTTGCATAAATGATGGGTCATTCTGATACCCAAAATCAATATACCCATCACCATGCTCAGCATATTTATACCAACCAGTAACGGCCCCTTCTTGGGTCATATCATATCCAAGGTCATCAAGAACTTCATTGAGAAATACGACATTAGTTCTCCTTGAATTTAGAACATCGTTCCAATAATTTTGTCTACTTTTAAGGAAGAACTGATTCATGATTGGGTCTTTATCCCATTTTTTGTTATATTCATCAAATATTCTTGAATATGGAGAATATCCGGCTGCTGAAGTTTCCTTATAATTAATGGACCCTTCCTGTGCTTCTAGATCATCCTTACCGTCTTTAGCTTTCTTTTTGTTTTCTTCGATTTCTTCTTTTCTCTTAAGAGAATATAGTTCATATTCTTTTTCTTCACCAACTTCTTCTTTTACTCTATTTCTATAGTCAATAAGAGTCTTTTGAACACCAGTGAGAGCAGAAGCAGTTGCAAGATATCTTCCTCTAAGAACCTTATTACCAACAAGTATGGCAACAACACCGGTTACTGCTAATGCTGCTGGCAGAGCATAAAGCTTTATGAAGTCAAGAGCCGTATGTGAATATACAGTAAGAAGATCCATTTTGTAATCATCTTCTGAATACTCTTCTTCACTGAATTTCTCTTTTGCTTCTTTAACTTCCCCAAGTCTTTCCTTATGGTCTTCTATAAGCTTATGGGCCTTTGTAAATGTGTTTT
This sequence comes from uncultured Bacilli bacterium, assembly GCA_947628235.1. Classification (GTDB taxonomy): domain Bacteria; phylum Bacillota_I; class Bacilli_A; order RF39; family UBA660; genus UBA5578. Next base: position 29,464 of record CANQZC010000013.1, on the reverse strand, counting down.
TGCTTGCTATAACCCCAGCAGTTACAATAGCTGCGGTTCCACCAACAACTGCAATTGTCGGGCCATGCTTTATGGCTTTAAATTTGATTGATGTAAGTACTGATAAAATTTGCTGTTTCATTATATGTCTCCTCCTAAATCAATATTTAAATTCATTTGATTTTCGCCCTGCTTCATTATTTCACTGTCAAAGCTTGGCATACTAATATCATTTCCTGTTTTTGATGAAATTTCTTTTATTTTGCTTTCCATATTTGATGTAACTTTGCTTGAGCCTTGGTCTTTATTATCAGCCTTAGCTTGTCCTTTAGGATAACCAGCTTTAGTGTCATTAGCGCCTCCTAAAAGTCCACTATTCATATTCTCAAGAAGAGTTGTATCCATACTTGGATTTTGAATCTGGGAAATAAGATTATTCCCTTCAGACTTAGTTCCATCTGCCATAACAGTATTCAGAACATTTTGAACATCATTTTTAAGTGGTGCTAATTTTGGGTTATCCATTCCTGGGATTTTGTTCATCAAATCCGGAACATTAACTTTGTTGAGTATGTTGTTTGTAAAGCCTTTTGTATCGAATGAACTCGATATGGCTTTGTTAGCAACTTTTCCTATCATGCCTGAAAATTTCATAAATATCTCCTTTAATCGTCTAAATATATTGGTCTTGGCAATCTTATAAAGAAATCACTTCCACGACGAGTAATTTTTGCATTATTAAGATTGTTCCAACCGTACTTATTGTCTGTGAAGTTTCCTGAGGTTACTCCCGCTGCATCATAGAAATCAGATATAGATGCCTCACCATAATCTTCAATAAGATTTACTAAAAGGTCCAAAACATCTTCTGCTTCTTCTCTTGAGTCAAATACAACATCATCAACTCCATGTTTATTTATAGGTTCTCTATCTCTTGGCCTACTTGATTTATACGATGAAGAATATCTACTGGCATTTCTATGATTTCTATCTCTATGACTAACGCCATAAGATCTGCCAAATAATGCCCGTTCAACTATATCTCTGACCATATCGAGCATAGAGCCTACGATTGTTGATGCCGTATCTTTTGCGGATGGTATTAAAATATCATTTACTATTAAATCTGATATTTTTTCGCCGTCATCGTCTTCAAATACAGTTTCAGCAAATGCTTTAAGTTTTCCTTTCTTTTTTCTTGTTGCCGGTTTTGAAGTCACCATTTTTACATCTTTTTTCTCTGGTTTATTTCGATTAGCATTTCCTGGAAATAATGTTTCATCTCTTTCCATCATTGCACCTCCTTAATCTTCATATGTTCGTCTTGGCATCGTATTAAATAGCAAAACAAGACATGGAATGCCTTTTGCATTTACGCAACTTCCATAAGATATACTAAGTTGGTGCTCGAAGTCCCAACCAAGATCATATCCAAGTTTGACTTCATCCAAACCTAAGAAACTGTAAAAGTCATTAAGGCATGCCCAATCGTATTTAATTATTGCTTGATTTGTGTCGTTAACTGCGCTTCTTATAGTTTCTCTATCGCATGGAAATTCTCTTCCTATTAATGGGTCATAGCATAATACAGTTCCTGGAGGAAAATCTTCAATAGTTTCATATTTTGATTCTTCTTTTTCTTCTTTTTTCTCGATAATCCTTTTTCCAAGAGCTTCTTTTATTTCTTCGGCTTTTTCTTCTCCTAAAGAATCTTCTATTTGTTCTTCATATAAAGCAAGCATCGAACTTGTAGCGGTAAACGCTTTAGCAAGAGCTTTGGCTTTACGCTCATTTGTAGTATGGGTAAGTATTGCGCTTGCAATAAATAATGCGGTCGACACCATTGTGGGAATATAAAGTTTCCAGCAATTTTTAACCACATACTTTTTATTTGCTTTTCCTGTGTCTTTATCATAAAGTTCATCCACAGGAAGACTATCGAGAAGAGTTTTTGCTTTTGTGGTGGCTCTCATACCAAGGCCAATAGCTGTTAGCCCAGAAGCTATTGTTGAGCCCATTAATATGATTGATGAATTTTTATAAATTTCACCTCCTATCTTTTTAAATAACTTTTTGACTTTGTTTTGATTTTCTGACATACTAAAGTCTCCTTTCATTTTTAAAAAATATAAGGAGCTGCGTTTCCACAACTCCTTATATGGGTTTAACCTAAGATTGTCTTATTTTTGGTGCTTGTTATCTACTCTCATAAATATCTTCTGTTTCAGCACGGTCCAACTGCACTTCGGCAATATCATCTACAATATCACGGCCAATCCTTTCAACAGCCCAAGCCGCAAGGACACAGGCAGCAATACCACAGCAGACATTAGTTACACTTTTGTGTTCTTTTGTCATGCCTAATATTGCATGAGAGCATCCTAACGATCCGGCCATATAGGTTGTCGCGATCAATGCGAGTGATTTGCCAGCAATTTTTGCCTTTTTCGAAGATTTTTTTGACAGTTTCATAATAAAAACTCCTTTAAAATAATATATTAACCTTTCGGTTTCATTATAGCATTTGTTATTTTTGCGAATTAATCAAACAAACATTGCTCAACATCAATCATTTCTTCAAAATTTTCATTATACATTTGAATACTCATCATATTATGCATAAATCCTTTCCCTTGACCCCATAATTTGCAGCCAGTAAAATCTTTAGTTTCATCGTCTATAAACCAATACATATGCAAAATCATATTATTTTTCTTAAAACTATTTATCCATTCAATCACTTTTTTACAATGATCATATACAGTATCAACAGGTCTAAATGGATCTGCTTTTTCAAGCCATTTATCAATTTCTCTAGACACTATAAACCAAAATCTTCCACGAAGTTTCATGTATTCTATGGAATAATTCACCAAAGTTTTTTTTCTTGCTAAACTAATAAATCCCCCAGCATTTTCAAACCAAAAAACTGTTGACCCATCGCCAAAGAAATCGTATTTCATACTAAAGTCTCCTTTCATTTTTAAAAAATATAAGGAGCTGCGTTTCCACAACTCCTTATATGGGTTTAACCTTCAGTTAATTCTACATTTTCTGGTTCAGTTCCATGTTCTACCTCGATCTCAACTTCAACAGGCTGCGAATCTTCTTTACGGATTTTGTCTGCCATTCTGTGGATTTTGACACCTGTGTAAATCGTTTTTGCAACTGCCATAAGTGCACTAGTCCCAAGACTAACAGCAACTCCTAACAAAGATTCCAATACTGTTTTTTTGACATCAACTTTCATGATTTTCGTCTCCTTTAAAATAATATATTAACCTTTCGGTTTCATTATAGCATTTGTTATTTTTGCGAGAAAAAGCGAGAAGCTGCAGTTAGCAGCCTCCCGTGGGTTTCGCGTCACCATTCAGTGGTTATAATTGTTAAGCTTCCCCATTAGTCGATTGAAAAGTGCAATAAGTATCTTCACAAATTGGTATCCAATTATAAAAAATAACCAAATTCCACCAGTTAAGATAGTTAATATTGCATCTCTTACAAATTTTCCAAATGTGTATTCTTTTGTTTTCATTATAATTTCCTCCTTTATGGTTTCATTATAACATTTGTTATTTTTGCGAGAAAATAAAGGCCTGTGGCCAACAGACCAACAGACCTCTATTTTTACCTAAATATCAATACAATAGTTTTAAATAAAAGTTGAATTATACCATTAATCATTATTAGGTTCCTCCTCTAGGCCATAGCTGAATTCAAAAATAGCATAAACACGATTTCTGTTTATAATGTAGACCGTTAACTTGCGTTCATCCATGGTTTCAAAACTTGGCTTAAGCCCTGTTCTTTTCCAATAATATTCTCTATTAAATAAATCCATACAATATTTTTTGCATAAATCTAATTCACGAGGAATATTATTAGTTTGAACGTCACGCTTAATTATAAGTCCAATACCATTAAGTGCAGCGCAAAGCCATTCAGGATCTACATTCCAATCAGCATCAATTTTCTTATAATTACGCTTTTTTGTGTCTACAGCAGCACTCCAACGGAATCCTAATACATTTTTTGGTTTCATAATAAAAACTCCTTTAAAATAATATATTAACCTTTCGGTTTCATTATAGCGTATGTTATTTTTGCGAAAAAAATATAACCTTTGTAAATAATTCTACAACAACGAATATACAACCAAAACAGATATTAATTTGTGAATATCTAGATTATATCTTCGTCGCTGTAAAATTATTTACAAAGCCGATATTCACATATCTGTTTCATTATAGCATTTGTAAATTTTGCGAAAAAAAAAAGAGAAAGGCGTGGTATTTCACACGCCCCATGATTTTAATGGAATTTAACAAATTTAAGTGCCTTAGATGTAACTATTCCAAGTTTTTCGTAGTTAAGAATCAGTAAAATCCCTAAGATTCCCATAACACCGTTGAATATTGTGTCGGGACTAAGCTTTGGTTTCTTTTCTGAAATCTCGGCTGCATCCTTATACAGTTCAACGATTTTTTGGTAATCTTCAAGACTTTCCGATTCTTCTAACAATTCTTGAAGCCCAGTCTTCAGCTCCTCTTCAAATTTGTCTTCTTTCTTCTTAAAAAATGGTAGTTTCGGCATATCAGCCTTTCTCCTTTCAAATATAGTAACCTTTCGGTTCTATTATAGCCTATGTTATTCTTGCGATTTCTTATATTTTTTGCTGCTTATACCCAGAATAACCCCTAAGAAAGTATCTATGGCAATAATAGTTCCAGATATTTGCTCTGAATACGGAAGACCCCATATTCCAGCAATCGCACAATACAAAGTAGCTATGGCGGGTAATAGTATTTGTGCAATAAATTTAAGAACATCATACATTTTATTACTCATTTTTGCCCCTCTCAATCTTAAGTTTTTTAACTTCTTCAATTATTTTTTCAGCAGAACCATTTCCTCCCATTTCTTTATATGGAGAATATAAATAATCTATTAAATTTTTATATTCCTCAGGAGTAATATATCCGCGATTTATATAGCTCATACCTAAATGAACTATTCTGTCATGAGCTAAACCAATAAGCATTTTGGTTTTGGCATCTTTTTTGTCGTGTTTTTTAAGAATATACGCCCAAAAACCACTGGAAGCAGCTATTGAGCAAAATATAGTTACTGCGACTTGAATCCAACTATCCATTGTATAACCCTCTCCTTCATTCAGTTAAAATATCCTTGGCAATAGACAGAATATTTGGAGCGTAATCTGATACTAAGTTACATATCCACTCTTCCGCGTCTATCCAGTAGTCTGGTCTTACCAAATCATGAATATCATCAAGTAAATTATAACTAAATAAAGCACAATGAACCAACTCGTGGACCAAAACTCTCACTAATAAAGATTTAGGAAGGTCATTTAATAGTTTTTCTGATATAAAAATACAATATATTGTTGTGTCAGTAGTCGCCATTCTTAGTGATCCAGTTCGATCCACGAGCATACGGTCATTATGCGCCACAAATTTTATATTCCATCGTTTGCCATTCATATAAAAGTGACTCATAATGAAAAATATAGATTATACATTCATTTCAAGAAGAAGATTGCTTATATCATCTTTCATTCTTCTCTTAAGACTAATATCTGCAGAACCCCAAATATCTTTAAGAGTATGTTCAATATCTTTTATTGTAAGTTCTGCATTCTTATCCATTTCTTCCTTGTCCGTAGAGGACTTAGAAGTCGTATAATGCTTCCTAGCATCTTGATAATTTTTGTATGAACCCTCATAGGTGCGAGTATATCCCATTCGGTTATCATCCATATATTTATCAATGTAATAAGGGGCATTCATGTTATGATATCCCATAACGCTGCCCATTCCAGACGGCGCATATCTTCCATTAGAATATCTACGATTGTTGTATCCCATTCGTTCATTATCTGGCTCATATTCGTCCATAGCTTCTATCACACTTTTGTAATATTTAGCTTCCATGCACGCTTTTTCAGCCTCGGCAAGGTCTTTTATCATATCAATAACTTCCCCAGCTTCTTTAGTATCAACTTCTGAGATACCTCTAGACATTACGGAATCCATGCAAGATATAAGGTTATCTTTCATTTCGGAAATCTTTTCGAGTTTCTTGTCCACAAAAATAACCTCCTATCATACTTCATTTATTGAAAGAACGGGGTTTGGACTGATTATAACTGGCTCAGTACCTGTATTGGTGACTGTTATGTTATTTGAAAGATTGCAGCAGGCCTGAACTACTGTTGCTGTATATACATGACCTACCGCATTTGCTACAGCAGGAGTATATATCATTTCAGTTTCAGTAAGAGGAGACCCACCTATATTTATAGAAAGCTCTACCGGAGTAGCAGGTGTTGCACCAGTTATATTTGCACCAAAGCCGACTTCATAAAGCGCACAATTTCCTGGCAAAGACACACTGCCACTGTTATTGCGGAAACATATGCCACAACCACACTTTTTAATAACATTGTTAAATATAACAGTTCCACCAGCAGGTATAGTTTGAGCATTAGTATTTGAGAGTACTATCATTTTGATACCTCCAATACTAATTAAGCTATACCACAATTATTGCAGCATCCACCATTATATCCGTATGGAAGATTTGGATTAGGAACCGTCCATGCCGGAACAGGAGTAGGTCTTACAGAATTTATTGTATAATTTGCCCATTTAGCCATAGAATTGTCACTCTTAAGTGCCTGATTCTCTGCCTGGAGGCTAGAGATCTTCTCTTGGCACAGATAATCGAGTATTCTATTTACGCCCTGAGTATTATTGTCGATAATATCTCTTGTGGAATTGGATATTAATGTATTTGTTGCGCAATTGAGTGTAGCCATATCATATCTTGTCTGAGCTGAATCTGCTCTCTGGTCACAGCAACACTGAGCCAATTGCTGCTGAATAGCAAAATCTCTATTCATATCTGCAATTTGGTTCTGATTGGCAATAAGCTGATTTGTATAACCGAGATTAGCTATAGCCTGCTGGATTCCATTTGTCTGGTTAAGAATATCATAACCAAGAGAGCAAAGACCATTCTCAAGGCCATTAAGTTTATTGGTTACTCCCTGATTGTCAAAACCTCTCTGGACTTCTCCAGGAATATAGCTTGTCATGCCAGTACCTCCAGAGCCTTGGTTATCATTATTTCCCCAGCCACCTCTGCTGAAGAGAGCGAATAGGATTATTAGAACCCACCAGCCATTTCCGTTGCCAAGTCCATCACCATCGTTGTTTCTACCAGTTACCGCAGCTATATCTGCCAAACTGACTCCGCCTGAATTGAACATTAAAGTTCCTCCTTAGAAAAATAATTTTACATTTTAAACCCTGCGCGCATAATATAGGTTTAAATATGTATTCAGATATTGAAAAACATTCGTGCCCTACGAATTGCTTCTTCTTTTGTTATACCATATGTCTGACATAAATTATTAGCGATTTCTTCGCCTCTTTTAGAATCGTTATTTTGTATAACATTTATAAGTTCTTGATTTATAGGATTGTTTGCTATATTTGGATTACTAGCTAACAAATTTTTAGCAAATACTTCAAGCATCTCCATTATCGTTCACCACTTTCTTATTATGGTTATAATTACGATATGGCTTTATTTTTGACACCATGCTAGTTAATTTATCAAGTCTTTCCAAAATAACACTATTTGTATTCGGTTCTTGCGAAACTGTTTCTGCCATTTCTGGAATAAATTTAATCGTACTTATCGTTCCGTTTTTATTCCATGTTTTTATATAAATAGCAGAAAAATCTCTTGCTGGATATATCCCCGCGCTTCCGTCCATAGGGACCTCATTAGGTGCAACATCTGCTTCAGAATTCACCATTTTACCAACAAGAGTATTTGGCGCTATATTTACTGATGGTTGATATGAAGTGTAAGGTTGGGAAGTTTGTTGAACCGGATTATAATATTGTTGTGGTGGCTGTGGGGGCAGCCAATATTGGCTATTATTCATAAAAATATCTCCTTATTTAAGTAATTCATAGAATGTTTCTGGGCCGGCAAGACCGTCTACTTCACGGCAATGCTTCTTTTGGAAATCGGTTACAGCAAGAGCAGTCTTTGGACCATATTCTCCATCGAAGCCGCCGGTGTCATAGCCACGGCAAATAAGTGCTCCTTGTAAAATATAAACTATCGGATGAGTAAATCCGTTATTGAGAACAGGACAAGCTTTCTTTGTCTTTGGACCCATAATACCGTCAACAGTTAGACCCGAATGGTAATACTTATTAAGACAACATTGCAAAGAGCCTACAAGAGCTGCTTTTGTCTTTGGGCCATATTCCCCATCAACTGCGCAAGTACAATTATATTTATTTCTAAGATATGTTTGCACTTCGCTTATACTATTTTTTACAGGTTTCGGATCAGGAGTCGGAGTACTTCCACCATTCTCTTTATAAGATTTATCAGCAAGAACCCAATTTGGATGGAAATACCCATTTATCTTTCCACTTTTAAGTGTATAAGATCTTCTGCAAACTGTTGATGAAGTGTTAGTGCCGTTAGCATTTCCTTCTATTGTATAAACTGTATTTCCAGAAACCTTTTCAACAACACCAACATGGTCTGAGAAGTATTTATCTTGACCAGGATACTGGCCTTCTCCATTCCATGTGAATACTATAATATCACCAGGTTTTGGCTTGTAGCTACTGTATCCTTCATACCAAGTGCCGCCATATTTTGCTATAGATTCTCTTGGTATAGAGCCTGCTCCTGCAGTTTTAACAATGCATTTTCCGATAGCACCTACATCATCTGCACATTTGCAAACAAATTCTGCGCACCATGCAGTTCCCATTGGAGTGCCAAAATAAGCATTAAATATTTGTGGACCATACCCAATATAGTGAATAGCTCGTTCCACAAATCGTTCATTAATTTGCATAGTATCATCCTCCTAATTGTGCAATTTGTTGTTCTAATTTTGATATTCTAGTTGCTAAGCTTTGAGCATTAGACACAATATCTGCTATTTTTTGGGATTTAGTTATGAAGTGTTCAAGATTTTCAGTGTCAATTATTCCGTGCCAACTATCCGGTTCACCCGAACTGTTAAATGCCCTGTAAACTAACCTTAGGCTATTTGGATCTGCCGCAACCGCGGATAATATTTGGATTGCGCCACGGTTGTTGTTTGGGCGCGGCGAAAGCATAATAGCTGTATGCCTATTTGTTTGATGAAATTCCGCGAAATCCGGTTTATCCGTAGCATTAGCGTTTGCAATATCAAACCGATAAATTGCATTAGGTGCTAAATCGGCATACACATATGTATCTGATTCGGCAATAGCGCCCATAGGTAATAAACTTCCCGTAGACATCCAAATACTATAATTACCATCTGCATTTACCACCCTATAATCAATCAGAGGGCTATCTCCAGCTCTGATTGCAATCTGAACACCACCAAAGTTGTTAGTTAATAATGGAAATAATGTAATAATTGTATAATTATTATGCCCGGTCCCAAACGGTCTATCTGATATTTTATCAACAGCAGTCCCTGCCTCTACACGGTATATAGAATTTTTGTTTATATCAGAAAATTTTGAATTTGGTAATACATCGGTTAAATTTTCATCATTTAAGTGCGCCCCTGTTTTAAATCTGGTTCCTCCATCCCATTCGGGATATACGGCGCTGATTGATGTTTTTTGTCTATGCCACATATAACTGCCACAAAGTACTATTTGCGCAACTCCTGCTGCAGGAGCGGTGTATCCACTTCCCGTTTCAGTTTCAAATATATCATCAGCAGAAATTGGAGAGTCTACATTATTACCGCCAAATGTTAGTATGGTTGAATTTGTATTTAGGGCATATATGCCATCCGGCAAACCAGACACATTCGCTACTTTACTTGCAGGAATAGTGTAAATTGAATTCGGCTTAAACGCCCATGCATATATTGGATATTCAGCATCTGTCCAGAAATTATCATCTGTTTTTATGTTAGTGAAACGAATATTTTGCAGAGCTTCAATACTTGTTCTGAATGGATTTAAATTGTCAGTGTTAATTATTTCAACCCATTCGGGATATGCCTCATTTGCGAATTGTTTTTGTCTGCGCCATGTAAATTTATCATTAAATACCATTTGAACTGTTCCTGCAGATGGGGCTTGGGGAGTGCTGCCTGTTTCAGTTTGGTATATATCATCAGCAGCAGTTGGAGAACTTGAATCATTGCCGCCGAAGGTTATTATAGTTATAACAGAATTTGCTACATATGTATGCTCTGGTAATCCGGTTACTTTGTTAGCTTTTATTACTGAAGAGGGTATAGTGTAAATTGAACTCGGCTTGAACTGCCATGCATTTATGGGATCGCTAATGCTGTTCCAAAAAGCATTAGTTGAACGAATATTTGTGAACTGATAGTTGCTAAGAGTTTTGAGTTTTGAAGTGTGATCGGTAATAGTAGTATCTTGCTCGGCATTTTTCTGCTCAGCCGTGGTTGCATCACTCTGTGCCTTTTGCACAGAAGTAGTCAATGTACTTATTGATGCATCTTGCTCCGTATTTTTTTGTTCAACTTTTTGTATAGAAGATTTAATACCAGTGATGTCTTTCTCTATGGAAGTTATTTTACTACTATCTGTTTTGTTAGATACATCAACCCATTCTGACCAAGCTGAGAGATGAGTTCTAATAAATATTCCATTTTGAAAAGTAGCAAATATTTGTAAGCAATCTCCGCCCCTGGTATATGATATTCTTTGAGAAATGAAATATGCATCATACCCTTGAATTGGCATATTTTTAACCATATCATCAGTTACATTAGATTTTATCAAATATGCTTTTCCATCATATACACTATTGAGATCTGTAAAATATTGGCTATAATTTGTATTATTTATTCCAATATTTGATGGCCCGTAGCTTCTATCATCAAAATTAGTGCTCTCATCATTTATAGCTTTTATACTATCGTGTATTGATTGTCGTACGTCTCGTCCATATCGAGCCGATAATATTTGCGCTAAAAGAGTATTTATATCTGCCACCTGATCATCCCTTTCTTAAAATATTATATATTCGCCCAGACATTTTTCCAATATTAGATAAATATCGAGCTTGCCCACCAATAGCTTTTGATAATTTAGTAACTCCAGCACCATTTAATTCATATTCCGTACTGCTTGGGTCCATTAAATCTATCGACAGATTTGTAACCATATATTTTCCATTCATAACTCTATGATACGGATCAATAATTTCTATTACATCACCAATATTAACAACTTTCTTAGGATCAAGTTTTACAGCATTAACTGTTATAGTTGTTGATTCCATATTTTTAAAATATGTCATAGCCACATTATGAAGAAGCTGCCATGGATTATTCATATTATTAGAGACACTATCAAATATAACTTCTCTAACAATATATCCAAGTCTTTTTATATATGCTTCACTTTCTATTCTATCTGAAGAATATATAGATTGACCACCATGAACATCCGGAGAAGTGAGGTGAAATCTATTAGTTTCGCTTTGTTTAAGTTCTCCAGTTTGTGGGTCAGTATAATATAAATAATCTCCTAAAGGTTCTATTACACTAAACGCATCGTCAATATTTGATGATAAGCTTATATCTGTTAAATTTTTACCAAATTCTATAGTATCTATTATATTTGTATTGGTTGTCTGATATTCTTGATTTATAAGTTTAATAGTTGTAAGCTTATCACTATATAGCGCTAAATAATGAAGATTATCAATTTGTTCCACAAAAGAATTAAACAATGTTAGAAAAGTATCTGATTCATCTTGAGAAATAGCCTCATTTTCTAACTTCATTGATGGAACATACCCAGGGCCATAAGTAGTTGCAAGCAATCTATATGGTTCTTGATACTTTTGTCTTGGTTCATTATACCTTACAATATAATTAGAATAAAAATCTTGAACCGTTGTGCCAATAGCAATATCCTCACCAAATTGATATGTGATTTCATCATTTAAAAACCCGATACCACCCTCGCAAGTAAATGTAGCATTTCCATAAGAATCAAGTTCGTAAGATATAGCCCTTCCTAAAAATATGCAAGTGCTGTCTGAATAAACTTTTATTGTATTTTTATACAGTGCTATACTGTTATAAAAAGGGTGTGAAGTATTAATCGTAAATTCAAATGAATCAACAGTATCAATTTCTTTTTCTATCATTGCATCATAAATTATATACCCTTGGTATTCCATATTTGGAGAATATAATAAATTATCATCACTATAAACAGTGTACATTATAATAATCCTCCTTGATAATGAACTGTTAAATCACAATGACCCCCGTCCGTAACGAATTTAAATTTATGTGAACCGTTTGATATACTCCATTCTGGAAAAATATTGGTTTTACCAAGCTCTAAAGTTTTTGTAACTCCATTATATTCAACAGTTACTGTTGGAGCTGGAACAAAACTAGATGCGCAATAAAATGTTGGAACAATGTATTCGTCCGTACCGTCTATAGTAAGTATATAAGTTCCTGTAAATGATTTAGAATACCCCTCATGAATAATTCCTTCTTCGAAATCAAACGGATCCCAAAGCCATGGTTCACTTCTCTCAGTTAATTCTTTCTTAAATGGATAAACATCATAATCTATGGTTATCTTTGAATAGCTTTCTTCAGATGACCATTTACTTACCGTAAATCTTCCATCATAGTAGTATCCAGGATCATCTTCCAAAATGCATTTCATTCTCTGACCATGCAAGTAACTTGCTATTGTATGAAACGTATCAACCCAAGATTTCCAATATTCATGGTCAATATAGAATTCAAGAGAACCTTGCCTATTCTCGTAAAGAATATGACCGACAAGGCTCTCACTTATATCTAATGAGCCATAAGCTCCTGGAATATCAATTATATTAGTTTTGATTTCTGGAAGTTCCATATAAGGTCGGGATGTGGGAATAAGATGCCAATCATCCCATGTATTTTTATTACCAAATGTTATAGAATGATACACTATTCTCACATTCCTCTCTTAGATAATATAACTTGTTTACCAAGTCTTTTGTTTATTGATGGTGTAATCTTGCCAACAAGAGTGTTGTCATTGAGAACTACTCTCATTCCAGTTATAGAAGTTTCTAATTGATCCATTCTAGAACCAAGATTATTGATAGCAGCAACAACATCTTTGTTTGGATTATTTCTTTTAGAGTAAACAGTATTCATATATCGCGAAGTGCGGCCTAGAACATCATAGCCATAGCCACCTCCAAGTATATTGTCTATCTGTTTACTTCCATTTTGAATTTCTGAAAGATTTAATACAGGAGTTATCGTTGGCGATTCATCTAATTCGTCATTAATTACTGATTGAACCATAGAAACAGAATTTCGTACAGAATCTAAAACTCCAGCACCAATTTCTTGTCCAGATGCATTTGCTGCTGAAGCATATTGTCTAAGTCCATTTATAAGTCCTATAACTGCATAATTACCAACTTTTCCCATCTCTTTTGATGGAGAATGTTCATCAAGAGCAGCCATTGCACCTAATAAAACAGTTTGACCTATAAGTGCAGCTTCTTGTTGTAATGCAATATTTTCTTCTTGAACTCCTTTGTTAAAACCAACAACAGCATCTTTTCCAGCTTGTGTCATTTTATCTGTAATACTATCGCTTACCGCAGACAAAATGTTGCTAAATACGGCAACAACAATTTCTTTATTGTCTTCCTGTCTGTCTTTAACTCCAGCTGCAAATTTACCGACTGCTGTTTCTCCAATATGTTTGTATTCCCAATAATCTTCTTTACCATCGTCGGAACCCATCATACCTTTAGTTACTCTTGAATACAGTGAAGTAACAGAATTCTTAAGCCCAGGTGCAGCTTGGTTTAAAGCATCTATGAAGCTATCAAATCCGTCACCTGCTATTGAGCTAAGATTATTTGCAAACCCAAATAGATTGTCTCCATCGTCACCATTGTCAACAAGTATTTTAGAGACATTAACAAGATCTTTAAGAGCGCTAGATACATTCTTGACCTGAACATAATCAACACCTTTTATATTTTCACTAAATGTTGTAAGCCCAGTTCCCATGGTGCCAAGACTTCCGCTAAATCCTTCAAGGTCAGTTGCACCAAATATAGCATCCCACCAACCTCCTTCAGTTGGAACATCTTTGGATATAGCCACTAATTGTTTAAGTGCTTTAAGCCCATTATCAAGTTCTCCATCCTTAATATCTTGAACATTATGCTGGAAGTTGTAAAGACCAGCCCCCATGGAAGTTAATCCGTCTCCAAATTTGGTCCAGTCAACTTCCCCATCCCACCAAGAACTTATTCCTCCAGATTTTATCTTTTCACCAAAGTCCGCTATATCGGTTGCTATGTCAAGTGCATTCTTAAAGACATTCTTTTTAAGAATTTCGTTTCCATCTTTGTCAAGTATTTTATTTTGGAAATTGATAAGTGATGTAGCTAATCCTTCAATTCCTGATGAGAATTTCTTCCAATCTGTTTCTCCAGTAAAGAGACCTACAACGCCACCCACTTTTAGTTTAGAACCAAGATCTGCTAAATATCCAGCAGCAGTCGCAGCAGTCTTTACACCATTTGCATCTATTTTAAGATTACCATTTTTATCAGTAACTTGCACCCAGAAAGCAGCTAAGCCTTTGCCGACTTGCTCTATTCCTTCAGCGAATTTAGTCCAGTTGGATTCACCGGTAAGCCAGCCAAATAATCCGCCTTCTTTTATTCCAGCGCCAACCTGAGCAAAAGCAGCAACTGCAGTTGCTAATCTGAGAAGCTCTAAGCCATTTACGGTTATAAGTTGTTGATAGAATGAAAGAATACCTGGGGCTAATAGAGCTAATTGTGTTCCAAAATCTGCAAAACTTTTTCCACCGTTAAGTAAACTAGCAATTCCATCAAGTATTTCACCAACTGTTAAAGCAACAATAGCCCCTGCTAATACATCAACACTCTCAAGAACTTTCGGACCATTCATATTTTGCATTCCTTCAATGAATGGTTTAGCATTATTCCAAAAGTCTGTTAGATGTTGACCTATAGCGCCAAATGATGAAGTCGCAGCATCAAGAAATGCGCCAACTACACCACCTATGAATCCGCCAATTGCTTCTCCAAGTTGTCTAAGAACTTTACTTCCTTCACCAAGAAGCCAACTAAATCCTGGTATCTGATTTAATCCTCCAAGTATAGCAAGTATTGCAACTAAACCACCTAAGAATATAGCTAAGCCAACTAATCCTTGAGCAGCTGCAACTATAGGTATATTTGACGCTAATTTCATAGCAGCAGCAATGCCTACTAAAGCTGTGCCAATTCCATCAGCTATTGCCTGAATAGTTGTAGTGTCTATTAAAGATATAATCCAAAATGCACCAACAACTGCTGCCAATAAAACAATCATCATGATAAGAGGAGGTAGAGCTTTCTTCATATCACCACTTAGCTTCTGAACCGCTATAAATATACCGGCTACAACACCGATTCCTACAAGAACCGATTTCAAAGCTTCAACATCATATCCTTTTAACGCTTCTCCAATCGCTAAGAAGAAATCAGCGATTAATTTAACTGCTACTTTTACAATATCAGGAATATATTCTACTAAAGCATTGAGAACTTGTAGAATTATATTAAGTATTTTTTCTGTCCAGTCCCCAATATTGTCATTTAAAGCGGTAAGAACCTGGTCAACAAAAACTACAATTGCTTCAACAATATCAGGAAACAAGTCGATAAATCCAGTTAAAGCTGCTTCTGCAACAAGAACAAAATTTCTAATAATTGCTTCCTTATTTTGCCCTATAACATCAACAAGTGCAACTATTCCCTCGCCTATCTTTCGTATAAATAATGGTATAAAGCTTAATACTGTGCTTATTACTGCATATAAAGCCGCAGCAGCTGCGGATGAAGCACCCGCAAAAGCGGTTAAGCCAATAGAAGCGGCTAAGATGCCAACACCAGCTAAAGCCATTGCAAACGCAACATTTCTCATTATTTTTGCAATTGACTCTAATTTGTCTGATGATTGCTTTGAGAAAATCTTTGCTGCTGCACCAAGAAGTAAGAATGAGCCAGCCATAGCAGCTAAGGCGCCTACTAATCCCCACCAAGGTATCTTACTTAGTATAAACATAGCAACAGACATTGCAATTAATGCCTTTGAAAGTTTCAATATTGCATCTGCAGTATTCTCATCTTTGACATTTATTAGTTTTAAAGCCGCTCCAAAAATAAGTAAACCAGCAGCGACAGCTAATAAACCTTGGCCTAATGTCCAGATATTCATTTTTCCAAGAAGGAATATTGCAGCCGCTAATATAAGCATACCTTTTGCTGCTTCTTTTATACTTTTTCCTATTGCATCATCTGGGAGTTTTAAAGCCGCCATTGCAGCCATAAAGCCTAATACCTCAGTCAATATAAGTGTAAACGCTGCAAATCCTTGAATAAGTGTGCCAAGTTTTAATTGCCCAAGTAAAGCAACTGATGCAGATAAAATAATCATAGCTTTTGCTATTTGTTTCACAGATTCAATTGCTGCAACATTAACTTCTAATTTTTCGGTTAATTTTATAAATAAAGCTATAGATTCTAGCAAAGCAGTTAATGCAATAGCACTTGCCAAGATACTATCTGATGGTGTATTGCCTACAATTCGTAGTGCAACTGCCATTTTTATAAGTTGAGTGGATATTTTTTGCATCATATAGATAATAACTTCTATATTTAGCATTTTATCACTTGTTAACTTTATATAATCTGCAAGAGCACTTATTTGATAAATGATTCCGATAAAAGATTCCAATAAAAGAGCTATTGCTAAGGATGCAGTTAATACATTTTCAGGGTTCATAGCAGACAATATAGTTATTGCTGCTGCAACAACTGCAACCGATTTTGCAATTTTATAAAATCCATCGGTGACAAGGTATATAGATGCTGTACCTTTAGCATCAAATTTACCCATGGTTTTAAATACTATTGATATTTGTTGAAACATAGCGGTAAGAGCCGCCGTTGATAATGCTACGTTTAGTGGATCTACTAATGACATAGCAATTAGTGATGCGGCTAATAGAGCTACTGATTTTGCTATTTTATTTAAACTTTCAGCTTTTATTGCGCCAATGAAAGCGTCTATAGATTTCCCAACCTTATCAAGTACCCCTGACACACCACTAGCTAAGCCTTTAATATCTTTTGTTATGCTTTTAACAAATTGTTTTAGTTGCAAATATAAGGCCCCTAATGCACCGGTTTTGAGCATATTTAAAATATCTAAACCATTTAAATCTTTAAAGTTATCTTTTAGATTATTAAATATTTTTCCAAAGAATTGACCAATTCTATCAAATATAGGTTTAAGAAATTTCCAAACCTCAGATGCAACTTCTTTAACTTTATTCCATACTTTAGCCCATGCATCACCAATAGATTTAAATAAATCAAATTCTTTACTGCCCGATTTTATAGATTGCTTTACACCTTCTATTTTTGATTTAACCGCATCAAGTGCGTCAGTTAAACTCTTATATTGTGGAGATGTTTTAAAGAAATTATCTATAGCTTCTTTAGCCTTCTTAAAAGCTTCAGAATCTGTTATAGTTGTTACTATTTTATTCCAAGTATTTATTATCCATGTTTTTGCTGTAGATATCGCATTCTTAACTGCATCTATCCACATATCAAATATAGCTGCAAACCCACCAAATGAATTTATGTATTTTTCAACCTGGTAAACCGCATCTGAAATTTTGAGTACAAATTTAGCTAATGCTTCATTACTTGGTTTTATTTTATTAAAGAATCTAACAAATACATGCAAAAGCCCAGAAAATAAATCTTTACCAATTCGTATTATTCGGAATAGCATTCTGAATGATGTAGTAAGAATCAAAGTTGTATGGGCACTTGGCCTTAGCTTTTCCATCAATTCTTTAAATCTTTTTGTAAGCTCAAAAAGTTGTTTGCCAGTTGCTTTAGGAAATATAGTTCTAAATGCATCTTTTATTGGCTTTATTAAAGCCGTTAAAGAATAAAAAGCTGTGTTTATCCCTTCAATTAGAACTTTACGACCACCAAGTTGTTTCCAATCTTTTAAAAGACTTACTCTAGCTGCGGAAGACGCGTCAATCATAGCTCCAAATTTATCAGAGAAGGTAGTCATTACACCTTTGGCTTCTTCAAAATCACCGATTATAATTTCCCAACTTTGCGTCCATCCAGATTGAGCTGTTTCATGCAGAGTGTCAAATAATTGAGTAAATGTTTTAACTTTAGTTGCAGAATCATTAGCGATTTTTCCTAATTCTAAAATTGCTTCTGCTTGATCTTCTGTATAACCTTTATTTAAAAGTTGTTGTCTGCTAAGATCTCCAGTGTATTTTGCTAATGTTTCTGTTAGAACTTCAGAAGTTAACCATCCTTCTTTTAGACTTTCTCTAAAAGTTCCATTTTTCTCAATCATCTCATCCACTTCTATGCCCATAACTCTAGCGGTTCTTTTTAATTCTTCTTGAAAATTTTCGCCGCCAAGGCCTGCTTGAGTTACTGAGTTCCAGTCCTGTAATTTTACAGAACCGGCTGCCAATGCTTGTGAAAGCTGGTACATTCCGTTTGCTGCTTGCTGAGCAGTTGAACCTGATACCGCAGCAAGGTTTGCAATACCTTTAATTGCAGCAACTGAGGTGTCCAAATCAACACCAGCTGCAGTAAATGTACCAATATTACGAGTCATTTCCGTAAAATTATAAATAGTTTTATCAGCATAAGTATTTAACTCATCTAATGCTTCATTTACTTGGTCTAAGGTCGTACCTTTAGTTTGAGTATTAGCCAAAATAGTCTGAACAGCATTAATCTGGGTCTCATATTCTGAGAAACCAGTTTTTACAGGATCTATTGTAAAGCTGCTAACAACTTGCTTACCCATATTGTAAGCATCGTTAACAATATTTTGAAGAGTGGTTCTGGCGATTACACCAAGAGTAGAAAATTTATCTGCTATACCTTCTACAGCGTCAGTTAAACCAGAAAGATTAAGACCTTTTGACAAATCTTTATTGGAATTGCTAAGGTTCATTGATGAATTTAACTTATCAAGACTTTTTATTGTCCCTGAGATTTTGTTTTCAAATTCCTTATTGTCAAATTGCATCTGGACAATTCTTTCGTCAACCTCTCGGCTCATTTTACCACCTCTCTCCAAATTTCTTCGGCTATTTCATACATTATTGGTTTTAAAGCAGGATTAATATAGTCAATTCCTTTTACATAGGACCCACTTCTTGTAGCGTGTCCATATTGTATAACTATAGCTATTGGAACTCCATTGACAACATTTGAATTTGTAAAGTAAAGTGCAAATCCACTTTTGTTAAACTCAATTTCATAGCCCCAAGAGCTAGCAGTTTTTCCAGAGTCCATTGGAGTAGCAGATGACAAAGCTGCAACTCCTCTGTTCCCATATTTTTCTAAGATTCGTTTAATTTTACTTGTTCTATCTCTTTTTAAAAAGCTTAATGTTTTATGGAAATCCCCTTTTGATTTTATTGATATCATATTAATGACCTCTTCTTGCTCTCCTTGCAGCGTTAAGAGCTTTATGTTGCTGCATTGCGGCACCCTTAGACATCTTCTTGGGATTTTGCTGCTTCAACTCACAAACATGAATTAAAGTTATAAGTCTATTCAGATGCCACTTTTGACATTCCATTGGGACATTGAGAGCTATCATGTAGTAATATATAACTTCGCTAGTTACAATTTGTCTACCACCGCCTGGTCTTTTCTTATCATTAAACCAAGTGGCAGTCATTGGGTCTTCAACATAGTCAAATATTTCTTTTATAGTTTTCTCAGGAAGAAAATTATAAAGATTTTCATCTACATTCTTCGAGATGGTCATACATTTTATGTAATCAATAACTTGTTCATTAGTCATCGGGTCTTTGGAAAGAAAAGGTTTCTTCCATTTTGATTCCCATTTGGAAATTGAGACTAGAGAATGCTCTAGTGTTAGAGTATGGGCGTGAATGTTAAAAAATTTATTCAGTTTTTCATCGTAGAATTCTTGTGCAGGTACATTAATTGTGAGCATTCTCTAGCCTCCTTGTAAGTAAAATTATTCTTGAGTATTTGTTGACGCCGGAAGAGTTGTTACATTATTACCATGAGCAAGTTTCTCATACTCAGCTTCAATAGTAGCATCATCAGGAAGCTTATCCATCAAGTCCTTTGGAAGCAATCCTTTAATGAATACCGTGAGTTTCTCGACATCACTAAATAGCTCAATAAATAGAGCATCATATGCGGCAGAGTTAACAAATTTCTTAGAGATTTTCTTAGATTTCTTGAAACTCTGGCCATCATCGCTCTTTACACCATAAGCAGTAAGAATTATCTTTTTGAAATACTTCATAAGTCTTACGGTGTCATTAGTTTCAGCGAGATTGAGAAGCAAAGCTCTCATACCGCCAGGAGTTGTAAGCTCCATTTCCATTAATTCCGATTTTGTGAGATTGAAGTAGGCTTTTGTTGTAGCTTCAACTCCATTAAAGTCTGTGTATTTTATTTCTTTTACTAACATTTTCGGGTCTCCTTTTTAAATTTTAATTATTCAAATATCTCTTTTTTAAAAATTACTATTGGCAATATAATTAATCCAGAATTATTATCATTATAAAAAGACATAAATGAATACATAGTTACATCTGTTTTTCGATGAGCTAGATTATCATCATAACTTGGTTTAATTGACTCGCCGCCGCCACCTTCATAAAATCCGGTGTCTGGCCAAATATTCGAGTTAGCTGGAGGGTGCCAATAGGTATCATGTGAAGATTCTGCCTTTAAAAGAACCCATTCACGATTTTCAGCGTCAGAAGTAGCAGCATCCCAAACATGTTCCTTATCAGTTTCTATATTATAACCATATGGAGTCATAGGTTGTGGAATTAAAGTATTAATAAATTCGGAACCTAGATCGTTGCAATAATCTAAGCATACAGAACTCATTCTATAAGAATGGTCATTTGCATATTCTTCTTTAACACCTAATACCATTTTCACTTGCGGATACTCATAGTTTTCCGGCTTATATTTTAAAAAAACTCTTTTAGGATCAATTATTGAAAAAAGACTAGTTGGGATTACGTATTTCATATGCCCATTATCTTGCATATGATATAACATCGCATATGGATCATTAAAGATGCTACTAGTACCTAATCTATATGAAACTCTGGGACAAGTTCCAATATTATTTTTGGAAAAGGTATATTTTTTTAATGGCGATAAACCACCATCACACAAATATATGTACCTTAATGAATTCCAAAAATCATCCTTAAAATAAGCTGAAAGATTAGTATCTCCCCAATCCAAGAACTCATTAGAAAGTAATATTTTTTTTGCCTGCTCTTTATTTATTTTTTTAAAAGATACATCCTGATTTACGAATTCTTTAGGAAGCGATACTTGTTTATCTATGTTGATTTCATTAGCTTTTATATAAAATAAGTCTGGCATTCCATCGTGAGGTCCATATAAAAATTTTATTTGAACCTCACCAATCAAGGGTCCTGCAGTGTACTTATAACCTCGTCAGGAAGCGGAAGCTTAGCTTCTGTTTCCCCTTCCCCGTAAAGTAAGTTCTCAAGAGCAGTAATTTTTGAAGGATCAAATTCCCAGCTCTTGACAGTTATAAGCGACACCGGCTTATATTCGGGATGACCGGTAACAGGAATACCTGTTGTTGTAAACTCCCATGAAAGAGTCATAGCCTCAGGAGAGTCGTTAACGGTTGCATAGCTTCTTTCCGAAACGCTAGCTTTGGCACCATAAACAATGTGAATAATATATCCGTCATCTGTCTCATCCGGAGTGTCATTTCCTCTCATAGTTCTATAAGTGAAACCAAATCCTGCTCTCTTCTGGCCATGAATATTAAGACCTTTTACTGGAGAAGCAGAACCATCACATTTATCAAACTCTACCGGAGACTGATATGCTTCAATCGTTCCGCCGAATGTCTCAGCAGAAGTAATTGAGCCGTACTTAATGTTATCTGCATATATAGCAGTTTCCTCGGCACCAGAAGGAGTCTCAGTTACAGTTGTAAGACCATTCCAAACTACTCCATTCTCATAACCGCCATCATTTTTTGCTACATAAAGGACTCCACGGTCAACACCCATTTCATAGCTGCGTTCACCGGTTTTATCCCATTCAAGTTTAAACGCCATGGATTATTCCTCCTTAATAAAATAATGTAAATACATAATGATTTAAATTGTCTGCTGTATAAAATCTGTCAAACAATAATTTATTCATAGAATTGATAAGCCTTTCCGGCAATTGAGTGTCAGGGTCTGGATCAATTATAGTTATAGCATATTGTTTGTCAGACTTATAATTAATATTGTCTGCTGTGTCAAGATGAACATTTGATAAATTATAAATTATGCATGGATATTTAAGTTTTATGGACTCTGGGGGCTGAAAGTAAACATTTTCAGAGCCTAATAAATTTTCTAAAATATCCTGTAAATCAGTTCTCTTGCCCATTGTAAACCTCCCCCAGAGTCAGTCGTAATCGCGGTCTTGATACATCTACCGCTATTACTTTCCATTTAGTGCCTAGCCATTCAACATATTGTATGTTCATGAAATTCTCATAAGCATATGCATCAGCAACTATGCTTATTTGATTACTTATTACAATAGTATCATTAAGATAACCACTATCATTTAGTCTTCTATGGTTTTGAACAATGTCACCCTTGTAGTTTCTAGTTTCTATTCTTGTTTTATAAACTCCAGGAGTAGTTTTTTCTCTAAAGCCATATCCAACTTCTCCATAAAACTTTTCCATTTTGATTTATTCGCCAGCTTGCTCCTTTTCGATGATAAGAGCGGATCTCTGCTTAGTAAGAGCACCGGAACATCTAGTTTCCAACAGATATTTATATTGGTTGAAATCTATATCAAAGTCATCAAACATTGATATCTGACCGCCCTTATCTGCACCGATTGTATAATCTTTAAGATTTACAATAATGCCAATAAGATCATACTTCTTATCTGAATCCTCATGCGCTATATCGCCGCTACGAACCTGATTCTCAAATACAGGAACTTCTACAATTTTTGAAACTCTGAAAAGTGCCTGCAAATCAGCGATTGTCGGATAAAGTCTTCTTCCAATCTTGTCAGATTCGGTAAGCATATCTATAAGATAATCTGGATGGATATAAAGAGTTGGATTGCCAGAACCTCTATAATCTTTTCTTATGCGAATTATCTTATCAATAATTGTTTCCGTATCAGCATTAACGCCTACATTGTATTTTGGTGCATAGATTTCATCATCTTTCCAAATAGGACGAATATTCTCTTCTTTAATCTTGTCAGGAGAACCATCAGACCGTCCATCAGATACCAAAATTGCACGAGCAAGTTCCTCGTCAAGCATCATTCGCATTTCGCCTCTAACCCATGCAACAACATCGAAATCTGTTACATCAATAAGGTCATCTCTATCGAATTTCTGCTTCTTATAAATGGTTGTTGGAGTAGTGGTTCTGTCAAGGAGCTTAAATACTTCCTCTGTTTTCTTAGCTCCAGTAACATAACCTTTAGCCCTCGCTGTTTCCTCTGTGATATCTGCAAGTCTTGTCTTGATTCTACTAAAAGGTGTATGAGAGCAAGAAGAAAGCACACCTGCCACCCAATCAGTATCTCTCTTAATAAAATCAGGAACTGGATTAATAGCCTTTGCATCTGGGAAGAGCAAATCAATATTGCTAATACCATAATCGCTACTCTTATGCATCAAAGCATCTCTAAAAGAACCAGTTCTTTTGGCATCTTCAACTATTTCTGAGAAATGCTCTTTGATCTGTGAATGTGCAAGAGTAGCCTCGTCGTCTTTTGGATTTGACTGCTGGTCAAACACATTGAATTTCATTTCTTTATTATCCTCACTTTCATTAATATCTGATTGTGCCATAACATTTTCTGGTTTTAATTTTCCAGAAGCAGCATCTGCAAGAAGTGCAAAGAAAACATTTTGCTGTTTTTCTGTCATGGATTCTATTACATCACCAACAGTTTCATCGTCATCATTTTCTTCGTTATTATTATCTGAAGAATCTGCATGCTCAATTTCATCGTCGGAATATGATATAGAAGAACCACAACAAATTATTGCTTCGTCGTCGAGTATCTCTGCACTGCCATCAGAATGCTGTATTGTGAAATTATCAATTCGAGCCATCGGATTTGCTGGAGCAAGAACCAAACTAATTTCTTGGATTGTTCCGTGAGATACATTACCATATGACTCTTTTAGTCTATTTGCATATATAGACATAGAATCTATGTCTCCATGCTGTACGGCTTCTCTGCAGAGTTTTCCTCTTTCTGAGTTATTAAGAAAACATCTTGCATAAACACCATCATTTCTAGATTCCAAATACGCATGGCCAATAACATTTTGCAAGTCATCATGACCATGCTGCCACATCATCGGAACCTTTTTTCCATCAGCATCTGAGAAAGCGCCCTTCATTATAGTTCTTCCATCAGTGCAAGGAATATCGTACTTTGTAGCGTATCCACAAAAGTCTGGCTTTTTGGAAGGTTTTGATTCCATTTTGATTTTTCCTCCTTTAAATGTTAAAATCGTCATAGTCATCAGAATCATCAATCTCGTCTGGAGTTGCTACGGAACCACTATCCGGATTAAGATTCTTATTTCTAAGTTCGTCAGATCTCGGATCATCATCAGGACGATAGCCAATAAGAGAACGAATCTCATTAGAAGAGAGAATCTCATTTCGAGTAAATTTATCGGCAGCGTCTGCCATTGATGTGATTGGAAGAAGTTTAAATGGATCTCTAAAGAATGCAATTGCTTGACCTCTTGTTCTGGAGTTAGAGGAAATGAATGAAACATCCATCTTATTAACAACTGCTTTAACCAAAGGTTCAACAGTTCTTGAATAGTAGTTTGTCATTTCCAAATCTCCAGCTTCACCATTAAAAACTTTTTCTGAAATTCCTAATTGACTATAAAAAGATTTTGTTAAATATTCAACTTGTGATAATAAACTATTTTCAACAGGTCGATTAAGTTGAGTTATTCGCTCGGTTGCGTCTGCATATGCAATGCCGTATCGTGAGCCTATTAATTGTCTTTCTATATCATTTCTTCTTTGTTCAGCTTCTTTCCTTCTTGACTCAGTTCTTATAGTATATGGGAGCTGAACAATTAGATCAAGCTTTCCGGAAGAACTTGCTTCGTCAACAGAATCTAAAAGATTAAGTTTTCTTATAAGACGACGCAATGTTGAGTTTTCAGAATTCATTACTGAATAGAAAGGGTTCTCAATTATTGGTGTAAAAGCTTTTGGAACTACTATTTCTTCTTGAATTCCTTTATTGTCATTATATACTCTAACTCGAACATAATCGGGATACCAATTTAGAATCTTAGCAACTCTAAGAGCTGTTATTTTATAAGAATCACTAGTATAAGGATTGCCATCAGCATCAGTTATTACTATTGCCGCTGCTCCTTCATCAAGAATTGATGTATATAAATCTCTTAGAAATTCAGTTGCCGTTTGATCTTTATTAGCTTGAACACTTAAGCAATAATTTAAGTCAGTGTCAAGTATATCTTGATACATATCGTTATCAATAAGAACATGATGTAATGGTATCTCAGATGCGTCAACGCCTATCTGATTTATTATTGGCGCCATTATTGATTTTTCGTTTGAATATGAAAGACGCCTGCTCATTCCATAATATGAATTACCAAATCCAGTTTCATAATTTAGGTATTGAGTTGGATCTTTATTAGAAAAGGCATTATACGCAGCTTTTGCCGCGCTTTTAAATCTACTAAAAAATTCCATTTTGATTTTTCTCCTATTCAAATTCGTCAATGCTTTGTTTGTAAGCTATATAAGCATCCATCATCGCAGAAACAGAATCTATTTTATCATCATATCGAAGTTTAAGAAGTTTTCTATTGCCATTTGTATCTTCTTGAACTATGCAGTTTCCCATACAAAAAGACATTAAGTCTTCGTCAAATAAAAGCATTCTATCTTCTGCTAAATCTTTAAGTTCTCCTAGAGGAACCGACTCTGTTCTTGCTCCTTGTGGAATTTTTATGACTCCATACTGAGAATTTTCTCTTGTCCATCTTTGAATAAAGTAATCAGAGTTATAAACATCATAGCCAACACATCTAATGTCATATCCACAATCATCAATAAACTTTTCTAAGTCATCATAAACTTCTTCCATGTTCAAAGTACTTCCTGACAATACCATTAAAGAACCTTCATTTATAAACGACTCATATTTATCTCTTGTAGCTGGATGCAATTTATGCAATGTTCTTTCTGAAATGTAGCATCTTGTTTTTACACCAAATCTTCCTCTACTAAAAGGAAACAAGAAGGTGAATGCACAAAAGTCGTCTCCTTGAGAAAGATCAATTCCCATTGAACATGGCAAATCAAAGAAACTTCTTTGACGATGCTTTTGAATTTCTTCATAAGTAAAGAAATATGCAAATCCTTCAAGAGGAATACCAAATCTTTTTGCTAAAATGTCATTTCTAGCAGATGGACTCTTTTCAGCTCTTTCAACATCCAATTGGTAAGTTTCATAATCAACTGTTTTTCCTAAATTTGGATTTGCTTTTATCCACATTTCAGGGTCATTGACTTCTTCAATATTGTCAAGCTTATAATAAAATATAGATACATGAGGTGCATTGTATTCGCCTCTAAGTATTTCCATAAGCTCCATCTTAATAGAGTCGCCAATTCCGTTTCGGACATTTCCCTCAGAAGAAGCTGAAATAATTAAGTAATCTTTATTCTTTGAAGCACCTTGTTCTATTGCTCCTATTACATCTTCTCTTGTATTTCCAGATAACCATTCATCGACAGTAGCAATTGAAGGCCTTAAGCCCTGAAGTCTATCTATAGACATTGGAACAACTTGAATTATAGAATTCGTGACTAAATTTTCAATTCCCTTTTTTGTAGATGCTAATTTTGCTCTGCTAGCTTTGGAACCCATTGTGTTGTTTATAGAGCCATGGGTTAAGAATTTGAATAATGGTCCTTTATGCCTTATTATTGCAGTTCTAAGAGGATTCAATGTCTCTTCTGCTTGTGCCATGGTTGGAGCAACTGCAATCCCAGTAGTTGTTTTTGGATCTACATTTTGTACATATGATTGCAGGCTTTCTAAATATAAAGTTTTAGCAGCGCCTCTTGCCACTATTAAATATTGTTTTTTACGAAGTCTTTTCTTTACTCTTCTTTTTTCGTAATGCCCGCCATGATTATTTTCATTTGGAACATATACGGTTTGATCTATAAAATAAAACCAACTAAGAAGATCTTCGGCCCATAGTTTAAATGTATCAAGAAGCTTTAAATCAGAACCATCAGTTAAAGTAAGTTCATTTTCACAAAATTTTATATAACCGTCTATTGCTTCAGAATCGTAATAATATTTAGGATCTCTTATTAAAGAATCTATACGCTCCATTTGTAAAGCGATTTCTTCATTTACAGGAATTTCTCCAGATAAGACTGCTTTTCTAAATAAACCATAATAATATGGTATTGCCGTATTTGATATCATTATTTAATCTTTTCCGGAAGTATTGGTAAAATAGACATAACTGTTTTTACTTGCTGCGCGGCAGTCTCAGAAGAAGCATGTTTAACAAAATCGGAGAAATCAAAGGAAGCTTTTCCTCTATTTTTTATTGTTTTCTTTAATTTAGATACACCTTTTTCTAAAAGCTTTTCTAATTCTGGTTGAACAACTTTTGAAACTGATTTATTGACTATTCCTTTAACTAATTTTCTTCCATCTGATACTTTCTTATCTTCTTTTTTTGTCAAATCTTTATATTGTTTTTCAAGGTTAAGTCGATTTATTCTTTTCTTTAATTCTTCATCAGATAAATTTGATACTTTTTCTTTTTTTCTTTTCCTTTGAGAAGAAGATGAGGAATCAGAACTTGAACTTGCTTTTCTACGACCCCATTTCATTCCAAGAACTCCGTAATGATAAAGTTCATCATTCATTTTAATTCCTCCTGTTCAAATTTTTCACATTGATGGTTGAGACGCCATACAAACTCATCAATAAGTTTTTGATATGATTCTACCACAAAAGAATTTGAAGGAGGGTCAAACATTAATTTAGTTTTTAAACATACAAAATTCTTGACTCCTTGTATATTCTTTTTATCTTTTATAAAATCTTCCCATACTTCATCGGATGAAGTTATATAAAAATCTTCTTCACCGCAATTAAGCTGATTTAAAACTGTGAAGCATCCATTAATTGTTAAAATTAGTTCTTGATCAAAAGCTTCATAATCTTTTCCTATTCCTAGAAACTCTTTTATAGAGTCAAGTATACTTTCTGTCAAAATTATCCTCCTTTCCAAGGGCACATATCATTTTTGAACCTTTTAATTGGTTCTTTTGGCAAATCCTTAAGAGAACCAAAATGTATTGCGTTATGAGTATTATGGGAAACGCATACCAAATTCTCAAAATCAAAAACTGGAGAATCAAAACCATATTCAGATATAAGTTTTATATCTTTAGGAGTTATTGGATTAATATGATGAATAATAATTTTTCCATATATAGGATAATCTTTATGCGCTAAATCACAGCCATCATCTCTTTGAATAATTCTTGGTCGAATATATTCTTTCCATTCTCTTGATGAATAAAATTTTTGATTCAAATATCTTTCAAAACCAAATGTTTCATCGCCTATAGAATTAAATGATTGCAAATATAAATATCGCTCATAAAAATCATCTATAGAAAGTAATTCTGAATAAGATTTAATCTTCGTATTCATCATATGATGCTCCTCGATATTCTTTAATAGCTCTTATTGCATCAGAAACTAGATCCTCCATATTTATTCCACTTTCTATAGATTTAGTTTTCGCTTTTGTAAGCTCATTCTCATGCCTTAATCTTTCCATTTCAAGTTTTTCTCTTGTAGAACCTAATTTTAGATAATGAGTAATAACTTGAGACGAGGCAGTTCCTTCTCTAAGTTGTTTTTCGGCCAAATCAACTGCTAAATTTACAAGTTGTCGCTCTCTACCTTCAATAGTTCTCGCGGCTCTTGGCTTCTTTTGTGGTGTTTTTTCTGCTTTTTTACCCAAAACAATTCTCCTTTCTGTTAATATGTAGAGCCTTTCTGTGCACTTTGCGTAAAGATATATGCGCAAAACAAGGAGTATTTTACCACTGAAACCATTTACATACTGAAAGGAGACCCGCCCACCACATACGGGCTAGCAAAGTGCACAGAGAGGCTCTACAAAAATACCTCTGGAGATTTTTCGAGG